>JAMOOM010000147.1 GCA_027065515.1 Campylobacterales bacterium
CTTTCGAGTTTGGTCTGCAGGTAGCCGCTGAAGTAGCTGCTGCTTTTGTTCAAAACGATGCGCCCATAAGCGGAGTATGCCAGCCCGCGCTTGACACGCACCTCCTCCATGAGGCGGCTTCCAAAACCGCTGCTACCGAGAATGAATGCCGCGACTTTCGCCTTGTAGCGATTTGGATCGCTTACGCGCATGGAAAACGGCGCTCCAAAATAGATATAAGCCTGCTCCGTAGCTCTTTTTTCCACCACCTTTTTCGCCTCGTCGCTGGCTTTAAAATACGGCAACGGTTCGCTTTTTCCGGCAGGAAGCGTTCCAAGGGCCTCTTTGGCATACGCTTTCGCCTCATCAATCGTCATTGCACCGCCGATGACGATGATGGCCCGATGCAAAACGAGATGATTTTTCAAAAAAGATTCCACATTTTCGAGCTTCAGGGCTTTTATATCCTCTACGCTTCCATCGGCAGGATGCGATAGCGGGGTTTTGGCGAAAAGCACCTTCTTCAAAAGCAGGCTCGCCTGATAATCGTAATCGCTCTCTTTTCTCATCAAAGAACCTATCGTGGTGGCTTGAACCTTTTCGAAACTTTTTGGGGTGAGGTTCGGATCTTGCAAAAGCTGCGAAAGCATCTTGACCCCTTCGTCGAAAACATCTTTCAAAGAGCTCTCTTCAAAAACGAATGTTTCGGTGCCGGCATGAGCGCTCAAAGATATGGCCCGCTCCTCCAAAGCCCTGGCAAATCCTGTAGAGCCAAGCTTTTTCGTACCTTCGTTCATCATCCGCGCCGAAAATTTCGCCAATCCGGGATGATCCCCATCGGCCAGCGAACCGCTGTATCTGAAGATCACCTGCATAGAAGCGATAGGCAGCGACCTCTCCTCTTCGAAAATGAGAGGCACATCTACCCCTTCTATAGTCACTTTATCCAATACCGCACTCATCAGCACTCCTTGCAATACTGCCCAAAAGAGCAAAAATTTTTTCACGATATTTCTCCGTTCATCGTTATCGATAATCCTATTTGTAAAGCTCTAGAATTTCATAAGCCGTATTCCTCTTGGCGGGAATCTCTCCTATGTCTCGTATCAGCCGTATCATCTCCTGCTGATTCATTCTGTTTACCGCGCCGGCAGCCTTCACCACGTTCTCTTCCATCATCGTACTGCCAAGATCGTTGGCTCCATAAAGCAGCGCCATCTGGCCGATATAGCTTCCTTGTGTGACCCAGGAACTCTGGATATTCGCAACATTGTCCAGAAAAAGGCGGCTTACGGCGAGTAGTCGAAGATATCGATTTGGGCTCGTTTTGCCAGTCACGATCCCATTTTTCTGCAGTGCGGTATGGTGTGGCTGAAAACTCCACATAATGAAGGCTCGAAAACCTCCTGTCTCGTCCTGCAGATTGCGTATATGCTCCCAATGTTCGACAATCTCTTCGTCGGTCTCCACCGTGCCAAACATCATCGTCGCGGTCGATCTGATGCCGTTTTTATGCGCCAGCCGGTGAACGTTCAACCAATCTTTCACATCGATTTTTTTAGGAGCGATGACATCCCGCACCCTATCGCTCAAAATCTCCGCGCCGGCGCCAGGAATGGAGCTGAGCCCTTTTGCCGCAAGGCGCTGCAGAGTCTCTTCGACGCCGATGTGTGAAATTTTGGCGATGTAGTCGATCTCTACTGCGCTGAATCCATGAATCGTGACCTGTGGGTATTTGGTATGGATATGCTCCACCAACTCCTCATACCATTCGATCTTCAGCTTCGGGTGCACACCGCCTTGAAAGAGTATCTGGGTTCCTCCGATATCCAGCAGGTCTTCGATCTTTCTATCTATCTCTTCAAACGTGAGAACATAGGCGTCTTCATCCTTGCCATGGCGATAGAAGGCGCA
>JAMOOM010000148.1 GCA_027065515.1 Campylobacterales bacterium
AAAACATAGCCGCCTACCACGAGCGGTTTGACGATACCATAACGATCGCTGATATATCCCGAAACGAGGCGAAGAGCGTATGAGACAAAAGTGGCCACTGCAACGATGACTCCAAGCTTGTCAACTCCCTCATGAAGTGCGACGACGACAAAAATGGGCAGGATTGGATTGATCATCGCCGATGCCATATCGGTGAAAAAACTGACCCATCCAAGAAGCATGACATTTTTGTCTATCGTCTTCATGAACAAACCTTAAAGCACTGGTATATCGTTCAACGAACTGGGCAATCCTTTGCCATCGAGCGAGACCACACCGATAGCAGGGATGCCGAGCTTGAGAAGCGGATCGGGCTCGAGAGGCTTTAGATGCACCGCGAAAACCCGCTGGATCCGGTCACTGCGCACACTCACCTCCTTGGGGGTAAACTCCGCTTTCTGGGCGATACGCACCACCCTGGCCGGAATTGGACGATTGGGCCACGCATCGAGGAAGATAACCGCTTTGTCGCCCAGCTTGATTTTTCCGTTTTTTATCGTATCGACGAAAATCTTCAAGTAGAGTGATTCGGGCGACACCAGTGTAGCTACGGGCATTCCGGCGCCAATAACCTCTCCGACGTTGGCTATCTTTTCGACGGTAAAGCCCTCGATCGGGCTATGCAACGTCAACTCCGCGATCATCGCCTCCACCTGATTTCTCGAAGCTTCCAGGGCGGCGATCCCCTCTTTGAGCGCCTCGATCCCCCGCCGCATCGCATCGAGAGACTTTTGCGCCGCCACGGCGTCTTCCAGATCACTTTTCGCGATCGCGACGGCCTGTTCGAGCTGGCGTTTTTTATCCCAAAGCCCTTCGAGCGTGTGACGATCGACATCGTGTTTGAGCGTGATCTCTTCGAGTTTGTGCTTTTCGATCAGCTTTTGCGCAAAAAGGTTTTTCATGCGCTTTAGATCGCGCAGATCCTGCGCGAGAAGCGACTCTTGAGACGCGATGGCACGCCCCAGCTCTATCAGCTGGCTCTTCCTGGATTTCAGCGCAGCTTTGGCTTTTTGAAGCATTTGAGGCACTTTGGTCTCGTTGATACCGAGCTCTATCTCTTTGGCTTCGAGCTCGTTGTGCCTGGCCGCGATCTGACGCTCGAGGCTTCTCTTCTGCTCTTTGTACTCTTTACTGGTGAGCTTTGCGACCACCATCCCCTTTTTTACGGGAATCCCGTCATCGACGAAAATTTGGGCGACACGACCGGGATATTTGGTATTCAGGTTGGTCAGGTCTCCGTCTATTCGCCCGGTTCCTTCGACGAGGTTGGCCGGCAACTGTCTAGGGTGCAGTTTGACGTAAATCAGCGCACCGGCCACCACAAAAAGTGCCAATGCAACCACTCCGACCCAGTATTTTTTCAAGATTTTCACCCTTCATCCTTTTTAAAGTGGCGCAATTGAATTTCCGCGTCCATATGCAGACTATTTCTCTCTCTTTTTCAACGCTCTTTTAATGCCTTCCAGGGCAC
>JAMOOM010000149.1 GCA_027065515.1 Campylobacterales bacterium
TTTGCGGCGGAGTGAATCCGTAATTGAACTGCGGGTTTAGGCGCCTCATAATCCTTACAGGCAGCGATATCTGCCTGGCTATATGCTCAAGAGTCTCTCCGCCGCTAACCTTGACGCGCACAAGCGTATTTCCTTCGGCACTGTTGAACATATGCGTTTCATTGCCTGAAAAACAGATATCCGCATTATTGGCCACCAGCGCCATCGAAACGATTTTGCGTATATAGTTTCGGCTCTCTTTGGGCAGATAATGCCTTTTCTCGTCGAGCAATACGTGAAGCTCGTCACTGCCGGCTTTTTTGATCGCCCGCAAAACCCTCCCCTCGCCGGAGTTGTAGGCAAGTGCGGCCAGATACCATTTTCCAAAGAGCTTGTGCAATCTTTTCAGGTATGAAATTGCAGCCTCTGTCGATTTGATGGGATCTCGTCTCTCATCGATATAACGCCCCACTTTCAACCCATAGATTTTGGCGGTTTTGGGCATGAATTGCCAAAGCCCCGAAGCCTTTACATGCGAAAGGGCATGCACGTCAAAATGCGATTCGGCCATAGCCATATAGAGAAATATGGGCGGAATATCGTTGTCGTGAATCTTCTTTTTCAATGTAGGAATATACATAGCTCCACGTTTGAGCATTCTGAAATAGGCATTGCGTCTTTTTGTGGTGAGATTGTTTTTTATCTGTTGAAATACACGATCGCTCAGAAATGTGGGCTCGATATCCAGTGTCTGAAGTATTTTCACATCGTCGCCGTATTGCGGCTCCATAAAAAGTGAGGCGGAGAGTGCACCGTGAAACATGCCGGCCATCGCAACAAAGATAAAGATCAGTCGTTTCAAACGGGTCCTCCTGATATCGCTTTTAAACATTATACCATCGAGAGCTTTTCAATAGGCTTGAAAAGACGCATAGCATTTTGGGTGGTTATCTTTTCGATCTCGTCGGTGGTCATACCCAATATATCGGCCATCTTCTCGACTACATAAACGATATACCACGGCTCGTTGCGTTTTCCCCTGTGAGGATGAGGAGTCAGATAAGGGGCATCCGTCTCGACCAGAAGTCTATCTTTGGGGATTTTTGGGAGTACTTGGGGAAGTTTTTTGGCATTTTTGAAAGTCAGAACTCCGCCTATGCCAAAATAAAAACCATATTCCGAAAGCTCGAGCAGCTGTTCGTCGGCATTGAAGCAGTGCAACACTCCGCCAACCTTTTTTGCATCATGTTCAATCAAAAGAGTTTTGGAGTCATCGCTGGCATCTCGAATATGCACGATAAGGGGTTTGTTGAAACTTTTGGCCAACTCGATCTGTCCGATGAATATCCGTTTTTGCTGAGCGATCTCTTCATGCCTTGCAGACTCGGATTCCGGCAGTCTGTAGTAGTCCAGCCCGCATTCACCTACGGCTACGCATTTTTCATCCTCGAGAAACTCTTTTAGAAGATTTTCATCGTATTTTTCCCTATCGTAAGGGTGGACTCCGGCGGCATAGAATATATTTTCATATCGGTGGGCGATCTCTTTGGCTTTCGGCAGGGTTTCAGGGTCGGCTCCGGGTATGATGAATCCCTTCACGCCATGCGAATGGGCACGCGCAATCACCTCATCGAGATCTTTTTCGAATCTCGGATCGTCCAGATGGCAATGGGTGTCGATAATCATGCAGAAAATTCCTTTATTATTTTATTGGCAAAATCGGCCGCTTCCTCCATGCCCTTCTCCCCTGCGATCATGCGGGATATTTCGTCGATGCGCTCTTGCCTGCTCAAAGACCTGGCCACACTTCGCTCTTTCTCTTTGGTTACGAGGAGATGCTGGTCGGCCGCCGCACTTAGATGTGGCTGGTGTGAAATGGCTATGATCTGATAATTTTTCGAAAGCATCTTCAAAAGCCTGGCGATCGCGATCGATTCATCGCCGCTGACATTGGCGTCGATCTCATCTATCAGCAGCACCCCTTCCCCTCCTGCGAGCTCGCTCTTGCAAAGAAGTAGCGCCAGCCGGATACGGTTGAACTCCCCTCCGCTGAGCGTCTGGATGCTGGAGCCTTGCATATCGATATCCACCCGGTCCATACCCGATCTGTCGAGCGGTTTTAAAGAGATATCGAATCGAAGCGGTGGCATTCGAAGCTGTTGAAGATATCCGTTTGCGAACCGTTCCACTTTTTTGGCCGCAAGAGTGCGTGTTTCGCTGATGTTGCGCGCCTCCTTCTCGAGGGCGACCAGCAGTTTTTCCGTATCGGTTTCGAGACTTCCCAACTCATGGTCGATATTTCTGTAATATCGCAACTCTTCGATCTTTTTCGCCCGATACTCCAGAGCCTCTTCTATCGAGCCATACCTGCGCTTCAGCGAAGCCAGCGCCTCTATCCTGTCCAGCACACTCTTTACATCCACCTCTTCCAGTCCATCGAGCATCTCTTCGGCGAGCTCGAAATCATGATGCAGCATACTCATCGCCTCGTTGAAAAGAGCCGTATCTCCTTCGATGAGGCCCAAAGCCTCGAGCACGGCATCTTCACTCTCGAAGATCGTGGAAGCGCGCGCGATCGCTTCGGATATCCTTTCACGTTTTGAGAGTTTTCTCTTCAACTCCATCAATTTCTCATCTTCACCGGGCACCGGAGCCAATTCATCGATTTTCGATATCTCGAACTCAGCGAACTCTATCAACTCTTTGACACGCTTTTCATCGGCGCGCATTTCGTCCAGCTTCCGGGCTTTGGCGATATATTCATCATAAAGAGCGTGAAACGACTCCAGACGTTTTGCATAAGCGCTATCCTCGGAAGCCGCCATCGCATCCAGAAGCTCCAACAGCAGATCTGCGGAGAGCTCATCGTTGCTGCGTTGGGATATGTGGCGTACCACTGCCGAAGCTATCTCTTTTAGCCGTTTTTTGGAGATCGTCAAACTGTTCAGAAGATAACGGACTTTCTCTTTTTTGAGAGCACGGATCACGATCTCGCTTTCGCCGTCATCGAAGCTCTGAAGATCGAGCAGAGGTGATTTTTCCAAAACCGCCTCCGCGACATCCGCCTGCATCCGTGAAAGCCCGAAGATAGATAAAATCGCTCCCATGAAGACGGACTTTCCGGCGCCGCTTGGCCCGGTGATGGCGACAAGTCCCGGTTCGAAATCTATATCGATCGTCTCGAACCCAACGAGGTTGCGCGCATAAAAACGATCTATCATCGATCCTCTTTGTATCGGCTGGCCATCATCTATCCTGCCCCCATGAAAGTTTTTCACGCAACACATCGAAATAGTTGCGCTCTACCCGGTGAATAAGCCTGGCGCCGATTGGCGCTTTGCGGATGATCAGATTGTCTCCGTGCCCAAAATCGTACTGCTCCTGACCATCCACTATCACAAGCGACTCTTTCTGCGGTGTTTTTATCTCTATTTCAAAATCTGCAGGAATCACCAGTGGACGCTGCGTAAGCGAATGTGGACAGATGGGCGTAAGGATAAAAGCGTCTGTCAAAGGAAAGGTGACGGGCCCACCTGCCGCCAGGTTGTATGCCGTAGATCCCGTGGGTGTCGAAATGATCAAGCCATCTCCATAATATGTGTTGAACCATTTTTTGTCGATATAGGCATCCACCTTTACCATTTTGGATATCGATGGCCGGCTTATCACGATATCGTTGAGCGAATAGAAGCGACGCGGATTTTCAATCTCATCGCTTTGCAGTCTCGCCTCCACCATCATTCGCTCGTCGATCCTGAACTCCCCGCCATACAGCTTGTCTATAAATGATACGACCTCCGATGGATTGATATCCGCCAAAAACCCCAGCGTCCCGGCATTTACGCCAAGAATAGGCTTATGGTAGGGATAGCTTCTGCGAGCCAAAGAGAGCAGCGTCCCGTCTCCCCCTATGCTCACCAAAACATCACTCTCTTTGCAAAGCGTATCGAAATCGCGCCCCAACACACCGATCATGCCCGCACTCACGCTATCGATGATTACCTCGGCACCATGTTTTTCGAATGCGCTTTTCACTGTATAGAAAAGAGCTTTGAGCTCTGGTGTAGAAGGGCGAAGAACGATGCCTACACGACGAATGGTCAATCCCTTATCCATTTAATACCTCTTGCTGGGATGATCTATTCTATTATTCTAACAAAATTTTGCTATAATCGCGCCACCAATCATCAATTCACATTCATAACGGAGATGGCTTTGCGAACACACTATTGTGCAGATATAAACGAAAACAACGTCGGCGAACACGTCGAACTGGCCGGATGGGTCAATAGTTACCGCGACCATGGCGGCATCATATTTATCGACCTTCGTGACAGAACGGGACTGATCCAGCTCGTCTGTGACCCTGCCGACAATGAAAAAGCTCACAAGATCGCTTCTCAGATCCGTGACGAATATGTATTGATCGTCAAAGGGCTGGTCAGAATGAGAGGCGAAGGCCTCGAAAATCCTCGCCTGAAAACCGGAAAGATCGAAGTGGTTGTCGATGAACTGATTATCGAAAACCGCAGCGAACCTATGCCTTTTACGCTTGGAGACCCCAATGTCGGAGAAGATATACGCCTAAAATACCGGTATCTTGACCTTCGTCAAAAAGAGATGTTCGAAACCTTCCAGCTTCGCTCCAAAGCCGCCATAGCGGCACGAAACATCCTCGACAAACATGGCTTTCTGGAGGTGGAGACCCCTATTTTGACAAAATCCACACCCGAAGGAGCGCGAGACTATCTCGTTCCCAGCCGTGTGCACAACGGAGAATTCTACGCTCTTCCGCAATCACCTCAACTTTTCAAGCAGCTTCTGATGGTCAGCGGCTTCGATCGATATTTCCAGATCGCCAGATGTTTTCGCGACGAAGACCTTCGCGCCGACAGACAGCCTGAATTTACCCAGATCGATGTAGAGATGAGTTTCTGCACCCAGGAAGATGTGATGAAAGTGGCCGAAGAGCTTCTCAAAGCCATTTTCACAGCTTGCGGCCATGAAGTCCAGATCCCCTTCAACCGCATCACATATCACGAATCGATGGAAAAATATGGCAACGACCGCCCGGATCTGCGCTTTGGACTCGAGCTTTCGGACGTGATCGACCTTTTTGAAAACTGCGACAACCAGATATTCGCCGAAATCGCAAAATATAAAAAGATCAACCGCATCAAAGCTCTAAAAGTCCCGGGTGGAGATACAGCCTTTTCCAGAAAAATCATCAAGGAGCTGGAAGGATTCGTAACCCGCTTTGGCGCCAAAGGGCTCGCCTATATCCAGGTCAAAGAAGATGGTTTAAAAGGCCCTATCCTCAAATTCCTCTCCGATGAAGCGATAGAGACGATGAAGAGCCGTCTCGATCTTCAGGTCGGCGATATCGTATTTTTCGGTGCGGGCGATAAAAAAACCGTACTCGATTATATGGGCCGTCTTCGAACAGAGGTGGCGCGCCGCCTGGATCTGATCGACGAAAACCGCTTCGAATTCGTATGGGTTGTAGATTTTCCGATGTTCGAGCTCGAAGAGGGAACATTGCATCTAAAAGCGCTCCATCACCCTTTTACGATGCCAAAAAATATCGATGAAGAGGATGCGGAAGCGATCGAATCGGATGCCTACGACATCGTTTTAAACGGTATCGAGCTGGGAGGCGGATCGATTCGTATCCACAAACTCGATATACAAGAGAGAGTCTTTTCACTGCTGGGCATCTCCGACGAAGAGGCCAAAGAGAAGTTTGGATTCTTGCTCGATGCACTGAAATTCGGTGCTCCGCCACATGGTGGTTTCGCACTCGGGTTCGATAGACTCATGATGCTCCTGAGCAAAAAAGAGAGCATCAGAGATGTCATAGCGTTCCCGAAAACACAAAGCGCTACATGCCTTCTCACCCATGCGCCAAGTCCAGTGGACGAGGCACAACTGAAAGAGTTGGGCATACGCATCAGAAAACGGCCAAAGAGCGATGCGTCTGAGTGAAGCAAAGCCTGGAGATCTGGTTAAAATCAAAGGCTTCGAAGGCGGTTGCGATCGCTTCAAATGCCGCCTCGATGCTCTTGGTATCAGGGTCGGTGATATCGTAGAGGTCAAAAACAAAGCGTTTATGGGCCCTATAGAGATTAAAAATGACGATATCGATCTGGCTCTTTGCCGCGGGCAGGCGGAAAAAATTATCATAAAACCAATTCAAACAAGGAGATTACCATGAAAAAACTGTTCCTCATCATCGGAGCCCCAGGCAGCGGCAAAACGACGGATGCCGAGATCATCGCGGCCAACAACCCCGATACAATAGCCCACTACTCCACAGGAGATCTTCTTCGTGCCGAAGTGGCCAGCGGGACACCACTCGGAGCCACGATAGACAGCTACATCTCCAAAGGCGAGCTCGTTCCACTCGAAATCGTCATAGATACCATTGTAAACGCAATCAAAAAGAGCGACAAGCCTGTCATTCTCATCGACGGCTTCCCAAGAAGCGTGGAGCAGATGAAAGCGCTCGATGAAATCCTCTCCAAAGAGCCCGATGTCGAGCTCGAAGCGGTTATCGAAGTCGATGTAAGCGAAGAGGTCGCCAAAGAGCGCGTACTCGGACGTGCCCGCGGAGCGGACGACAATGAGGAAGTGTTCAAAAATCGTATGAAGGTTTACACGAAAGAGATCGAAGATATCAGAAAATTCTACAAAGAAAAGGGCTTGCTGCACACAATCAATGGCGAGCGTTCGATCGAAGAGATCGTAGATGAGATGGAAAAGTTCATCAAGAGCAAAATCTGATGCACTTCTACCAGGTCATCATAGGATCTGAAATACTCAATCGCAGAAGAGAAGATAGACATTTCGATTTCCTCTCCGCCGAACTTTTACGGCGGGGAGAGAAGCTTCACGCCTCCTTCATCATCGAAGACGATGAAAATCTCATAAGAGAAGTTTTTCAACTCGTAAAGAACGATCCTGATGGCATCATGTTCAGTTTCGGTGGTATCGGATCGACACCCGATGATCTGACCCGCAAGATCGCAGCAGATGTATTTACCGGCAAGCCATTGAAACTACACGAAGAGGCCAAGTCGCGGATCGTCTCCCAATTTGGCGATGATGCTTTCCCGCATCGGATACACATGGCGGAACTTCCCGAAAACGCTTCTCTTCTGGACAACCCTGTCAATAACGTTCCGGGCTTTTCACTTCAAGGTCGCTGGTTTTTCGTTCCCGGCTTTCCAAAGATGGCACATCCGATGGTCAAACATGCACTCGATACACTCCTTCCGGAAACCAGACCACTCTACCGTCGCACACTCACTGCACTCACGAGCGAAAACGATCTCATAGAGATCATGCAGAAAGTTCCAAAAAATATGGAGCTCTCCTCCCTTCCCGCTTTTTGTGCAGACAAAAGAATCGCTGTAATCAGCCTTGCAGGACGCGACAGGACAGAGGTGGACCGATGGATCGAGAGATTCAAAGAATATATGCACAAGAGGCATATCGACTACAAGGATGGTGATAGGCACGATGACCCTGACCTATGCGACTCTCGCGATTGACCTTCCTTATGTCAGCTCGAAAAAAGGACGACGAGCCGTACTCAATTCCATAAAAGAGCGCCTATCGGCCATGAATTGCTCGGTGATGGATATTTCAGGCGAGTATCCCAAGGAGGCTCAGATAGCCATCTCTTTTCTGTCTCCCGACGAACAGAGCGCACGTCAAAAGATCGAAAAGATCGAAACGATGTTGGCATCCCGTTTTCCGGATATCGAAGTGGTAATCAATTACGAATCGCTTTGATATTACCATAATCCATCGACAATCCAAGTCGATCGAAGCAAGTTTTCCATCCGTTTTCCATATTTCATTATAACATGAAGAAATTTTAATCATATTGCGCTAAAATTTCCTATCAAATTTATCAGGAGTAACAAATGGATATATCCAAAATCGGGTACGGTGATTTTCCCGACAAAGTACACGCACTGATCGAAATCCCTTATGGATCGAACATCAAATATGAAGTGGAAAAAGATAGCGGCGCTATATTTGTAGATAGAGTGCTCTATTCGGCGATGTTCTATCCGGCCAACTACGGTTTTGTGCCAAACACTTTGGCGGACGATGGCGATCCGATCGACATTTTGGTATTGAACGACTATCCTGTGCAGGCAGGCGCTGTCATCAAATGCCGACTGATTGGCGTATTGATCATGGAAGATGAAGCGG
>JAMOOM010000150.1 GCA_027065515.1 Campylobacterales bacterium
CTGCATTACTATATGGTCAGCGAAATCCAGCAGGTGTATCGCCGACAGGGGGTCAACATCTCCGACAAACATATCGAGATCATCTACTCCCAGATGCTTCGGCAAGTACGTATCGTAGATAGCGGTAACACCAAGTTTATCGCTGGCGATCTGGCCAGTCGTCGTCAGTTCATGGAAGAGAACGAGCGCATCATGAGACTAGGTGGCGAACCTGCGATAGCGGAGCCGGTCCTGGTTGGTATCACCCGGGCGGCGGTCAGCTCGGACAGCTTTATCTCTGCCGCATCTTTCCAGGATACCACCAAAGTTCTGACAGAAGCGAGCATATCGGCAAAGATCGATCCGCTCGAAGACCTGAAGGAGAATGTCATTATCGGTCGCTTGATTCCTGTAGGTACAGGGCTCTATCCGCAAAAAGATATAAATGTCTCCACAGAGGAGGAAGAAGAGGAGGAGTGACTCCCCTTCTTCCCATGCCGAAGATAAAAGATTAAAAAATACTTAATTTAAGTTAGATATAATAATTCTTTGGCTATTATTTGCCATCGATTTTGAGAATACTATATACATGAAAGGAAATTGAGTGCCAACTATCAACCAGCTGGTCCGCAAGGAACGCAAAAAGGTTATCAAAAAATCCAAGTCACCGGCACTGGTCAAGTGCCCCCAACGTCGCGGGGTTTGCACCCGTGTCTATACAACCACACCGAAAAAACCGAACTCTGCTCTTCGTAAAGTAGCGAAAGTCCGTCTGACGAGTGGTTTCGAGGTGATCAGTTATATCCCAGGTGAAGGACACAACCTGCAAGAGCACAGTATCGTACTCGTTCGCGGCGGCCGTGTCAAAGACCTTCCGGGTGTCAAGTACCATATCGTTCGCGGCGCGCTCGATACTGCAGGTGTCGCAAACCGCCGTGTATCGCGCTCCAAATACGGTACCAAACGCCCTAAATAATTCAAGATAACAAGAGGAAAAAACAATGAGAAGACGACGAGCACCCGTTCGTGAAGTGATGCCTGACCCGATCTACAACTCAAAAGTGGTCACCAAGTTTATCAATGGAATAATGCTTGACGGCAAGAAATCCGTTGCAGAAACAGTAATGTACAGTGCTATGAAGATCGCCGAAGAGAAAACTGGCAAAAAAGGAATCGAAGTTTTTGACGAAGCGATCGAAAACGTCAAACCATTGATGGAAGTCAAAAGCCGACGTGTCGGCGGTGCTACATACCAGGTGCCGATCGAAGTTCGCCCGGTTCGCCAACAGGCACTCGCGATCCGATGGATTATCGATGCGGCACGCAAGCGCAACGAGCGCACGATGGCTGCGCGTCTGGCCAACGAGCTGATCGAAGCGAGCGAAAAACGCGGGTCTGCTTTCAAGAAAAAAGAGGATACCTACAAAATGGCAGAAGCGAACAAAGCATTCGCTCACTACCGATGGTAACCGACCCAGAACAACAACTCTTCATACGCTCCAAGCGGGTTTCCCCCCTTTGGAGTCGTTTAAACTACAATTTGATATAATCCCTCAAACTTTACCAACGCTAAAAGGAAAACCAGATGGCACGAAAAACACCTATAGAACGTGTACGCAACATCGGTATCGCCGCACACATCGATGCCGGAAAGACCACGACGACAGAACGTATCCTCTACTATACAGGATTGTCCCATAAAATCGGAGAGGTGCACGAAGGCGCCGCTACGATGGACTGGATGGAGCAGGAGCAAGAGCGGGGTATCACTATCACCTCGGCCGCTACCACCTGTTTTTGGAAAGATTACCAGATCAACATCATCGACACCCCCGGCCACGTCGACTTCACGATCGAAGTCGAGCGCTCCATGCGCGTGCTCGATGGCGCAGTTGCGGTCTTTTGTGCCGTTGGCGGCGTACAGCCCCAGTCTGAAACCGTATGGCGTCAAGCCAACAAATACGGAGTTCCACGTATGGCGTTCGTCAACAAGATGGACCGCGTAGGAGCGGATTTTTTCGAAGTGGAGCGCCAGATCAAGGAGCGCCTCAAGTCCAATGCAGTGCCTATTCAGATTCCTATCGGAGCCGAAGAGGATTTCAAAGGAGTTGTCGATCTCGTTACGATGAAAGGTATCGTATGGGAAGAAGAGGGCTATGGTCAGAAATATGATGTAGTGGACATCCCTGAAGATCTTGTGGAAAAAGCCAACGAGTATAGAGAGAAGCTGATCGAAGCTGTCGCTGAGACCAGTGAAGAGCTGATGGAGAAATATTTCGGCGGAGAAGAGCTCAGCGTCGATGAAATTAAGAAGGGGATCAAAAAAGCTACACTTGAAATGACAATGGTCCCGATGCTTTGTGGTACAGCCTTCAAAAACAAAGGTGTTCAGCCTATGCTCGATGCAGTCGTCGACTATCTTCCTGCCCCTACTGAAGTTCAGGCGATCCACGCTGAAGACATGGATGGCAATCCGGTCCAGATCGAAGCAACGGATGAGGGCCCGTTCGCGGCGTTGGCGTTTAAAGTCATGACCGACCCTTTTGTGGGACAGCTCACATTTATCCGTGTCTATCGCGGTATTATCGAGGCGGGTAGCTACGTCTTCAACTCGACCAAAGGAAAGAAAGAGCGCGTCGGCCGTCTTTTGAAGATGCACTCGAACAAACGTGAAGAGATCAAAGAGCTCTATGCCGGTGAAATCGGCGCATGTGTCGGTCTCAAGTCTACGCTAACCGGCGATACGCTCTGCGACGAAAAAGAGAAAGTGATTCTCGAGCGTATGGAGTTCCCCGATCCGGTAATTTCCGTCGCTGTCGAGCCCAAGACGAAAGCAGACCAGGAGAAGATGTCGATCGCGCTGCAAAAACTTGCAGAGGAAGATCCCAGCTTCCGTGTTCACACCGATGAAGAGAGCGGCCAGACGATCATTTCGGGAATGGGCGAGCTCCACCTGGAGATCATCGTCGATCGTATGATGCGCGAATTCAAAGTCGAGGCGGAAGTTGGACAGCCTCAGGTAGCATATCGTGAAACGATCAAGCAACCTGTCGAGCAAGAGTACAAATACGCCAAACAATCGGGTGGGCGCGGTCAGTATGGTCATGTATTCCTCAAGCTCGAGCCAATGAAGCCAGGCAGCGGATACGAATTTGTAGATGCCATCAAGGGCGGTGTGGTTCCAAGAGAGTTTATTCCGGCTGTCGATAAAGGTATCCAGGAGGCTCTGCAAAACGGAGTCTTGGCAGGATATCCCGTCGAAGATGTCAAAGTTACACTTTACGATGGTAGCTATCATGATGTCGACTCGAGTGAAATGGCGTTTAAACTTGCCGGCGCCATGGGATTCAAAGAGGGTGCCAGGAAAGCCAACCCTATCATTCTGGAGCCGATCATGAAAGTCGAAGTGGAAGTACCAGAAGAGTATATGGGCGATGTAATCGGAGACCTTAACCGTCGCCGTGGACAGATCAACAGCATGGAAGACCGCCATGGCAACAAGATTGTCAACGCATTCGTCCCACTTGCCGAAATGTTCGGATACTCTACGGATCTTCGCTCCGCTACACAAGGGCGCGGAACTTACGCGATGGAATTCGATCATTACGAAGAGGTTCCGAAAAACGTTGCCGAAGAGATCATCAAAAAACGCAACGGCTAATATCCAAAAAGCAAAGACCGGCCTTTTTGGTCTTTGCGAGCGAATGGCCAAAGCCATTCGCTCTTTCTTCAAAAAAACCACATAGTACCGACACCAACCCTTTGACCTCGTAGCTCAGCTGGATAGAGCATCGGATTCCTAATCCGAAGGCCGCGCGTTCGAATCGCGCCGGGGTCACCATCTATTACACCTATTATGGATATCATTAATCTCTTGCTGGTATAATAACTTCATGAACAAGAAAAACATTGAACTTATCGAGGCTGTAAAAAACGATGCGCTGGATAGAGCGAAAGCGCTGCTGGCCGAAGGTGCGGATGTGAATATCGCGGATGAAGAGGGGCGCCCTTTGCTTCTGCACCTTGTCGTGTCTCGTGGATCCAGAGAGTTGGCCGAACTGTTGTTGGAGTATGGTGCCGATATTTTCTGGACGACCGACGAAGGCGTGGGGCTTTTGGATGAAGCGGTGGAGCGCAACCGTATCGATCTGGCCGAGCTTTTTATCGATAAAGGGATCGATCCGGCAAAGAGCGAACGCAAAAGCGGAATGACTGCGTTGATGTTGGCGGCTAGCTTCGATTATGTGGAGATGATGGAGCTGCTCTACAAAAAGGGAGCAGACCTTTACGCTGCCGACGAGATGGGTTTCACTGCGGAAGATTTTGCCAGGAAGCTTCGCAAAAAGAGATCTTTGGAGTGGATAAAAGAGAAGTCGGGAAAACATCCTCCAGAAGAAGAGGGTCGATGAATGTCGAGAATTCTTGTAAAAACCGGAGATATCACCAAAGAGAGAGCGTGCGCAATCGTCAATGCTGCCAACAGTTCGCTCATGGGAGGCGGCGGTGTCGATGGAGCTATTCATCGTGCAGGAGGGCCGGATATACTTAAAGAGTGCAAAAAGATTCGTCGCACGAAGTATCCCGACGGCCTGCCCACAGGCGAAGCGGTGGTAACAACCGCGGGAAACCTGCCTGCGAAATATGTCATCCATACCGTGGGGCCGATCTGGGGGCGATGTGGCGACAGGTGTGATGAATTGTTGGCGAATGCCTATAGAAATTCATTGAAAACGGCGTTGGAGCTGGGGTGCGATTCGATCGCATTCCCGGCCATCTCCACAGGCATCTATGGTTTCCCTAAAGACAGGGCCGCAAAGATCGCTTACGAGACGGTAAAGAGTTTTTTGAAGTCACATCCGGATATGGATGTGACATTCATATTCCACTCCGATGGAGATCGTGAAATATTCGAGAAGGTAAACTCTCTATAGCATCTCAACGGCGCTTCGAATCGTGTCGATCCCGTACTTTTGTCGAATCTTGGCCGTTTGGCGCCACAAATTCCTCTCTTTCATCTCTCTTTCTTGGCTAAAGAGCGATCCGCGCAGCATCGATTGTGTGTCGAAATTGCCGCAGCTGATACCAAGCCTGACGATAGGCAGAGAGCGGTAGATGTCGATCGTATCGAAAAGTTTCAGTATCTGTCTTCTTAAAGCCAATTCACTGAAGATAAAACGTTCGGTAACGCTGCGTTTGGCTTTCTGGCCAAATTGATATTTGATACCCAAAAAGAGTCTCTGCGGCTTGGCGTCGATCCTGGCTACGAGCTGAGCTAGGTGACGGCACAGGATGATGAGGCGCCGTCTGATCTCCTCGCGGTCGAATATGGGATCGATCGTGCGGGAAATACCGATGGAGCGGCGATCGTGGCCGGGTGCTACGGGTTCGCAGTCGTCGCCGTTTACGCGGTGATAGAGCTGGATCCCGGGTTTTTTCCATCGATACAGCAGGTGCTTGGCCGCCTTCAGATCTCCAAGCGTATCGATTTTATAGGCTTTCAACCGGCGCGAAAATCCACGCCCGATGCCCGGAAAAGTATCGATAGGGAGTGGATCTACGAAGCGCGCCACCTCTTTTTCCAGGAGTGTTTTGCATCCATCCGGCTTGGCTGCGCTTGTGGCCATCTTCGCGATCCACTTCGAAGGGGCAGCTCCGATCGATATGGGGATGCCGAAAGTAGACTTTATCTCCTGGCGAAGAGTGTCGATAAAGGTGGGAACATCGCTATCCTCGATCCATCCCCCGAGATCCGCGAAAAATTCGTCGATGCTGTATTGCTCCAAAACGGGAACCTTTTTTTGAAGCCACGCTTTCAGCGAATGGGATATCTCGTGATAGAATAGATGGTTGGGTGGCAAAACCACAAGTTGCGGACACCTCTGCAGTGCTTCACGAATAGTCATACCGGTTTTGATACCCATTTTGCGTGCTTCGTAGCTGGAAGTGATGACGATGCCGCGAATCTTCTTCTTTTCCACGAAGTAGTCCGAAAAACCGCTTTCGGCATCATAGAAGAGAGTGGGGACGAAAGCGCCGCTGTTTTCGAGTGAGACATCGATATTTTTTCGACTCTTTATATCGAAAATAAAAGGATCGCCCCGTCCGCCTACCGCGATGGGACGCCCGTGCAGCGAAGGGTTTCGAAGCCTTTCGCACGAGGCGAAGAAACAATCGAGATCCATATGGATTATCATAGAAAAACTCCTGTTTTCGGAAATGCCCTTTATTTTGGATTGTAATAAGAAATGGTATTATGGATACAAAACATATCAATTTCTAAAGAGGTGAAGAGTGCTTTCATTCGAAGAGGTTGTCGCAAGACTGAAAGATATCATCAGTACCGAGGTGGGGGAGAGAAGAGTTTTGGATAAGGATGTCGCCGAAACGCTGGGAATCGCACCCTCCTATTTTGCAGTTTTAAAGAAGCGCGAATCGCTGCCGTTGGCGGCTATTGCCGATTTTTGCGCGCTTAGAAAAATCAGTATAAACTGGCTGCTTTACGATCAGATGTCGCGTTCTCTCGAGGAAAGTACCGAGAAAGTGGCGACAATCCGCTATTTCAAACAGATCAACGCTTCGGCCGGAAGCGGTACTTTCAATTGGGAGGAGAATTATGAAACGATACGAGTGGACGATGCGCTGGTGAAGTTTATAGGCGGCATCAATCATCTCAAGCATATCGACGCGCTTGAAATCCGGGGTGATTCGATGGAACCACTTCTTCAGGATGGCAATTTGATCATCGTCGATCGCAGCAGGCGGCAAGTTCGCAGTGGAGGTATCTACGTGTTGAGAATAGGAGAGGAGCTTTTTATCAAGAAGGTCGAATATAAAAACGAGAAAGAGTGGGCTTGCCTCTCTCTCAATCCTGCATATCCAGCCATCCATACCGAAGTGTCGGAGACATATATTATCGGCAAAGCGATCGCCATCGTGCAGAGGGAATCGTAGGATGGAGCGGTACGCTTCACGGATCCGACGCGATCTGATCGATATGATCTACGACTCCATCCCTTTCACCATTGTCGTCAACATTATGGCGGGACTCCTGGTGCTGATTGTCTATTGGCCCAAATCTGGAAAAAACGCGCTCATATGGTATGGAATAATCGTCGCCATGATGCTCTATCGGCTTGGCATCTATCTCTACTACAAAGCGCACCAGGATGAAATACCAGTGGTGTGGGCGGAGGTGTTGCAATGGATCGGGATGTTCACCACGGCCATAGTGTGGGTGAGCGGGCCGTGGTATTTTCTCGGGAAACAAGGAGTGGCTTACGACTTTTTGATGACGTTCGTCATGGGTGGGATGGCGGCAGGAGCCGTCACCACGCTCTCGCCTGAACGAATCACTGCCATTTTTTACGCCCTGATCACTCTTGGCGGGACGGCGATATGGCTTCTGGTAAGTTCCGATTCGATCGAGGTGATGATGGGGGTGATGGTGCTCATCTATCTCGCCTTTCTCGTCTCGGGCTCGAGCCGTATTCACAAAACGATTGCCGATGCTTTGACCCTGAAGCTCGAGAATGAGCGCTGGATTCGGGCTCTCAAAGCGCACAGGGCCGAGATCGAATTGATTTTCGACAATGTTCCGCTGGGGATATTCTTCTATGACAAGAATTTCAACATCGTCAATGCCAATGAGTATTTCATCCAGCTCTTTGGATCGAGCAGAGAGAAGCTTATAGGCTATAGTCTCGAAAAGATAGAGGATAAACGGATCATTCCGGCTATTCGGATGCCTATCGACTATAACGGACTGGAGGATGGTTACTACGAAGGCTCATACCATACAACGGTGAGTGACATCAGTGTCTATATCCGCATCAAGACAACAGTTCTGAAAGATTCCAAGAACCGGCTGGTGGGAGCGATCGGTATCGTTGAAGATATCTCCCGGGAACTGGAGCATAAAAGGCAGATCGAGTCGTTCGCGCAGTTTTATATCCAAAATCCCAATCCGGTCATGCAGCTCTCCTGCTCTTCCCGCGCCATTCTGATCGAAAATGATACAGCGTGGCAGATTCATATCGGTATGGAGAAGAATGAACCCAAAAAATGGGAGGAATTTTTAAAGGAGGTATGCAGCAGGGAGCACAAAAGCATAGATCTTCGTTATAACCAGGCAATCTACCAATTCGATATTGTGGCGATCGATGATGAGCAAA
>JAMOOM010000151.1 GCA_027065515.1 Campylobacterales bacterium
CGACAAAGCGCGGTGTGCATATCGTGTATATCGATGGATCTGAAAGCTATGTGCCAAAACTGCTGGTAGCTACGGGGCGACGCGCGAATGTCGCTGTGATTCAGACTGATGAGGTGAAGGTGGACAGGCACGGTATCGTTACGGACGAGCATTTCGAGACGACCTGTCCGGACCATTATGCGGTGGGCGACTGCAATGGCAAGCTAATGCTAGCGCATGCCGCGAGGGCCGAAGTGCTATATGTCGTCAAGAGGATTCTGGGCAAAGATCCCGAAGTTTTGAATCTGGACAATGTCGTTAAATTCATACATACCCTGCCATGCTCCTATGCCGTAGTGGGCCAGAACAGAAAGCAGATCGAAGCTGAAGGGAGTATATGCAAAGAGAGTGTTGTCCCTTTGGCGGGGCTTCCGTTTTCTCGCACCCATGATGGGGATTTGGGAATCATTTCAGTGTGTGCCGATGCGGACGGTTTCATTTTGGGTGGAGAGATTTTCTGTCCGGGCGCAGAAGAGCTCATAGCGGCCGTCTCCATGGCGCTGGCAGGAGAGATGGATGTGAAACTGGCCAGGCGGACAGTGCTGGCTCATCCGACATTCAGTGAATCCTTGGAGAGCGCTTTTAAGCGATTGAAAGATTGAGGATTTGATATGGCGTTTGCAAGATCGTTTGGGGCGGCGGAGGTTGTAACGGGTTCCTGCCATGTTTTACGGATAGAGAGCGGACCGACCATCATGGTAGATTGTGGTATGTTTCAAGGGGTGGTTGAGGATAGGAACTACGAGCCTTTCGGTTTCGATCCCAAAGAGATTGATATCCTTTTGGTGACTCATGCGCATTTGGACCACATAGGGCGGATACCGAAACTTGTCAAAGAGGGTTTCGCAGGCCGGATTATAACGCTCAAATCCACGATGGACTTGGCAAGGGTAGTTTTGCTCGACGCTGCGCATCTGATGCTCGAAGAGTATCAGACGAGGTATCGCAAAGCTCAACGCAGGGGCATGGAAGCGAGCGTTCAGGAGCCGCTATATATGAAAGAGGATGTGGATGCGGCCTATGATCTTCCCATGACATTTGTAAAGTACGGCAAAACTACAGAAATTGCCAAGAATGTCAAAGCGACTTTCAGAAATGCCGGGCATATTTTGGATTCTGCAACCATAGAGCTGAATTTCGTGCAAAATGGTGCGACCAAAACGATCGTGTTCAGCGGCGATCTTGGCAATCACAACGATATGGTAATGCGCGATCCTGAAATCGTAAAAAGAGCCGATGCACTCTATATAGAATCGACCTACGGAGACCGCAATCACAAAGGGATCGCCGAAAGCGTGGCCGAGTTCAAGGAGGCGGTAGTCAATACGCTGCTCAACCAAGGAAACGTTCTGATTCCGTCTTTCGCCATCGAAAGAACGCAGGAGATTCTATGTCTGCTGAAACAGATGTACGATGCCAAGGAGCTGCCTCCTTGCCGGATATTTCTGGATTCCCCGATGGCTATAGCGGCTACGAGAGTTTACGATGAATACCACAAGGAGCTTAGCCGTGAATGCAACGACTATCTCAAGCGTGACGGTACGATTTTCGAGTTTCCATATCTTCACTACACTCTTAAATCGGAAGACTCCAGGCAGATCAACAGTATCGAAAGCGGATGTATCATCATCGCCGGCAGTGGCATGTGCACCGGCGGCCGGATTCTGCACCACTTCAAGCATCGTCTCTGGAATGAAAAAAATACCGTGCTGTTTGTGGGTTATCAGGCGGAAGGAACGCTTGGGCGACAGATTGTCGAGGGTGAGCGACATCTGCGCATCTATCACGAAGAGATCGTGGTGCGCGCGAGCGTATATACGATCAACGGTTTCTCGGCCCATGCCGATCAGCACGATCTGTTAGAGTGGATGCAGGCTTTCGACGAGCTGGGTAAAATATTCCTGATCCATGGCGAATACGAGAAGCAGAAAGTGTTCAAAGAGGCTATTTTGGAGAAAATGGGCAAAAAAGCGCATATTGTGAAGCAGGGAGAGAAAATATTTATTTAAGGGAACGATACGATGTCTCATAGGCGACACAAAAAGAGGCGACAAACGGCACAAAGCCAGACACAGCCGTCCGATCAGAATGCATCCGGTAAAGTTGCCGCCAACTCCCACTGGAGAGGATTGAGCGGTGAAGAGGCGGCCGAGCTGCTCAAAAAGTATGGATACAACGAGATAAAAGAGAAAGAGGAGAGTTGGCTTCATCGTCTATTTCGGCGTTTCTGGGGGCCGATTCCGTGGATGATTGAGGTGGCGGCCGTTCTGGCCGCGGCAGTGCGTCACTGGGAGGAGTTCTATATTATCCTGGCGATGCTGCTAGTCAACGCTTTTGTAGATTTTTACCAGGAATCCAAAGCCATCAATGCCATTGCGGTACTCAAAAAGAAGCTGGCGCGCAAAGCCCTGGTGTTGAGAGATGGAGAGTGGAAGGAGATCCCGGCCAGAGAGCTGGTGCCCGGAGATATCATCAAGGTCAAAATAGGCGATATCGTTCCCGCGGACGCGAAACTGCTCGGCGGTGGCGATTTTTTACTGGTGGATCAGTCGGCATTGACCGGTGAATCGCTGCCGGTGACGAAAAAGGTGGGAGACGAGCTCTACGCCAACGCCACCATCAAACAGGGTGAAATGGTGGCGCAGATCACGGCGACGGGGATAAATACATATTTTGGAAAGACGGTGGGCCTTGTCGCAAAAGCCGAAAGAGAGCAAAAGAGCCACTTCCAGAAAATGGTCATACGGGTCGGAGATTTTCTGATAGCCGTGACGATCGTGATGATCCTGATCATCATATTCGTAGGATTGCACAGGCATGAAAACCCGTTCGAGTTGCTCGTCTTTTCGCTTGTGCTGACGGTTTCGGCGATTCCTGTGGCACTGCCGGCGGTTTTGACGGTGACTATGGCGGTAGGCGCCGTGAATCTTGCAAGAAAGCAGGCGATCGTCAGTCGGCTGGCGGCCATCGAGGAGATGGCGGGTATGGATATCCTGTGCTCCGACAAGACCGGTACGCTGACGCAAAATCGAATGAGCCTGGCCGATCCGTATGTCGCGAATGGGCATTCGGTCGAAGAGTTGATGCTCTATGCGGCACTGGCCAGCAAGGAGGAGAACAACGATCCGATCGAAAAGCCGATTTTCGAATATATAGACGGTCACGATCTGCGCAAAAAAATCGCCTCCTATCGTTTGACGAAGTTTCTGCCTTTCGATCCGGTCCACAAGCGCACGGAAGCTCTGTATGAAGGAAAAGAGTGTCTGGTTTTCACAAAAGGCGCACCGCAGGTTATCATCGAGCAGTGCCACGAGAACGAATTCGACAAAAAAGCGGTGTACGACGCGGTGGAGCGTTTCGCTGAAAAAGGTTTCAGGACTCTTGGGGTAGCCTACCGCAAATGTGAAGAGGATTTCTACCATTTTATCGGCCTCATTCCACTTTTCGACCCGCCCAGGGATGATAGCAAGGAGGCGGTCGAAGAGGCGCGCGCCAAAGGCGTGGAGATCAAAATGGTCACGGGCGACAATATCGCTGTCGCACGCTATATTGCCAGGATTCTTGGGATCGGTGAAAAGATTCAGGATATCAGAGAGCTCAAGGGTGAATCGATAGGAGAATATATCTACCTCTCCGAAGTTCTCTCGCGGGCGATCGCGGAGAAGTTCCATCCCGATGCCGAAAAGGAGGAGATCGACAGGATCGTCTCCGACATAATGAAAAAGGTCAAACGTGAGCTTTACAACATGCCTCTTCCAAAAGGATCCGTCAAACGGCACGAGAGCGAGATCATCGCGGCCATAGAGGAGGCGAACGGCTTTGCACAGGTATTTCCAGAGGATAAATACTTTATCGTAGATGAGCTTCAAAAAGCCGACCATATCGTGGGAATGACGGGAGATGGCGTAAACGATGCTCCGGCATTGAAAAAAGCCGACTGCGGTATAGCCGTAAGCGGCGCCACCGATGCGGCGAGGGCTGCGGCGGATATCGTGCTGATGGCGCCAGGTCTTCGCGTCATCGTCGATGCGATCAAGCAGGCGCGCATCACTTTCGAGCGGATGAAGAGCTATACGATCTTCCGTATCGCCGAAACGATTCGTATCGTCGTCTTCATGACGTTGGCTATCGTCGTCTTTAATTTCTACCCTTTGACAGCCGTAATGATCATCGTTTTGGCACTGCTCAACGATATCCCGATTCTGGCAATCGCATACGACAATACGAAAGTGAGAAAGATGCCTGTCCGGTGGGATATGAAAGAGATGCTGGTACTCTCGAGCTGGCTTGGTATTGCCGGCGTGCTCAGCTCTTTTTTGATATTCTATATCGTCATGGTATATCTCAAATCCCATCCTGAGAGCGCAGCGTTTTTGCCCCATGTCCCACAATGGGTAGATATGCACGACACCAAGGGTTATGAAGCTTTCGTTCAGGCTATATTTTTCGCCAAGATGGTCATCGCGGGACACGGAACCATCTATAATACACGTATCGACGACTGGTTTTGGAGAAGGCCGTGGCCGAGCTGGATACTTTTTGGGGCCACTTTTTCCACCCGAGTGATCGGTACGATCATTGCCGTTTACGGTTTTGGGCTGATGACACCTATAGGATGGGAGTGGGGGCTTTTCATGTGGGCATACGCTCTGACATGGTTCGTTTTCAACGATATGGTGAAGATGGCGGTATTGAGGTATTACCGCAAGAAAATGGGAATTGAAGTGATATGAGAGAGAGGGTGAATTATTGCTGTAAAAACGAGATGATGGCGCTATGAATCCCGATCTGATACACTTTGTCGTTACGGTCGCTTTCAGTTTTCTGACAGGCCTGGAGGTTAGGACCTACAGGGAGCGATTCCATCCCGATAAGCCGCAGGATTTTTTCGGGACGGCCAGAACATATACGTTCATAGGGATTTTGGGCTTCGTTTTTTACAAGATCGATACTGTGCATCTTGTTCCATACACGGCTGTATTGGCGGGATTGACGCTCCTTTATGCACTGTTTTATCACCGGAAGCTGATCGACCATCGTCAGAGCATACTCCTTTTTTTGGTGATGCTGTGTGTGTACGCTTTTGGGCCGCTTACACAGATTTCACACTTATGGATGCCTTCGCTTCTTTTTGTGCTCATCGTTTTCATCCTCAACGCACGTGAAGCGATCCATCGTTTCACCCTGGGAATCAATCCGCACGAGTTTGAAACGCTCGGCAAGATGGTTTTGCTTTCTGCCGTGATTTTGCCGCTTCTGCCGAATGAAAATATCGTTCCTTTCATTCCGCTTTCGCCTTTCAAGATCTGGCTCGCTGTGGTCGTTGTTTCCGCTATCAGTTATGGCGGATACATCACGCAGAAATATTTTTTCCCTGAAAGGGGATATTTTCTTACCGGGCTCATAGGGGGAACATACTCGTCCACCGCCACAACCGTCGTGTTGGCCCGCAAGTCGAAGCAGACAGGAAAGAATTCTCTTATCGACGCATCGATTATCGCCGCGACGTCGGTGATGTATTTGCGATTGATCGTCATTGCGCTGCTTTTCAACACAGAGATCGGGAAATCGCTGATTTTACCCTTTTTGGCGCTATCTTTCGCTGGTTTTTTCATTGCCCTGTTTTTTTTGAAAAATTCGCGAAAAGAGATCCAGACGAGCGATTTTGTGGACAAGAACCCTTTGGA
Organism: Campylobacterales bacterium; assembly: GCA_027065515.1. Taxonomy (GTDB): domain Bacteria; phylum Campylobacterota; class Campylobacteria; order Campylobacterales; family Hydrogenimonadaceae; genus Hydrogenimonas. Next base: position 5,727 of record JAMOOM010000151.1, read on the forward strand.
GCTCGGAACTGCATTCATCTTTGCACTGCTGTTCGTCGTGATGATGATCTTGACGCAGTATATCACCGAAGAGTATGGGTCGGCAGGATTGGAGATCTTCTCTTTCGTTGTCGGTTTCACCGATATCGATCCGTTTGTTCTGTCACTTTTGACAGGAAAATATAGTGTGACATCCCAGCAGATCATCGCTGCCATCATGATCGCGGCAGGAAGTAACAATCTTCTCAAATCCGCTTATGCATTATGGTTTGGAAGTTTGAAATCGAACTGGAGATCGGCTCTTGTCGTAGCGCTGCTCGGACTCGTCACGATAGGGTGGGCGCTGCGGATCGAGCATTTGTTGTGTTACAAATAAAAAAAGGAGAAATCAGGATATGGAAAAGTTGGAAGAGAAAAATGTGGTCATATCGGGGCTTGACATTCCGTTTTGGGACTTGGTCTGGTTCATGGTGAAGCTGACGCTGGCATCGATCCCGGCACTCTTCATTATATATTTCATTTTGGCGTTTTTGGGTATGCTGTTTGGAGGGTTTTTCCATATGTTTATGATGCCGCCTCCAGTGTTGCAGTAATGGTATTTAAAGTATCTTGAAAAGCATACCTCGTGATATCAATTAAAAAGGAGCGAGCGATGAGTGAATATATCAAGTGGTTCGAAGAGATCGGCATCGAAGATGTGCCTGAAGTAGGTGGAAAAAACGCTTCGTTGGGAGAGATGTATCGGCATCTCACCAAAGAGGGCGTGCTTGTGCCTCACGGTTTCGCCGTAACGGCTACCGCTTATCGTCACGTGCTCGAGTCGTGTGGCGCATCAGAAAAGCTGCATGCGCAGCTCGATGGTCTAGATTACGACAATGTAGAAGAGTTGCAAAAAAGAGGGGCTGAATGTCGAAAGATCATATACTCTTGTGAGATACCGAAAGATCTAAAAGAGGAGATTCTAAGCGGTTACGACGCTCTTAAAAAAGAGTATGGCGATGATGTGACGCTTGCCGTTCGCTCCTCTGCTACAGCCGAAGATAGCCCGGAAGCCTCTTTCGCCGGCCAGAACGATACATATTTGAATATCAAAGGAGAAGAGGCGCTGCTGGATGCCTACAAGCGATGCCTCGCTTCGAATTTCACGGATCGCTCGCTACACTACAAGCACGACAATGGGTTTGACTGGGCGAAAGTCTATCTTTCCGTTGTCGTGATGAAGATGGTCCGCAGCGACAAGGGGGCCAGTGGTGTGATGTTCAGCCTCGATACCGAGACGGGATTCAAAGATGTGGTTTTCATCAACGGCGCGCTGGGATTGGGGGAAAATGTCGTGCAAGGATCTATCGATCCGGACAGCTTTTACGTTCACAAACCCACTTTTCTCAAAGGATATCGTGCGGTTTTAAAAAGGCGCCTTGGAAAAAAGGAGCTCAAGATGGTCTTTTCGGACGAGCTCAACACAGACAATATCGCAGTGGAATATACGAAAAATATCGAAACGAGCGAAGAGGAGAGGGCGCACTTTTGTGTTACCGATGATGATGTGATGGTGCTGGCCGATTATGCCATCAAAATCGAAGGCCACTACTCGAAAAAAGCCGGTCATGAAAAACCTATGGATATGGAGTGGGCCAAAGACGGCATAGACGGACGTATATATATGGTACAGGCGAGGCCAGAGACGGTACAGTCTCGGAAAAAAGGGAATATCCTCGAAATATACCGACTGAAAGAAAGAGGTAGAGTGTTGGCGACTGGCCGGGCTGTCGGCACGAAAATCGGCAGAGGAAAAGTCCATGTGGTACGAAGCCTCGAAGAGTTGCCCGATTTCAAACCGGGAGAGGTGCTGGTAGCCGAAACCACGACCCCTGACTGGGAGCCCGTGATGAAAATAGCTGCCGCTGTAGTTACGGAAAAAGGAGGGCGCACCTGTCATGCCGCGATCGTAAGCCGTGAGCTTGGAATCCCTGCCGTGGTAGGAGCGGAGAATGCGATGGACATCCTAAAAGATGTTCCGGAGGTTACGGTCAGCTGCGCCGAAGGTGAGACGGGTTATATATATGAAGGGCTGCTCGATTATGAGATCGAGAAGGTCGATCTTTCCGAACTTCCAAAACCCAAGACCAAAATCATGATGAATCTAGGCAATCCAGATATCGCTTTTTCGCTGGCGAATCTTCCTGTCGATGGCATAGGCCTGGCGCGGATGGAGTTTATCATAAACGAATATATCAAGGCCCACCCGATGGCGCTGAAGCATCCCGAAAAGGTGGATGAAGAGACCAAAGAGGAACTCTTGAAACTCAGCAAAGCCTACGGCAGCATGACTGAATTTTTCGTTAAGACTCTGAGCGAAGGTGTCGCGACGATAGCCGCCACGGTCTATCCCAGGCCGTGTGTCGTGAGAATGAGCGATTTCAAGAGTAACGAATATGCCTCTTTGCTTGGCGGAAAATATTTCGAGCCAAAAGAGGACAACCCGATGATCGGATTCCGCGGTGCAGCCAGATATTCGCATCCGGCTTACGAGGAGGGGTTCGCTCTCGAGTGTGAGGCGATGAAGCGGGTGCGCGAGACTATGGGATTTGAAAATGTAATTTTGATGATCCCTTTCTGTCGCCGCGTCGAAGAGGGAGAAAGGGTGCTGGATACGATGGCTAAAAACGGCCTGAAAAAAGGAGAGAGCGGCCTTGAAATATATGTAATGTGTGAAATACCAAACAATGTGATCCTTATAGACGATTTTTCGAAAATATTCGATGGCTTCAGTATCGGAAGCAACGATTTGACACAGCTGACACTGGGGGTGGATAGAGACAGTGAAATCGTCTCTTTCGATTATGATGAAAGAGATCCGGGCGTCAAGAAGATGATAGAGATGGCAGTGGAGGGCGCCAAGAGAAACGATCGCCACAGCGGTATTTGCGGACAGGCGCCAAGCGATTATCCGGAAGTGGCGGAGTTTTTGGTGAAGCTGGGCATAGACTCCATGAGTCTAAATCCAGACAGCGTCCTTGGCACTATGCGCGACATTGTGGAACTCGAGAAAAAACTGGGAAGAATATAGAATGAAAATTGCATTTTTTGAAACCAAGCCGGAAGAGAAAGAGTTTTTTTCGAAGCGCTTGAGAGGGCACGATCTGTACTTTTTCAAAGGTACGATCAATGAAGAGCTCAAAGAGCCGCAAGATTACGAGATCGTGTCGGTGTTTGTCCATTCGCGCATAAACGACGATATTTTGGCGCTCCTTCCGAAGCTGCGATATCTGCAGACACGCTCTACGGGATACGATCATATAAAATGCAAAGAGCTCTACCGAAGAGATATTATAGCCTCTAACGTGGCGGGATATGGCGGACCCGCGGTGGCGGAGTTTGCGTTTTCTCTGCTTTTGTGCGCTACGCGGCATACACATGTGGCGTTGCAGAGGAGCAAAGAGGGGATTTTCGAGTATCATGATCTCAAGGGAGTCGAATTGTACGGCAAGCGAGTCGGTATTCTTGGTTTGGGTACGATCGGTTCGCGAATGGCTTACATGGCCAAGGGGTTTGGTATGGATATCAGCGCATGGTCCAGGAGTCGCAAGCCGATCGTGGATGAGCTCGGTATCGATTTTTGCGCTCTGGATGAGGTGTTGCAAAAGAGTGATGTAATCATGATAGCGTTGCCCTTGACGCCTGAAACCAAGGATCTGATAAACAGCTCAAGAGCGGCGCTTTTGAAAAAAGAGGCGATCATCGTGAATGTCGCACGCGGAGAGATTATAGAAAAATCTCTCTATCGCTCTCTTCCCAACGTGCTCTGTCTGGATGTCACCGCCGACTTGCAATCTGTAGTCCGGCCAAACGTTTTATATACGCCGCATATGGCCTACTACACGAAAGAGGCGCTGCAGCGGATCATGGAGATATCGTATGAAAATATCGCAGCTTTTATCGCAGGCAAGCCACTGCCAAACTGTTTGAAGGATATCTGCAAAAGAGATTATAGATAAGAAGCATTTCTGAAACAAAAAGGATGAATCATGATACAGCAATGGCTGCCGGCGGATGTGCCGGCCGATAGCGAAGGAAAGTTTCTGGAAAATTTTGAAAAGAGCACAGGAGGAAGCGGACGCTTGATGCTTTTTGCTGGTGATCAGAAAGTGGAGCATCTGAACGATGACTTCTACGGCCCCGATATCCCAAAAGAAGACAACGACCCCGAGCATATGTTCAAGATAGCTTCCAGGGCCGATATAGGAGTGTTTGCCACGCAGATAGGACTCCTCAGCCGTTATGGACGCGACTATAAAAGCGTTCCGTATGTGGTCAAGATCAATTCCAAAACCAATCTGATACCCTATTCACAAAAAGATCCATGGTCGCAGCAGTGGCTGGATGTGGACGATGTGGCGCGTTTTGCACGAAGTAGCGGATTGGATATCAGAGGTATCGGATATACGGTGTATCTGGGAAGCGAACATGAACACGCGATGCTCAAAGAGGCGGCACAAATCGTTCATGATGCACACGAACATGGTCTTTTGGCGATACTTTGGATCTACCCCAAAGGTAAATATGTGGAAGATGAGCACGATGCACATCTGATCGCAGGAGCTGCGGGCGTGGCAACCTGCCTGGGCGCCGATTTTGTAAAAGTGAAAGTTCCATATACCAACGGGCGTTTCGATCCTGTTTTGTTGAGCGAAGCTACGACGGCTGCTGGACGCACCGGTGTTCTTTGTGAAGGGGGAGCCCGTATCGACGAAGCCGAATTTCTGGCTCAATTGCACGAGCAGATTCATATAGGGCACACTCGTGGAAACGGTACGGGGCGAAATATCCATCAACGCCCGCTGGAAGAGGCGATACGCATGGCCAATGCCATATATGCCATTACCGTCAAAAACGCTTCGGTTGAAAAGGCGTTGGAGATATTGAAAACGTAGTATCAACTTGTTTGCATCCAGAGCCCCTTGATACCTTCCACAATAAACTGCGCTGCTATTGCACCGACGATAAGTCCCATAATTCTTGTTAGGATCTTCGTTCCGGTCACCCCGAGAAAGCGGTATATGACGCCGGCATACCGAAGTGAGAAATAGACAATCGCGGTCGAGAGCAGTATGGATAGTGCAATCAGCGCATAACTTACGATGACGCCGAAAATTTTTGTGTCTGCATGATTCAGTACTATGATCATCGCTATGACACCGGGCCCAAAAAGGATGGGTATTCCCAATGGAATGATGGAAATATCCTCTTTTTCCTGAGCCTCATCTCTCTCTTCCGGTGTGTGTCGGGATGCGCTTCCATGTCCGTAAGCCATATTTATGGCAATCATCATCAAAATAATTCCGCCGATTACCTTGATAGAAAGAACACTGATGCCAAAAAAATGGAAGATGAATTCCCCTGTGAAAAGTGTCGCTAGTGAGGCTATTAGAATGGTTAGTGTCGTTCGTTTGGCGATATGCCGTATGACGGCAGGGGTTGTGGGCGAAATCATCGATAGCATTATGCTTGCGGCAGCGATTGGATTAAAAATTGTGACGAGGGCGATCGTATCGTGAAGCATAGTCGAAATATATACATCATAGTTCATGAGATTTTCCTTTTTTTGTGATATCGTTTTGGGTTTTAAGCTCCAGAGAAATTTTATCGTCCACCGAGCGTATATGAATATCGCGTTGCGGAAAAGGAATTTCGATATTGGCTTCGTACAGAGCATCGTAAATAAGCATGAGAAAACGTGATTTTGTGCGGAGTGGATAGAGAATCTCTCCTCCTTTTATCCAGACGAAGAGTTCAAAATCGACACTGCTTTCGTTCATGCCAACCATAATGACGCGGGTATAGCGTACAGAATCGGAGTAGATATCGCCAAAGCCACTCTTTTTGACTGCCTCTTTGATTATGCCCGCCACTTTGTGAACATCGTTGCCATATGCGACACCAAAGGGGATGCGAAATCTTTTTATTCTGTCGTTCATGGTCCAGTTGACGACACGGTTTTGCACAAGATCCTGATTTGGTATGATGATATCGATATTGTCGTTGGTGGTGATGGTCGTAGAGCGCATACGGATATCTCCGACATGTCCGCGTAAATTTTCGTCTATTTCGATGTAGTCTCCGATCTTGATCGTGTGCTCGAACATCAAGATCAGGCCTGAAACGAAATTGGATACGATGTTTTGTAAACCAAAACCTATACCCACAGATAGCGCTCCAGCTACGAGTGCGATAGACGAGAGATTGATTCCCATGACATTGAGGGCGATGAAAAATGCGATGATGACGATCGCATAGTGGCCAAGATTTGACAGCAGCGTCTGGGTGGATTGAGTTAGCGTACTGTTTTTGTAGGCGAGGCGTTTGATGCTTTTTTTGTAGAGCCATCCGATAATGGTGCCGGCATAAAAGATGAAGATGGCCATAAAGAGCTTGAAAGCGCTGATTGGCGTACCGTTTATGGTGAAAAGTGGAGTGTTTATCTTTTGCCAAAAAAGAGACACCATCCGTTTCATCTCTTCGAGCGTTGCCCCTTTGATCGTCTCGGCTTTACCTAAAATCGCAGTCTCCATAGTGTTGAAAAGGGAACGGAAATCTTCCTGGACATCTTTTGGATAATGGATCTTTATGATATCCATAATCTCTTTTTGGAGCCTGAATACATCGGATTTTCTTTTATCGTGAAGGGCAGCCGAAAAGTCCACGAAAAGTTCGGTTAGTTTGCTGTTTATCAATTTTCGTTTTTTCGCTTTCAAAAGATCTATCTGCCTGTCGATCCGTTTGACGCCGCTGCTTCTTCCGAGCAGATCGAGCCGCTCTCTTTCGACATCGAGTTTCTGTATCTCCTTTTCCAGCTTTTCAAGAGATCTATCCAGCTTTCGAACTCTTTCGCGGGCGGCTTCCACATCGAAAGCGAGCTGTTTGACCCCTTCTATGAAAAGAGGAGCCGCTTTCGAGATAGCTTCTTCATAACGATCGAGTTTTTGCAAATATAACAATTTGCTTTTGAGATAAAATGCATACTGAAGCTGTAGTGTCAAAAGATCCGGTGAATCCGCTCTCTCTTTTTTGAGTTGATCGGCCGTCATGCCCAATTTGTTTTCGATCGATTCGACAGCTTTTTTGGCCCTGGATTTGGATAGGGACCACTCGACAAACATACGGGTCAGATCCCGATACGCTTTTTCATCGGATGGGGCTTTGATTTTGATTTTTTCTACGGGCGGGTTTTTGGAGATATTGATCAATTTGTACAAAAGTGCCTGTTGCAAAGCTTTCGTATCGTCCATTCGTCCCTCTTTTTTCAGAGTGGCCAGCAAGGACTCGTAAATTTTGACATTGCCTCGCGCTATCGTGCTGTTTATGTCGGCCCCCCATAAAAAAAGAGAAAGAAGAATAAAAGCGGTGATATATCTTTTCATTTCGAATCCTCATTGTTCGAGAAAAATATCAGAATAAAAGCGGCAAATATGAAGAGGACGGCAAATATATTTTTCTGGGCGAAAAGTATGAGATTGATGGCGGAATCTCCAAAAAAGTAACCTATGGATACGAATGCAAAAGCCCAAAGCACAATCCCGATCAAATCGAAAAGCAGAAATTTGAAAAAATCGTAGCCAGACATCCCTATGGTCAGCAGTATGGGGATGTGTGTGCCGTAGATGAATCTCTCGAAAACGATCACAAAAGCCCCCCATTTTTTGAGCCAAGCTATGGCGGCCCTCTTTTTTTTGGGATGTGCATCGAGCCATTTTCGAGCCCGCTTTTCAAAAAGCCTGCCTATGAAAAACACGACCAAATCTCCGATGGCCGCACCTGCCATCGCCACCATGACAACATTTTCGTAGGTGAATACACGATGCTCGGAAGCCAGCCATCCGGCCAGCATAAGCCCGATCTCTCCTTCGAGTACACTCCATATAAAAAGCGCGATATATCCATGCGCTAGAAGCAAGTGAACCGGAAACGAGAAAATATCTACGACCATTGCGCTCTTGCCTTTTCATCGATTTTGATGTTGTGCGTTTTATGGGCGCCGCCCGCGAGGTAGGCGAATTGTCTGCCCGCAGCTTTTTGTGAGCGTTTACGCTCTTTTTGTAAAACGCAGAATATCGGTCATATTGTAGCATTTTGCCGTCCGCTTGGATTTCAAGACTTCCTGTTTTGTATCATTATGCTTGAATGATGAAATACAAAATTATGAACGATAGCAGCCGATAAACGCTTTTGTGCTCTTGCCTTGCCTGCATGCCTCGAGTGTGCCTCCAAAAAGGTGTTCGTAGAGCTAAAAAGTATTATAATGGGTAAAACGCTTTAGGAGCTTTATGGATGAAAAGAGTTATTGTGGCTACACTGTTTCTTGTTATTGGGATGTTGCTGGTATGGGTGGTTTTTGAGCCCAAGATAGCTCCTTATTATATGCAGCTTACGCAAGCGCGCGTGGGGCTTGAAAAAGATTTGCAGCCACCATCGCAGAAAGAGGCATCTTTTGTGGGTTCCGCTACATGCAAAAAGTGTCATGAAAAACGATACGATCACTGGAAACATTCGCGGCACAGCAAAATGATTCAGGATATAAAAAAAGACCCAAAAGTTGTAGTGGCCGACTTTTCCAAGCTTCCAAAGGATGCCGATTTCACACTCGAAGAAGCGGTATATACCATAGGAGGCAAATTCAAGCAGCGCTATATGATCGAGGCCGTGATAGATGGCAAAAAGGATTTCAGACTGGGGAATTATCAGTGGAATGTGCAGACGGGCAAATGGCAGCGCTTCAAGCCGTGGAAATATTGGTATCACGATGCTTATCCTCACGACAACCACAAATTTCCGACTTCAAATACCTGCGACGGCTGCCATTTTACCGGATTTATGGCGATCGGAAAAAGAGTCGAGCCATCTATTGCATGTGAAAACTGTCATGGGCCGGGATCCAACCATGCAAAAGACCCAGAAAACCCTCTCTATAAAGCCAGCCTGCATGATCCGATACGTGCCAATGAAGTCTGTCTGCAGTGTCATATGCGCAATCGGGACAAGCGGCTGGAGAAAGACCCCGACATCAGAAAGCTCTGGATGAAAGCGAAAGATTATCCCGCAGGCTACGAACCCGGCAGAGCACTTATAAAGTATAAGCTTGCGGCCCCATTTATTTCAGGACGTGAAACGAAGGAGTTTTGGCCAAATGGCGCGGCCAAAAAGAATCGCACCCAGGGCAACGAGTTCGTCAAAGATGCAATGTATCAACATGGTATAACCTGCATAAACTGTCACGATCCCCATAAGCTTACCAACACCGCCGACAAACCCGAAGGCAATGCCGCCTGCATGAAGTGTCACGGCTTCAATTCCATTATCGGACCTCATCAGGCCTCTCTTGAGGCGCATACCCACCATAAAGCCTCATCCAAAGGCTCGAAATGTATAGAGTGTCATATGCCAAAGACAGGGCGACACACCGGTAAATCGCCCCTGACCGTCAGGTCTCATATGTTCAGGTTCGTTTCGCCCGCCGAGACCAGAGCGTACGGTATGCCCCCCGAAACCAATGCCTGCTACGCATGCCATAGAGACAAAAGCCTGGATCGCCTGCAAAAATCACTAGATGCATGGGGAGAGAACCAGTGGGCAACCCAGGAGATACTGAGCCATTACCTGCTTGAAAAGTGAGCGGGTATAGGGCAATTTGCTTCCATTGGGGCAAATTGCCCGGATACGCTCTTTGGAGGTGCCCTTTAGCGAATCAGCCAGCTTTTGAGTTGATTGGCGAATGTTATGGCCGAGTTTTGCGCCAGATTTTCGATATACTCTTCCAATTTGCTTTTTTCTTTCCAGTGCGCCTCTTTTACGCCGCTGAGCTTTTTCGTTATATCTTTTGCATCTTCTATCGATCCGATTTCATCTATAAGACCTACTTTTTTCGCCTTTTCCGAGATGAAAATCCGAGCATCGGCGAATTTTTCGGGATGTTTGGCATCCAGGTGGCGGGCATTTGCCACATCCTGAATAAAAAGATGATATATATCAAGCACATGTGTTTCGATCTCTCTTCTTTCGTCCGGCGTCCATTCGCGAAATGGCGTACCTGCCTCTTTGTATTTACCGGCCTTGACTACTTGCGGCTTGATTCCCAGTTTGTCGGCAAGTCCTTTTATGTTCAGCCCCTCCATGATGACCCCGATCGATCCGATCGTAGCAGCAGGATTGGCTACTATTTTGCTGCTCCATATCGATGCGTAGTAGCTGCCGCTGGCCATCGTGCCGGCAGCGTACGCCACTACCGGTTTTTTGGCTCTTAGCCGTTTGATGGCCATGGATATCTCCACGGAGGGTGCCACGGCGCCGCCTGGCGAATCCACAATGAAAAGCACCCCCTTGATCGATTTTTCCTTGCGCAGATCCGTAATCTCTTTTACCAGTTTGCCGGCATTCATGATCGGGCCTGAAAGATTCAGTATGGCCAGATTGGGCGGCTTGACCGACTCGCTGCCAATTGGCGCGAAAAGAAGCAGGAGTATCAACAAGAAAAGCAGGGATTTGAAATATTTCTGAAAGAAATCGAGCGTAGATGTGATTGGCGAAAAAAGCTGTCCAAAAAAGCTGGAAACTCTCTTTTTGTCGGAAGCGGTATCGGCGTTTGGGTTATCTTTCTCATTTGATGGCATGTTGTTTTCCTTTGATGTATAGTCGATCTACATTGTCTGTATGGAGGATAGCCTCAAGAACCACTTGATCGGCGCTTTTTAGTTTCGACGGAAGAGTCACGACGGCTATATCGGCACTCATTCCTTCAGCGATTCGCCCGATCGGCAGATTCAGTGCGCAGGCGGCTATGGACGTGCAGGCTCGTAACAGCGAGATAGCCAGTTTTCTCAGATCCTCATCGTGATGCATCATCAAAGCTGCCCGCATTTCGTCCCAGAGGCTGAGTGAAGTGTTGGAGCTTAGGCCGTCAGTGCCAAGAAGGCAGCCGATTCCCCTTTTTTGCAGCCTCTGGATCGATAGACGTCCGCATCCAAGAAGGCGGTTCGAGCGGGGACAGTGCGTTATGGTGTGGCCTGCATCGGCGATCTTGTCAAGAAGAGCATCGTCTGCTTGCACGGCATGGGTCAGCAGTACCCGTTTTCCCTTAAACTGAGAAAGAAACTCTCCTGGTGTGGCAAGAGGCCTGTTTTGTTTCAGGAGATTTTCGAAAAACGGTTTAAAATCCCCTTCTCCTTTTTCAAGCCACTCTTTTTCGGCAGGCGACTCCATGAAATGGGCTGTCAAGAGCAAATCGCCATGCTCTTTGAGTATCTTTTTGATCAGGATGGGATGGACGGAATAGGCCGAATGTATAGCTACGGCAGGTACGAATTTTTCGTTTGCAAGCTTCATGCTCTCGTGGAGCCTGGCTGAAAAATCATGATACAGTGCATCTACGGCGGCAGGCTGGGAGCCGATGGCTTCGTTGAAATATACGACACGCTGGGGCGCTGCATGGCAGGCGCGCATATCTTTCCCATAGCTGCTCACCGCTCCAAATGTGGTGATTCCGCTTTGTGCCATCGCGTCGATCTGCTTTTTGTAGCAGGAGGCCCGGCAAGACTCCACGATCGTCTCCCGATGTGCGATGACACTTTGAAGCCAACCCATGAAATCGCCATATTCGAGCTCCGTCGTGTGTGCTCCAAACTCGAGATGCACATGGGGGTTTACAAGCCCGGGTATGATAATCGTGTCTGCCTCGAAACGCTCTATCGGTACATCGGGAAAGCGGGTTTCTAAAATTTCGGCAGAGCCCGTAGCGACGATATTTCCATCTTTTTCGTCGAAAGCGACAGCCATGTTTTCAACGATATTTTCCCCATCAAACAGCCATCTGCCGGCAAGTATTTTCATCCATTATCCGTTTTTAGCGGATATTATGTCAAAAAAAGGTAAAATATTGAATTAAGACTTCAATATTCAAAGGAAAAAGAATGAAAATAATGGTTATCCAAGGACCCAATCTGAATATGCTGGGCGTTAGAGAACAGAATGTGTACGGCCCGATGAAGCTGGAGCAGATTCATGAGCAGATGCGTGCTTTTGCGGAGCAAAATGGTGTCGATATCGAATTTTTCCAAAGCAACCTGGAGGGTGAAATAGTCGACAAGGTCCAAGAGTGCCTTGGCGATGCCGATGGTATCATCATCAACCCCGCGGCATATACGCACACTTCCATCGCGATTCGCGATGCGATATCCGCCGTTGCGCTACCTGCGATAGAAGTGCATATCTCCAATATCCATGCCCGTGAAAAGTTTCGCCAAAAGAGCCTGATCGCACCTGTTTGTGCGGGGCAGATCACCGGATTTGGACCTTTTGGATACCACATGGCGATGGTCGGCATGATCCAGATTTTAAACGAAGTCAAGGCTATGCGGGAGATGCAACAGCAGCAAGAGGCTTCCCAGGCGTGATGACAAACTATATCCTCAGAGACGAAAATGCCATCTACTACGAGTGTGGCTACAGCAGCGACAATGCGATCTTTCTCTCTCTGGGGAGCGAAAAATGGTTTATCACCGACAGCCGTTACACCACAGAGGCCAAAGAAGCCGTGAAAAGCGGCATAGAGGTGGTGGAAGCTTCGGATCTTCTCAAGGCTGCCCGCACCCTGGTGCGCGGCCAGAGGAAGCGGCGCATGGTTGTGATTTTCGATCCGAAAGATTGGACGGTGGAAGGATTTAAAAAGCTTGGGCAAAAACTTCCTGAAGTGCATTTTAGGCCCGTTGCCGATTTTTCGCATCAAAAACGCATCGTCAAGAGTGAAGAGGAGATATCACTGCTGCAAAAGGCCGCCATCCTCGGAAGAGAAGGGTTTGAGATATTCGCCAGATATCTCGATATCGCAGGCTTGCAAAAGAGCGAGAAAAGACTCCATTTCGAAGCAAAGGCGGCGCTTGGACGCCATGGAGAGTATCCTCTGAGTTTCGATCCGATCGTAGCTATCGGTGCGAATGCGGCCAAGCCGCACGCTCTGCCAACCGAACGCAGGCTGAAAGAGGGAGATCTTCTGCTGATGGACGCGGGGTTGAAGTACAAGCGATACTGCTCCGACAGAACCCGCACCGTCTGTATGAAAAAGGGTGTAGCTTTTACGGACGATCAACGTTTTACCTCACCCAAAATACAAAAAGCGTACGATCTTGTCAAAAAAGCGCATGACACGGCGATCGAGAAAGCCCGAAGCGGAATGACCGGAGCGCAGATAGACCGCCTTGCCAGAGATGTGATAGAAAAAGGTGGGATGGGCGAGTATTTTATCCACTCCACCGGACACGGTGTGGGCCTGGATATACATGAAATGCCATATATCTCGTCCAGAGGAAGCACCGTGATCGAAGATGGCATGGTCTTTACTATAGAGCCGGGTGTATATCTGCCCAAAGAGTTTGGCATCCGTATAGAAGATATGGTTGTCATGAAAGATGGAAAGGCGCAGCTGCTTTGAGTGAGAGCGATATCTTTTCAACCCCACGTTTTCCGGCCCGTTTCACGTCACACGGAATGCGGCACAGGGCAATTGTGGGAATCGGAGGCAATATAGGAGACGTGGCGGACAGATTCGCACGTGTAGTCGACTACCTGAATCATGGCGGCGTTGCAAGGGTGCTGGCGACATCGCCTCTTTTGAAAAATCCGCCTTTTGGGTATTCGGATCAGCCAGATTTTCTAAATGGTGTAATGGTGGTGGAGACGGCTTTGTCGGCGCACTCGTTGATGCGTTATCTGTTGTGGGTAGAAAAGCGGTTCGGGCGCAAAAGAGTTTTCAGAAACGGACCCAGAACGGTCGATTTGGATATAATATTTTACGATCAATTACGCATAAGAACTCGGCGGCTGGTTTTGCCGCATCCGCACTTTCATGAGCGTGATTCGGTGATGATACCCTTGAGATTATTGAAGGATGGCAGCGTATGAAATTGATGACATTTACCGCACCCACACCTGCACAGGCGCTTAAAGCGGCGCAGCAGCAGTGTGGCGAAGATGCGCTGGTCGTCAGCACGAAACAGATTCGCAAAAAGAGCCTCACTCAATCCTCGCTTTATGAAGTAGTCGTAGCTATCGAAGAGGCATCCAAGGCGAAACGAAACCGACCCAAAAGTGGCACCGGCAGAGCCGACGGTTTTTCGGATGCAAAAGAAGAGGCTCCTCGGCAGGCAAAAAGAGCGGAAACGAAACGCCGTAAAAGAGCTATCGATGATTCTGAAGAGATACTCGTAAACATATCCGAAGCGGCGCGTCAGATATCGAAGATCGCCCAGGTCGAAAAAAGTACGCCGCCAGAAGAGACAAAACGCACCAGGGTCCATACACGAGAGCAGGGGAGAGATGTCGCTTTGTCCGTATCACCACAGGAGGTCGAAGAACTCAAGGCGATCAGAAGCGAACTGAGCAAGCTCACCGACAAGGTGAAGCTGATACAGAATATGGTATGGGAGGAGAAGAAGCCTGTCGCTTCCGGTGCGATACCGCCGGAGTTTGCCGAGATATATCGTATAGCGAAAAAGAGCGGTATGGATCCGCAGCATCTGGACGAGATTATGCGGCTGACCCTTCAGCATATGCCTATGCAGATGCGCACTTCGAGCGAAACTGTCCGTCGCTATTTCCAGACTCTGTTGCGAAAAATGGTGCCGGTTCGCATGGAGGCGAAACTGGTGCCTCCGCAGAAAAAGATCATGATGCTCGTAGGCCCCACGGGTGTGGGAAAAACTACGACACTGGCAAAACTGGCGGCAAGATATGCATATATGGTGGAAAAGAAATACAAAGTCGGCATAATTACTCTCGATACCTATCGAATAGGCGCGGTGGAGCAGCTGATGCAGTATGCGAAGATGATGCGCATCGGTATCGAAGCGGTCGTCGATCCACCCGAGTTCATTACCGCACTTCAGGCGCTTCAGCATATGGATATAATCCTGATCGACACGGTTGGAAGCAGCCAGTACGACAAAGAGAAAATCGACAAGCTTCAGCAGTTTCTTTCAAGCCATACCGATATCGGAATCGATGTGAACCTCGTGCTCGGAGCGCCTACCAAGCTCGAAGATCTGAGGATCATCTATCAAAACTTTTCAACTCTGGGTATCGATACGCTGATTTTTACCAAGCTCGACGAGACGGATGGTTTTGGCAACCTCTTCTCTCTCGTTTACGAAACGGAAAAACCGGTCAGTTATCTATCTACCGGTCAGGAGGTGCCCGATGACCTTCTTCGCGCAGACAGCGACTACCTCGTGCGCTCTTTGATGATGGGGCGTGCCAGAAAGGGCAGCGCATGAGCACACAGGCAAGCGGACTCGAAGCGTTGATGAGTTCTCACGGGAGGTCAAGGGGTGTAACCCGCGTGGTGGCGATCACCAGCGGCAAAGGGGGAGTGGGGAAAAGTACGCTCAGCGCCAACATCTCCTATGTGCTAGCCAAAAAAGGCTTCAAAGTAGGGATTATGGATGCCGATATCGGACTGGCCAATCTGGATGTCATGTTCAATGTGCGAGCGGATAAAAATATTCTACATGTACTCAAGGGTGAAGCCGATTTCAGCGAGATTGTCGTGCCGATCGAACCCAATCTCTGGCTGATTCCCGGGGAGAGCGGAGACGAAATCTTGAAATTTTCCGATGCGACGATCGTCAGCCGCTTTGTCGATGAGGCACAAACACTTGATAGTCTCGATTTTCTCATCATCGATACTGGTGCTGGCATCGGCGATACGATTCAGATGTTCTTGCGGGCCGCAGACGATGTGGTGGTGGTGACGGTGCCAGATCCTGCCGCCATTACGGATGCTTATGCGATGGTCAAAGTGGTTGGTCGTGTACGTAAGGATATCAAGATGATCGTCAATCAGGTAAAAAGCCCCAAAGAGGGGCAGAAAATTTTCGATACGATCAATAAGGTGGCGATGGGAAATATAGCTGAAGGTTTGAGTCTGGAATTGCTTGGTACGGTACGGACCGATTCCCATGTTTCACGCAGTGTGAAACAGCGAGTTCTGGTATGCAAAGAGCTTTCGAATATCGCACCGGCAGGCGATATCGAGGAGATTGCCAAGATTATCGGCAATAAAAAGGAACACAAAATGCTTGAAGCTCGCAAAGAGAGCGGTATCGGCACCTTTTTCAAAAAGCTGCTGGGACAGTTCTGAGAGCTCGGGATGGAGGGGAATGGATGCGGGAAAATAATTTCATCGCTTTTTGGCTGGTTTTTGGTTTTTTTACGGGCCTTTCGATCGGCTTTCTGACACAAACTGATCCATTCGATATTCTGACGGTTGTAGCCTTTTCGACACTCTATTTCTATTTGATGGCTCATGTCAGCGTAGCTTTTTTTGTGCGTTTTATGAAATTTGGCAAAGTCCATTTTGAAAAAGAGGCGTTTGAGAGAAAGCTTGACTGGTTTTTCAACCAACTCCTGCAACGTGAAGTGCATATCGATGTTGCACATGGGGATGCGGAAAATATCAATACGGCAAAATCTGCTGGCTCGAAAGGCTGAAAAAGATGGCACAGGGCTACGACGACACCATTCGCCACTACCAAGATGAGCTTGCAGTTCAGTATCTTCCTGCGGTAAAGGCGATGGCTTACCGTCTCACGGAACGACTGCCGCGTTCGGTGGAGTTCGACGATCTTGTGGGTATTGGCGCCGAAGAGTTGGTAAAGCTGGCCCGGCGGTACGACAAGAAGAGGAACGATTCTTTCTGGGGTTATGCCAAGACGCGGATATACGGTGCGATGCTCGATTATCTCAGATCACTCGATATCGTAAGCCGCACCAACAGGAAACTGATCAAAATGATAGACGAGATTATTTCGCAATATATGGATGAACACGGCATAGAGCCTGAAAACAGCTATATTGCCGAAATTTTGAATGAAGACGAGATTAAAATCAAAGAGGCTCGCCGCGTTGCCGCAATCTACAATGTATTACCTCTCGATGACCAGCTGGAGAGTGAGCAAAAGGACACTTTTAAACAAATAGAGCAGGAAGATCTGGTAGAAAGGATCGAGAAGATCCTAGAAACGGTACCAAAAAGGGATCAGATGATTATGCAGATGTACTATTTCGAAGAGCTCACATACAAGGAGATCTCCGAAGTGCTGGACATTACACCATCGAGAATATCGCAGGTGCACAAGCGGATCATTACAAAAATCAGAAAAAGCATAGGGTAGGGCGATGGCAGATATTCTAAGTCAGGAAGAGATCGATGCGCTGCTCGAAGCAGTGGAGGACGAAGGCACGCCAGAGTCGCTAGAGAGCGAAGAGGAGGTATTCGACCAGCGCCAGATCACTCTTTACGACTTCAAGCGGCCCAATAGAGTCAGCAAAGAGCAGCTGAGAGCGTTTAGGGGTATTCACGATAAAATGGCGCGTTCACTGGCTTCGCAAATCTCTTCGGTGATGCGTTCCATCGTTGAAATACAGCTCCATTCGGTCGATCAGATGACATATGGGGAATTTTTGATGAGCCTTCCCAGCCCCACCAGCTTCAATGTTTTTTCGATGAAGCCGCTCGATGGAAACGGAATTTTGGAGATCAATCCTTCCATCGCCTTTCCGATGGTGGACAGGTTGCTCGGCGGACCCGGAGAGCCTTATGAGACTACGCGTGAATTCACCGATATCGAACTCAACCTGATGGACACGATACTGCGCATCATCATGGGGACACTCAAGGAGGCATGGGGTCCAGTAATCGAGATATATCCAAATATCGAATCCAAGGAGTCCAGCCCCAATGTAATACAGATCGTTGCGCAAAACGAGATTGTCGTGATGGTGGTGATGGAGATCGTCATAGGACACAGCAGCGGGATGATGAATATCTGTTATCCGGTTATCACATTGGAATCCATACTCAACAAGCTTGGAAGCCGCGACTTCATGCTGACCGAAAAAAGTGCAAAAAAGAGCCGCAACAAAGAGCTCAAGGCACTGGTGGGGGGCGCGAAGGTCAATATAAATGCCTTTTTGGGAGATGCGGAGCTGACATTGAGTGAATTGTTGAGCCTTAAAAAAGGCGATATCATACGTCTCGATCGTCCCGCCAACGATACCGCCGTAATCAACGCGGATGGCAAAGATCGTTTTGTAGGCAAGATTGGCCTTAGGCGCTTCAGAAAAAGCGTAGAGGTAATCGAACTCATCGTCGATGAAAAAGATGAAGTCAAAGAGATTCTCGAAGAGATAGAACAGGAGCGTCGTTCCAGATTGGCCACTACGCTCAAAGAGGAGAAGGAGGTCGTCAATGGCTGATTGGGTAGATCTACTGGCGCAGGAGACGGCTGCCACGATCGAGGGCTTGACAGGTCAGCGTCCGGAGGTGGTGTTTAAAGACAAGGAGGAGATCAGTGGAATTTCGAACATTATCCCTCCCATATCCATCGTTACGATCGATGTATCAGGAGACCTCAATGGCAAGATGGCGGTTGCCATAGCACCACATCTTGGAACAGCGCTTTCTGATTTGATGCTTGGCGGAGAGGGTGAGAGCAAAGATACGATGGACGATGACGATCTTGATGCGATCAAAGAGATAGTCTCCAATATCTTCGGTGCTCTTGCTACGGCAATGAAAGCACAGAAAGAGTTTCCGACTTTGACGTTCGACATCGGTGATATCAGGCTATACAAAGAGGGTGAAGAGGTCGATATGGATGGCTTCTCCAGACTTTTGGCCTACAACTTCTCTTTGGGTATCATAAACGGGGTTATTCTTGTTTTGCTCGACAATGCCCTTCTTCCCCTTCTGGAAGGATCTTCCTCTCAAACCACCGAAAAAGAGATCGAGTCCGCACCTGCAAGCCGTCAGCGGCAAGCGGAAAACGAGACGGTCGAAATGGACGAGGCGGAGATGAAAAATATAGGTCTCATTCTCGATGTGAAGCTTCCTCTTCGTGTTAGAATAGGCAGCAAGCGAATGCTTCTTAAAGACGTACTCTCGATGGATATAGGCTCGGTGGTGGAGCTCGATCAGCTGGCAAGCGATCCGCTTGAGATATTGGTGGACGACAAGGTTGTAGCGTATGGCGAAGTGGTCATCGTGGATGGAAACTTCGGCGTGCAGATTACCCATATCGGATCGAAGCGCGATCGCCTGGAGACGCTGAAGTCCTGATCCTGGCTTGACATTTTTCATAACCGATAGTATATTCGGCACAAGACACCTCCAAAGGGTGCCCTAAAACTATTCGGGACTGCTTTGATGAAATATACAGAAAAGAAAAAAGTGCTTGTAGGCATGAGCGGCGGTATAGACTCCACAGTGACTGCCAAGTTGCTTCTCGATGCCGGATACGAGGTCGAAGGAGTCTATATGAAGCTTCACGACAAGCCGGGCTACCATGAGAAAAATTTTGAACGGGTGCTTCATGTCGCTGATTATCTTGGAATCGAAGCCAGGATGATCGATCTATCCATGGATTTCAAGGATGCAGTGTATAACCCGTTCGTGGAGGATTATCGCAAAGGGCTCACTCCAAATCCATGCGCCAACTGCAATCGCCAGATAAAGTTCGGAAAGATGATCGAATATGCCGACAGCATCGGCGCGGAGTATCTGGCTACGGGGCATTATGTACGCCACGATGGACAAAACATTATCGAAGCGATAGACGAGACGAAAGATCAGAGCTATTTTCTCTTCGATATCGACAAATCGATTCTGCCTCGTCTTGTTTTTCCGCTTGGTGAATGGCGCAAAGAGGATGTCAAAGCGTATGCCGCCGATATCGAAGCGCTCAAAGATTTCGCCGCACAGAAAGAGTCGAGCGAAATATGTTTCGTGGAGACTACATACGTAGATGTGCTCAAAAAGCATATGGAGATAGATATGCCGGGCAATGTGCTCGATATCGAGGGCAATGTTATCGGCCACCATAAAGGGTATATGCACTACACGATAGGAAAGAGGCGAGGTTTTTTCGTCAAAGGAGCACACGAGCCCCACTACGTTAAAGAGATCCGTCCGCAAACCAATGAAATCGTGGTTACCACACAAGACACTTTGCTGGCCGATAGGATCAGGATCGAAAGAGTCAATCTTCCCGGGGATTTAAGACATTTCAGGTGTGAAGTGAAGATCCGCTACAGGACCAAAAAGATTCCATGTGAAGTGGTCGTTGACAGGAGTGGAAAAGGGGAAATATTTCTCGAAGAGCCGGTTTACGGGGTGGCTGCGGGTCAGGCGGCCGTGTTTTACGAAGGAGAAAGGCTCATAGGCGGAGGATGGATAGTCGCATAAACGTATAGAATCTATCTCGAAAATCTGCTATAATTTCATCCTGTAGTTGCGCGGGGTGTAGCGCAGCCTGGTAGCGCGCCTCGTTCGGGACGAGGAGGTCGAAGGTTCGAATCCTTTCACCCCGACCATTCATACATCTTCCATAGCTTTCAAAAATCAAAATTTCAACTTGAATAGATGCGATTTGAGATATAATTGCGCCAATATTATTACGAAGGTAAATCTATGCGTGGGTACAAAATATTTGCAGGAACAGCCTCGGAACCCTTTGCTGCGGAGATCAGCAAATATCTCGACGCTCCTTTGAGCGGTGCGAACATTCGCCGTTTCAGCGATGGAGAGATAGGGTGTCAGATTAGTGAGAGCGTTCGCGGGCGTGATGTTTTCATCGTGCAGTCCACTGGAGCGCCGGCCAATGACAACCTGATGGAGCTTCTGATCATGACCGATGCGCTGAGACGCTCGTCGGCCAAGTCCATCAATGCGGTCATTCCATATTTCGGCTACGCCAGGCAAGATAGAAAGGCCGCTCCTCGCGTACCTATCACAGCCAAGCTCGTAGCCAATCTCATCGAGACCGCAGGCATCGACCGTGTGATCACGATGGATCTGCATGCCGGACAGATTCAGGGGTTTTTCGATATTCCTGTCGATAACCTCTATGGCGCAATCCTTTTCATCAACCATATCAAGAGCAAAAACCTCGAAGATCTTATCGTGGCCAGCCCAGATATTGGGGGAGTTGCCCGTGCCCGTTACTTCGCGAGTCGTCTTGGCGTGGATATGGCGATCGTCGACAAGCGGCGCGAACAGGCGAACGTTTCGGAAGTCATGAATATCATCGGTGACGTCGAAGGAAAGAATGTCGTTCTCGTTGACGATATGATCGATACCGCCGGCACTATCGTCAAGGGGGCCGCCGCTCTCAAAGAGCGGGGCGCCAAAAGTGTCATCGCGTGCTGCACCCATCCTGTGCTCAGCGGGCCAGCCTACGATCGTATCCGCGAAGGGGAGTTGGACGAGCTGATAGTCTCGGATACCCTTCCTTTGAAGGAAGCGTGCAACAAGATCACGGTACTTCCGGCTGCGCCAATTTTTTCAGAGGTAATTCGCCGCGTCTATCACAACGAGAGCGTTAACTCGCTCTTTTCATAAGGCATTTTGTGCAAAAAAATATCCGCAACTTCTCGATTATCGCTCATATCGATCACGGCAAGAGCACTCTTGCCGACCGTATTATCCAAGAGTGCGGCGCCGTAACCGAGCGCGAACTAGGTACCCAGATGATGGATACGATGGATATCGAGCAAGAGCGTGGTATCACGATCAAGGCTCAGAGCGTACGGCTGACATATGTCAAAGATGGCCAGCCATATATTCTGAATCTGATAGACACCCCCGGACACGTCGATTTCAGCTACGAAGTAAGCAAATCGTTAGCCTCCTGTGAAGGTGCGCTTCTGGTCGTCGATGCCAGCCAGGGCGTCGAAGCTCAAACCATAGCCAATGTCTATATCGCGCTCGAAAACGACCTCGAGATCATCCCCGTCATAAACAAGATCGACCTCCCGGCCGCGGATCCGGACAGGGTTGTGGAAGAGATAGAACAGACGATAGGCCTAGATTGCAGCGGCGCCATCTACGCCAGCGCCAAAACAGGGCAGGGGATTCGTGAGCTGCTCGATGCCATCGTCGATCGTGTTCCGGCTCCCTCTGGCGATGAAAACGCGCCAACCAAAGCGATTATCTACGATAGCTGGTTCGACAACTATCTGGGGGCGTTGGCCCTGGTAAGGGTTTTTGACGGTTCGATCAAAAAAGGGCAGGAGGTGCTCATTATGGGTACGGGTAAAAAGCACCAGGTATTGGAGCTCACCTATCCGCACCCACTAAAACCCGTCAAGACCGATGAGATAAAAGCGGGTGAAGTCGGCATCGTGGTGCTTGGCCTTAAGAATGTAAGCGATGTCGCGGTGGGAGATACGATCACCGATGGCAAAAATCCGACGAAAGAGCCGGTAGGAGGCTTCAAGGAGGTGCGACCTTTCGTATTCGCGGGGCTATATCCGATCGATACCGACAAATTCGAAGAGTTGCGTGACGCTTTGGATAAGCTTAGGCTCAATGACGCTTCTATCAGCTACGAGCCCGAAAGTTCCGTCGCACTGGGATTTGGCTTCAGGGTGGGATTTTTGGGTATGTTGCATATGGAGGTGGTAAAGGAGCGGCTTGAACGTGAGTTTGGCTTGGATCTTATCGCTACCGCACCTACCGTAATATACAAAGTCAAGCTATCCGATGGCAGTGAGGTGGAGGTACAAAACCCCAGCGAGATGCCAGACCCGGCCAAAATCGAAAAAATTTACGAACCATATGTGCAGGCTACCGTCATAACACCTGTGGAGTTTCTGGGCAATATCATCACGATGATGGCCGACAGGCGGGGCGTGCAGGAGAAGATGGAGTATCTTAACGAAGAGAGAGTGATGCTGGTGTATGCGGTTCCGATGAATGAGATCGTAGTCGATTTCTACGACAAACTCAAAAGCGCTACCAAAGGATATGCCAGCTTCGATTACGAGCCTATCGACTACAGGGAAGGGGACTTGGTGAAGCTCGATGTTCGCGTCGCCGGAGAGGTCGTGGATGCGCTCAGCATCATCGTGCCGCGCGACAAGGCGCAAAGCAGGGGAAGAGAGCTTGTAAAGACGATGAAGGAGCTGATTCCCCGCCAGCTTTTCGAAGTCGCCGTGCAAGCTAGCGTAGGCAACAAGGTCATAGCCAGAGAGACGGTCAAGTCGATGGGCAAGAATGTCACGGCCAAATGTTATGGCGGCGATATCACCAGAAAGAGAAAGCTTCTGGAAAAACAGAAACAGGGAAAGAAGCGGATGAAATCGATAGGAAAAGTCCAGTTGCCGCAGGACGCTTTTTTGGCGGTGCTCAAGATCGACTGATGCGTTGTCATGTCTGCAGGTCTGTCTCTTTTTTGCCTCTTTGCAAGACGTGCCGACGAGAACTTTTGCAACCCGAGCCTAAAACAAGAAGACTGGATAACGGCCTCGAGGTTATAAGTTTTTACGCCTACGATGATATCGAGCCTTTTTTGCTCACCAAGCATCTGCCTCATGGCTGGGCGATATATCGCATTCTCGCAAAAGAGAGTTTCTCCTCCTTTAAACGAAATATCGAATCGGGCACAATGGCCATTCCGATCGACGACGATCCGAAAAGTGGATACAGCCATACCGCAATTTTGGCTCGTAGTCTCAAATCGGCAACCTGCAAGACGCTTTACGGCAAGCTTCATGCACAAAACCGTATCAGCTATGCGGGCCGATCCAAGAGTTTCAGGCTCCAAAACCCAAGAAATTTTCTTTATACAGGATCCGCAGGTATAAAAGCGCTGCTTGTCGACGATATCGTAACTACCGGTTTCACTTTGATGGAAGCGGGAGATATATTGGCGCGCCACGACGTTGAAGTGAGCGGAGCCATCGTGCTGGCCGACGCAGACCGGAAGGGCTGATGCTTTTCTTGGCTGTTTTGTGGTATAATGCGCAAATCCTGACACCTGAACCTAAAAATATTTCACTCGATTTATCAGGTTCAGTTCTTCCCGTCGACCGCGAATATACTTCCATATAAAAGTATATTTACCGGATGGGCACCGAAGGCACTTGGCTTGGGAGCCATATTGGGCATTTCTGAAAACATGCCGCTTAAAGAGAGTGACGTTTTTGGATATATCCATTTGAGTATGTGCGTGCCGTCGGTAAATAGACTTCGATATCCCGATTATGAAATTTTCGCCTTGTATCGAAGCTACAAATCATTACAAAGAGAAACACCACCATGGAACAAGAACAGCAACAACAAACAACTGATGCTTCCGCGCAAGAGAGCGCTCCAAAGCCGACAATGACATTTGCAGATTTTGGATTCAAGCAGCCGATAATGCGCGCTATAGATCGAATGGGATTCAAAGTGCCCAGTCCGATACAAGAGAAGGTCATTCCGTTGATTTTGGAGGGCCACGATGTCGTAGGCCAGGCGCATACCGGAACAGGCAAAACAGCCGCATTCGGTTTGCCCGCACTCAACAATATAGAGTGGCGAAACGGCGTGGAGATGCTCGTTATCACTCCTACACGTGAATTGGCCACACAGGTTAGCGACGAGCTCTTCAGTCTCGGCCGATTTGCCGGAATCCGTACCGTCAGCGTCTATGGAGGCCAGAGTTATCGCCGACAGCTCGATCTGATCGGGCGTGGCGCGCAGGTTGTCGTAGCGACACCGGGGCGTCTGCTGGATCTTCTAAGCAGCGGAAGGCTGGAAGATTTCAACCCTTCCATCGTCGTGCTCGATGAAGCCGACGAGATGCTCGATATGGGTTTTCTAGACGATATCAAAGAGATTTTCAGTTATCTGCCGCAACAGCGCCAGACACTTCTTTTTTCGGCAACGATGCCAGAACCGATCAAGGATCTGGCGCGCCATATTCTGCACGAGCCAAAATTTGTCTCCGTCACAAAAAAAGAGACGACAAACAAAGATATTCGCCAGCTCTATTACGTGATCGAAGAGAAAGATCGCGATGATGCGATCGTGAGACTTTTGGACAAAGAGCAGCCTGAAAAAGCGATCGTCTTTTGCCGTATGAAGCGCGAGGTGGATCGTGTGGCTGAGCTGCTTCAAGCCCAGGGGATAAACGCCCGCGGATTGCATGGCGATATGGAGATGCGCGAAAGGATGGAAGTCATCAAGGGGTTCAGGGGGCGCGATGTCTCTATTCTCGTAGCCACCGACGTAGCGGCACGCGGACTCAATATCGAAAATGTAAGTCATGTTTTCAACTACCACATACCTTTCGATCCGGAAAGCTATGTCCACCGCATCGGTCGCACCGGACGCGCAGGCAAAAAAGGAACGGCGATCACTCTGGTGACTCCGCTGGAGTTCAAAGAGCTCGAGCGTATCCGACAGAAGGTTGGCGCAAAGATGGAGTTTGGCTTCGTGGACGAGAATGCCAATGTGGCAGAGGATATGACCGACCTGTTTCTCGATGCAGTGCGCGAGCAGGATATAGATCAGGCCGCAGTCAAGATTTATGAGGCACTCGAAAACGATATGGCTCCGCAAAAGGTTGCCTATAAACTCATTTCGATGATTCTCGAAAAAGGGGTGCTTTCGCCAAAAAGCGAAGGAATAGGCCTTAGCAAAGAGGAGGCTGAGCGGCTTATGCAGATGAGTGGCGTCGGAGCCAAGCCGAAAAGAAAAGGCGGCGGCGGACGCAATAGAAGAAGCGGAGGGCAAAACCGCGGCAGAAGCGGCCATCGCCGTTAAAAAATTGTCCGAGCGCATCTACGACGCCATCATACTTGGCGCCGGTGCCGCCGGGCTGATGGCTGCAGCGCATCTGAAGCGAAAAAGTGTAGCCATTTTGGAGCACAACCCAAAGCCGGGCGCAAAAATCGCCATTTCGGGCGGAGGGCGTTGCAATATCACCAATGCCGAACTATCCCCTTCACGTTATCTTGGAGACCCATCTTTCATAGAGAGCGTTTTTTCACAATTTGACAACCATGATCTTATAGAGTTTTTGCATCGTCACGGCCTCGAGCCTGTCGTTCGAAAAGAGAACCAATATTTCTGTCCCGATCGTGCACGGGAGTTGATCGATACGCTTTTGCGTGCCGGAAGTGGCGGGGATTTCAGCGGAAATGAATTTTTTTACGATACCGAAGTGAATGGCGTCGTGAAAGAGAATGGGCTGTTTGCAGTAGATAGTTCGCGCGGCATATATCGGGCCAAAAAGCTTATCGTCTCAACCGGCGGACTCAGTTACAAAAGTGTTGGAGCCGGCGGTGCCGGCCTGCAGATAGCCGAAGCCTTCGGTCACCGTGTCAGGCCGCCAAACCCTGCGCTTGTCGGCTTGACACTGCAGCCTGAACAGGCGTGGATGAGGTCGCTTTCTGGCCTCTCTTTGCCTGTGGAGATCGGTGTCGGCAGACGAGTACTGAAAGAAGATATGCTTTTTACCCACAAAGGCATCAGTGGCCCTGCAGTACTGAACGCCTCTTTGTATTGGAAGCAGGGCAAGATCGTAGTGGATTTTCTGCCCAAAAAGAGAATCAAGACGCTTTTGAAGTCCCCCACAAAGAGCGCGGCATCCCAGATACCTCTTCCAAAGCGCTTCGTGCGTGCCTTTTTCGATTCACTGGATATTCCGAATATTCCATACAAAGAGATGAACGAGATTCAAAAGCAGCGTCTTTCATTGCTGAAGTCGTACGCTTTTGCCCCGGCGGGCACTTTCGGTTTCACAAAGGCGGAAGTGACAAAGGGCGGGGTCGATACCGATCAGATCGATCCATATACGATGCAAAGTCGATTGACAGAAGGCCTCTATTTTGCCGGAGAAGTCATAGATGTAACAGGTGAGATTGGCGGATACAACTTTCAATGGGCTTTTTCATCGGCGGTAGTGGCGGCAAAAAGTATCTAAAAGATACCTTTCGAAATGCTGAATACAGCTTTGATATCTATAAAATCGTTGCAGAAAAAATATGGATCCAGCCTCTGCGGTCTATTTTGATTTGACTTTTTACCACCTTGCTGTATATGGGCGAAAATCTCCTACAGTGTATTCATTTCGATGTTGTCGAAATTTCGACGGTAGTATCGCATATACAGAACCTTCTTTTCGAGTGCTTCTATGACCGTCTGGCTAAAGTCCACATCTTTGAAAAGATGGGTGTGATGCAGCCCTCCGGGACTGAATACATTGATCTCAAGCAGTTTATCGCCAACGATATCGAGCCCGACCAGAAACATACCGTCTTGGACAAGTTTCGGACGGACGATCTCCGCGATCCTCAACATTTCATCGGTCACTTCCGTTTCAGCCGCCCGCCCACCGGCATGGATATTCGACCGGATATCCTTTTCGGCGGGAATTCTCCTGAAAGCGCAATAGCGTCCATTCGACTGCAAAGGGACCCCGTTCATCAGAAACAAGCGCACATCGCCGTCGATGGCTTCCGGCAGAAACGCTTCGGCGATGGCATATCCGTCGCGAAAGACGGCATCGGCCATCTGGTGAAGATTCGCTGCATCGGCAGGCTGCACGAAAAAGACGTTGCGCCCTCCCGAACCCATCAGCGGTTTGATAATGATATTGTGATCGTGCGCTTCGTAAAAACGCTCGATCTCGGAAACATTTCTTGCGATCACCTTCTCGACACGTACCTCTTTCGGAAAATGTTGAAAATACATCTTGTTGATCGCTTTTGAAAGACCGTCCGGATCGTTGAGAACGATCACACCATGCCGCAATGCAGTGCGTCCGAAGACGATCGCAGCATGCTGTGCCCATGAGGATTGAACATCCTGGGCCGGATCGTTGCGAAGCATCAAGATATCGAGATCGTCCACGGTGATCCGTTTCTGTATCGCATCATCCGCACAGAGCGCGCCGTAATAACTCTTCTGATCCGAATAGTTTCCGGTTTCGACGCTTCTGGCATGGGCATGTACCATCTCGTCGCAGTTGTAGACGAAATCACCCACGCCCATCAGCCAGACTTCATGGCCCATCTTCGTCGCCGTCAATGCCAGCTGGATCGTGGAGCTGGGCAAGGGCTCGTGAAGAAGGTCGTTGATGACAAATCCGATTTTCATATGTATCCTTTTTCGATCAGATCCAGAATACTCAATCTCTTATTCCGTATCTCTTCAAGTCTCGCTTTTGCGGACTTTTCCTCAAGCCAGCGAGGCCAGAGCGGCGGTTTTTTCAAAATCTCTCTCCACTGCAGCTCTTCGATCAGAGGGATGTGTTCGGCCGCGATCTTCCCGACAAACAGAGGCTCCAACGCACCGCCATCGTGCAGATAGTCGAACAGTCCGACCAACCCGCGCAGATAGACCGCATCTTTCGTCAACCCGCCCCCCCTGAATACACGTGTCGTGATCGTGAAGGCGCTCTTCTCGCCAAACAGGTAGCGTTCATGCAGCTGCCGGAACGTCTCTTCGAAAGAGCTTCCTTCACAAAGCATATGCACGGCAACCACCCGTGCCGCCAGGATTCTTAGGCGCGCTTTGCTGATGCCCCCGCTGAGATATTCGGAGAGAACGGCAATCCCCTCCTGCATCTCGTCATAACCGCTAAGCCCCGTATGGAGCTGTTTGAAAGGCTGAGCGAGGCCGTTCGTGTAGGTCAGTATATGGGTGCCGATCTCGTGATGAAGCAGTGCTTCGACTCTCTTTTTGGGAAAATGCGCCCATTTGGAGATGAAGAAATCTCCACCGGAGACCATCGCTCCGGAGACGATATCTTCACGAATCTGCACGGAAGAACGCATCGACGGATAGAACGTTTTGTAGTATGCGATCTCTTCATTCGCATACTCGGCAAACGTTTCGGCATCCACAGTATCCGTTTCGGCATCGGCCTCGAGATTCCGCTGTTCATGGGGGAGGTGTTCGAGCATCGTTTCCGCCGTTTCAAGCAGTGCGTTTTCGACCTTTCCGTAGGCGGGAATACTTCCATAGAGAAAATTCGGCGTGTCGCGGTCGGAAAGCATCGTCAATTTACGATCGAGCTCTTCGCGCTTCTGGCTAAAAAGCTCCATCAGTGTCGGATCTTCGATCTTTCCGATGGGAATGTCGTAGAGCGCACGTTTCATCTGCGGAATGTCGAAGGGCCTGGGCCGGTAGAGGAAATGGGGTGTTTCCGCATATCCTTTCGCTTTGAAGCTACCCCATGCCTCCTCCGTATTGACAGGGGTGACCTGTAGAAGAAAGTCGAACGCATCGTCGATTTCGGCCAAGGCGTTGTCCACATCCCAAACGACTTTCGTGACAAGCCGCCGTCCCATCATCGCATAGTGGGTGGGGCAGCTGCCGGTCAATGCCACGGAAAAGCGGTAAAAAGCGTTTTTAAGCGCTTTCGCAACCCCTTTTCGGATTCCTTCGAGTTCGATAGGATAGAGTGTTTTCCCTGTCTCGTCCTGATAGACGGGTGCGACGCCGAGTCCGAGGAGATAGGTGTTGCAGCGTTGCAATACATCTTTTTCCAAAAGCGGGGGGAGCGTTGCCGGGGCGACGCTTTTACAGCGTGCAATCTGCACATGGGCGTGAAGCCGGTGAAGCGTAACTCTTTCCAGCCAGTTCCGAAGTGTTTCTACGGTAGAAAGGAGTTCCTCCGGCTGCTCCGAACAGATCCTGAACGCCGGTGACCGCTTCGTTTCCGTTTCATCGCAAAAGGCTTCGTGCGGCAGCGTCCAGAGCTCGACGATCAAGAAATGCCCAAAGATTTTCGACATGGTTTCGGCAACGGCTTCGAGCAAGGATGCGACATTCTCGCCTCCCAAAACCGTCAGATAGGAAGCCTCGCCATATACGAGACGTTCGGTGCCCACATCCGCCCTCTCTTTCGGCTTTCGATAGACACAAAGAAATGGAAGCTGCCGGTCGATATGAATCCGTCCGCCACCAGGAAGTTTTTTTCTGATGGCCCGATTGGCCTGAATATCCGCCGTTACACTCTCGATGAAGTCTCGATCGATTTTCACCGATCCATTCATAGTTTTACACCCATCTTTTTCAATGAATGCTCGATGCCAGGCATGGCGGACTTCAGAAGAGTATGGATTTTTTCAACCTTCAATAGATCGATATGTCCGCTCCACTCATCCATAAAAAATTTTTTGATTTCGATCGAAAGAACACATCCTGATTCTTTGAAATTGCTGTGAATCCATTCAGCCATATAGCCTCCCTGGAACTTGACGTTTTCACGCACATCCAGCGTTCGGCCGAAATAGTCGAACC
The DNA here is from genome assembly GCA_027065515.1 of Campylobacterales bacterium. Classification (GTDB taxonomy): domain Bacteria; phylum Campylobacterota; class Campylobacteria; order Campylobacterales; family Hydrogenimonadaceae; genus Hydrogenimonas. The sequence goes on from JAMOOM010000151.1 coordinate 35,827, forward strand.
TCTGCAAATCGCTCATAAATGTTTCGATGAGCGGTTCCCAGAGTGTCCGGTTCCAAAGTGTCGCGGTTCCGACATTGATATCGGGATTCATCCGAGGGTCTTCCGGCGGGGCATCGGGCCCCTCCCGCCGATGATTGTAACTGTGCAGGTCCAAAACGACGAAAAATCCATACCTCTCTTTCAGGTTGGATAAAAATTCGTAAAGCTCTTTGTAAAAAAGATCGTAGAGCCCCAGTGCATGTTCGATCATCTTTTCGTTTGGAAGGCACTCCCACACGTCCAGTCCCCATGCATCTTCGGGTTTTAGATAGACCGCCTTCTCTCTGGGTCGGTTTAGATCGACAAGAAAACGGGAAGCCGAAACCGTCAGGCGGTTGTCGGCGATCGATGTCATACGATAGGTGCATGGATCCTCTTCGCGAAGTCTCGTCGCTTCATCGATCGCGATAAATGCGGCGACTTCTTCGGATAGATCGTGCCCGTCATGGATTGCAGCCGCGACAATCGGGCCTTCCGCCGGGCACATTGTCCACTGCCGTCGGCTCATCGAAAATTTCCGGGCGATAGACTCCGGATCGCAAATTGGCTTATCCATCACCTTTCCTCCTCGCAAAGTTCCTCCTCGATTCGAGGCAGAAGAAGCCGTTTGAGCTGGTGAATCGTCCGCTCGTACGCTTCAAAAGGCTTTCCATCGGGATTTTCGAAACCTATATGGATCACTTTTTTCGCACCCGGCAAGACCGGACACGCCTCTTTGAGGTTGTCGCATACAGTTACCACCAGGTCGAAATCCCTGCGCTTCAAATCATCCAGACCCTTCGACCACAGATGCTCGGTTTCGATTCCGTCTTCTGCTAGCACCTGTAGCGTTTCGCGATCGATACTCTCTTTCGGGACGATACCCGCACTCTCGGCATGGAGGTTGCACGAACGTTTCAGATGGTGGTTGACCAGTGCTTCGGCCATAATGGAGCGGGCCGCATTGCCTATATCCAATATCAAAATTCTTTTCATGGATTCACTTCTTTTTTATTCATATCATACACTGATAAAGTTTTAGGGTCAATAGAGTCTGAGAGGATGATTGAGGTGGCGACTCGAATCTCTTTGTGATAAAGGGCACCTCCAAAGTATTTAGTGCTATCTTGAAGTACTCTATGGGAATTGAAATATAGAAGAATTTGATTTACTTTATGATAAAAAAATAAACTTCAAAGGACTCTGTATGGGAATTTTTATCTTGGGCCGCGTTTGGAGCGGCCCGGAATTACTTCTGTATGTGGGCTTTATGTGCGGCTATCATATCTTCGATGTTGGCTCCTAGGACAAAAACGTTTTCGTATCCAAGCGCTTCGAGATAACCCATCACTCGGTTAGCAAACCATCCTTTGAGGCATGCTACGAGGATTGGCGTGGTTTTGTCTTTCGGTAGAATATCAAGATAATTGGTGAAATCTGTATAGGGAGTGTAATAGGCATCTGGAATGTCGGCTTCCTCTGCGTTTTCGCCATTCACTTTGGCAGGAGGACGAACATCCAGCAAAATAGCTCCTACCTCGCGTATCAGCTCTGCACCCTTTTGCATATCTACATTCCCAAGACCCGGTTTCTCTTTGTCGAGGGCGATCGCTGCTTCGATTCTTTCAACGATATTTTGATCCAATGTCGTCATATTCTCTCCTTTTTGAATGTTTAATTTTTATGTTGAGAAATTATAATAAAGAGAACCTAAATAGCGTGTTAATAGCCTATTTCATTCTCTTTCTTTCGCGGTCGGTATATTGCCGTATTGCTCGAATTGTTTTGTTTCAACCCCTCTCTTTGAAATCTTTGCGCACATGAACCTCTCCGGCATCATATTTGAATCAGAATCAAGACAGAAATATCCTTCCGATCTGATAGACCGATACGCTCGTGCCGTATGCCAAAAGCGGAAGAAATAGGATCTCGAAAATCGCCAATCTCCATCCGAACTCCTCTTTGATTGCAGCGATTGTAGAGATGCACGGAATATATAGCAGAACGAAAACCATATAGCTATAGGCAGCCAATGGCCCGTCGAACTGACTTTTTAACCGCGTCTGAATTGTACCGGGCGCAGGCATATCCTCTTCGCTGCCGCCGCTTAGAAAGAAGAGATTTCTCACCGATGCGATCAGTGCATCTTTCAGTGCCGCCGCCTGCTGTTTCGTATCTTCCCACAGATCGTGAGGAGATGGTTCTCTCCGGACTGACTCGATCCCGTAGATTGTCCCCAGCGACCCTATCACCACCTCTTTGGCGATGGTTCCGGGAATCAGTGCCGCCACCGGCTCCCAGTGTCTGCCGAAGCCTGCAGGCTCGAAAAGTGGTGTGACGATTTTGGCTCCTTTGGCGAGATAGGAGTCGTGAATATCCGCATCAGACGGAAGATGGATGACACCCCACAAAACGATGGATGCGGCAACGATGACAGTTCCCGCGCGCACGATGAAATCTTTCAATCTCGGCCACATCAATACCCAAATCGCCCTGAATGTCGGCATGTGGTAGGCGGGAAGTTCCAGAAAGAATGGCTTCATACCGCTTTTTGGCAGTATTCGGTTCGCAGCCCAGGCGATAAGAAGTGCGATTGCGACACCTATAACATAGAGGGAGATAATGATCTCCGCCCGATTCTCTTCGAAAAAGAGTGCCGTGAAGAGGGCATAGATGGGCAGTCTTGCGCTGCAGCTCATCAGGGGAATCGTCAAAGCTGTGATGATGCGCTCTCTTAGACTTGTCATTGTACGGGTGGCGTAGATCGCCGGAACGTTACAGCCAAATCCCATGATCATCGCGATGAAGGCATTGCCTTTGATTCCAAGCGATCGCGCCAACCGATCGAGCAGAAAACTGACACGCGCCATGTAGCCGCTCTCTTCTAAAAGTGCCATCAAGAAGTAGAGAAAAAAGAGCAGAGGTAGAAACGACAGCACCAGCCCGACACCGTTGATGACACCGTCGACGAGTAGCGAATCGAGCCATGACGGCAGATGGACACTCAAAAGTGCATGCAGATGAGGCCCGATGTAGCCTTCGAAAAAACCTCCCGTCCACTCTACCAGCGGGGCGCTGGCATCGAAGGTGATTCTGAAAAGAAGATAGAGGATCGCGAATAGAATCGGGAACGAATAGAACCTGTGCAGAGCAACCGCGTCGATGCGCTCGCTGAGTGCGACCCTGTCGACCACGGGCTCTGTCAAAACCTCTTCGAGGATTCTGTCTATCACCTCGTAACGGGAACGGGTGATGATTGTTCGAATCGGAAGCTTTATATGGCACTCCAGTCGCTTTCTCGCACCTTCGGCGAAACGAAGAACCTCTTCGGCATACGCTTTTTGTGCCAATTCGACGGCGAAGGCATCGTTTTCGATCAGTTTGATGGCAAAGAGGCGTTTCGGATAGGGAAACACTCCGGCTTGTTCGATTTTTCGCATCAAAAACGCGACCTCTTTTTCGATATGCTCCTGGAGAGGCTGAATCCGGGGCCTCTTTCCCTCTTTGATCGTTTCGATCGCCCGTGCGATCACCTCTTTGGCCCCAAGGCCTGCCGAGGCGACGGTGGGTACGGCGTAGGCCCCTAAAATCTCCTCCAGCCGTTTCAGATCGAGCGTGTATCCGCGCCGCGTGAAGTCGTCGAACATATTGAGCGCGAGAACCATCGGTTTTTGCATGTCGATCAGTTCGAGCGTCAGATAGAGATTTCTGCGAAGATTGGTCGTCTCTATGATATCGACAATTCCGTCCGGCGGTTCGTACGCGAGAACGTTTCGGGTGATCTTCTCTTCTATGGAGTAGGGGCTTAGCGTGTAGGCACCCGGCAGATCTACGAGCGAAATGGATTCACCTTCGTATCGGAATGTAGCCTCTTTTTTCTCGACCGTCACGCCGGGCCAGTTGCCGACCTCCAGGTCACTTCCGGCGATAGCGTTGATCAAGGCCGTTTTTCCCGTATTCGGATTGCCCACGAATGCGATTTTCACACGCTTTCCTTCTTTTCTTCTCTATGTGGTCGAGAAATCGGCTCCACATCGATCTTTCGGGCATCCTCTTCGCGCAAAGCGATCTTTTCGTTCCCGAAGCTAAACTCCAGCGGGTCACCGAGCGGTGCCCTGCGCAAAAGCTGTACCGTCTCGCCGCAAAGCAGCCCAAGCTCCATCAGCCGGTCTCTGAGTTCGCCGAGATCACCGATCGTTTTGACGATCGCCTTCTGTCCGGGCTGAAGATCTGCCAATTTCATCGTTTACCACCTTGCCGCGCATAATATGGAAGTGAAAACGACTCTTCTGATTCACACAGTTTCCGGTTTCTGCACTTTGGGCAGGGGCAGAAATCATCTCGTGATAGTTGAAGGAGAAATCACCCACATCTTTTCATCGATTCACTTCTTTTTTCGTATCATACACCGATAGAGTTTTAAAAAAGATTTTTATGGTGAAATCGAAAATATTTTCTTGAAGCCTTCTTTTGCAAAGAAAACCAAGCCGAAGCGTATAAAGTGTATAATCGACCTTATGGAAAAGAGATTTGAACAACCGCCCGTGCGTCACAACGGGGCAGGGGAACTTCGCAAAGTAGGTTTCGAGCTGGAGTATGCGGGTCTGACGCTTTCTAAAAGTGCCGCTATCGTACTCAAGGAGGTAGGTGGACATATCGATATCGTCAATCCCTATCACTATAAAATCAGAGATACGAGATACGGCACCTTTACGCTGGTGCTGGATTTTCAGTTTCTTGTGGAATCCGGGCTCGAAGAGTGGCTTCATACCATAGGGCTCGACCAGGCGCTCGAAAAGGATACGATAGAAGCAATGGAGAGATTTATCGCCGATCTGTCGGAAACGGTGGTTCCTCATGAAATTTCTACATCTCCTCTCTCGCTGGACAATCTGGAAGTGATCGAAGAGATCAAAGAGACATTGCGAAAACATGGTGCTCTTGGTACCAAGGCCGACCCTCTCTATGCGTTCGGGTTTCATATCAATCCCGAGGCGGCACGTATAACGGTGGACGATATTTTACGCACTCTTCGCGCTTTTTTTATCCTTTATGACTATCTCGTGGAGATTATTCAGCCGGATATGACCCGCCGCATTACTCCCTATATCGATCCATTCGAGGACGACTATATGGAAATGGTGCTCGATCCATATTACGATCCTACGATGCCGCAGCTGATCGACGACTATGTGGAGTACAACCCCACCAGAAACAGAGCACTCGATCTTTTGCCCCTCTTTGCATGGATCGATGTGGACAGGGTGATGGAGAAGATGGAGGGCGAAAAGATCTCCGCGCGACCGACATATCACTACCGTCTTCCCAACTCCAGAGTCGATGAGGTGCAGTGGTGTACCTGCGATGCATGGAACAGCTGGGTGCTTGTTGAGAGGCTCGCTTTCGACGACGACGCTCTCGCGGAGCTTGGAAGCGAGTGTCAGGACTATCTTTCATCGCCTTTTAGTTATTTCCAAAAGGATAAGTGGATAGAGAGGGTGAAGCAGTGGGTTCAAAAGCGGTAGTCGTTGTCACCGGATCTTCGCGCGGAAGCAAAACGGCGTGGCTTGCAAGCCGTTTCCTGCTTCGGCTTTTTGGTGTGAAAGTTCGTTTTTTTCATCCAGGATCGTGGGACGAGTCTGCGCATATGCATGGAGTGCTGATCACCGGGGGTATCGATATCGATCCATCCACCTACAAAGGAGCGCATCACCCCTCCATCACCAAAAGCGATCCGGAGCGTGACGCTATGGAGTTGGCATTGTTGAAGCGTGCCGAAAAAGAAGGTTTGCCTGTCATGGGAATCTGCCGCGGGATGCAGATGATCAATCTTTTTTATGGCGGAACGCTACATCCGCATGTTCACGACCTGGATCTCTCCTATCCCCATCCGCATACACCTTTGCCCCTTCGCGAGGTGATAATCGAGCCAAAAACCAGGCTCCATGAAATACTGCACTCTTCCAAAATCAAAGTCAATGCGCTGCATCATCAGGCCGTAGATCGCCCAGGCGATGGCCTGCGTATCGCCGCGCGAGATAAAAATGGCCTGATACAGGCGATCGAAGGAGAGTCGGAACGGTTCGTAACGGGGCTTCAGTGGCATCCGGAATTTATGCCGTACGCTTGGCACAGCCGCAGGATTTTCGGTGCGCTTGCAAAGGCAGCGAAGGTCGCCAGACGGCAGATGCGATGAAAAAAACGGTCGTACTGATACTTGTGGTTTCGCTTCTTGGCGGAGGCTTCTATCTGTGGCAGATGAAAAAGAAGCGAAAAGATTTCAGCCGCTATATACCCATTACCGTCCAAAAAGGGGATGTGGTAGAGAGTGTGGAGGCTACAGGAGTGATCAAACCATCCGTCGGTGCCGAAGTGACGATCGGAGCGCGAATGAGCGGCATCGTGGTGAAGGAGCCGGTGCGTGTGGGAGACAGGGTCGAAAAAGGAGATCTGATCGCCAGAATCGACGACAGAGAGCAAAGAATGTCGCTTGACATCGCCAAAGAGGAGCTTGAAAAGATCGAAGAGGGATATCCCAAAGAGATCGCACGCCTTAAAAGCGCTCTTCAAAGATCGCGGATAGGAGTGAGGAAGGCGAGGGCTTCTTTGGAGGCTGCAAAATCGGACACAAAGACAGCCGCGTGGCTTTGTGCCAATAAAAGGAGGCTTTTCAAAAAGCGTAGCGGATCCGAGCGTGATTATCGTATAGCCTGCAACGAAGCGGCTATAAAAAAGGCGGCATTAACAAAGGCCGAAGAGTCGCTTGAAGAGGCTCGAAAAATAGAAGAGGAGGCCAGGCTGAGGCTTCAGAAGGCGCAAAGCGACTTCAGGCATGACCGCTCCGCTGCCAAATCGAAAGTCGAGCAGGCGGAAATAAGGCTTAGCTACTCTATGATCACAGCCCCTTTTGGCGGTATCGTGAGTTATGTTTCCACGCAGGAGGGAGAGACGGTCGTAGCGGGCCTCAACGCTCCAAAATTCGTCAAGATTCTCGATCCCGAAAAGATCGAAAACCGTATCTATGTGGACGAGACAGCCATCGGGCGTGTACGAAACGGAATGCGTGTCGATTTCAACGTCGATAGCTGGCCCGACAGGAACTTCACGGGGAAAATATCCCAGATATATCCTCAACCGGAGATTCAAAACGGTGTGGTTTACTATATAGCCGTCGTCGACCGTTTTGAAAATGCCCGGCTTTTGCGCCCCCAGATGACGACGCACGATACGATCGTCGTAAAAATCCACAAAGGAGTCCTCCGTTTGCCAAACCGCGCCGTGAAGTTCAAAAACGGCCGTTTTTTTGTATATCTAAAGCGCGACGGGAAAGTGGTGGAGCAGAGTGTGGAGACAGGCATTTCGGATGCTCGCTATACGCAGATCGTCCATGGCCTGAAAGAGGGGGACGAGGTATTGATGGAGCCGCTCGAGCATGCTGATTGAGTGCCAAAATATCGTCAAACGATTCAAAACCGGCGATATAGAGACAACGGTGCTCAAAGGGGTCGATCTGCAGATAGAAGAGGGAGAGTTCGTGGCCGTCATGGGGAGCAGTGGAAGCGGAAAATCGACACTGCTTTACATTTTGGGATGCCTGGATCGTCCAACCTTTGGACGCTATCTGCTGGAGGGCAAAGAGGTGGGCGCCATGGATGACGACACGCTTTCACATATACGCAACGAAATGTTCGGATTCGTCTTTCAGGCCTTCTACCTGGTGCCGTACCTCAGCGTGCTCGACAATGTGCGTATTCCCACCCTCTATTCCAAAAGAGCGAAAACCAAAAAAGATGCCGTAGCTCTTTTGGAAAAACTGCAGCTTGGGAGTCGGATCGATTTTATGCCAGATCAGCTCTCAGGTGGACAAAAACAGCGTGTCGCGATCGCCAGGGCGCTGATAAACGATCCCAGGGTTATCTTCGCCGACGAGCCGACCGGGCAACTCGACAGTGAAAACGCCAGAAACGTGATGGAGATTTTAAAAAATCTAAACGAAGAGGGGCGGACGATCGTGCTGGTAACGCACGATCCCGTGATGGCAGCATACGCTACGCGGATCGTGCGGATAAAAGATGGCCAGATTCTATCTGCATGATCTAATCGCCTTTCTTCTGTTTTACAAAGGCAGAAGCCTTTTTGCTCTTTTGGGTATCGTGCTTGGTATCGCATCGCTCGTTTTTATCGTTGCAGCGATCGAGGGAAGCCGCTTGAAAGCCGACAGGATTATCGGTATGCTCGGATCGGATACGATTTTGATACGATCGAGTTTCGGAAGCCGTATATCGTTTCGGCATATCCCCATGAAGCTCACGATGGAACATTACCGAAAGATCGGAACGATAGAGGGGGTGCGCAGTGTGGACTATTTCTATGTAAAAAAGATGATCGTCGCAAGGGGAGGTTTCAGCAAGCATCTGATGGTGGAGGGATTCACACCCGGCACATTGGAGCATTTTGGCTACGAAAGCGAATGGGGCCGTTTCTTTCAGTCGAAAGATTTCAAAAATTTCGCGAAGGTCGTTGTCGTGGGGCACGATATCGTCGATGAGTTTTTCAGTGGAAAAAATCCGATCGGAAAGACGCTTTTGATCGGGAAAATTCCATTCAGGGTCATCGGCGTATATAAACGCAAGGGCAAAAGTCCACGCGGTACGAGTATGGACGAACGGATCATGATGCCGGTTCCAACGTACCGAAAATTTATACAGGCCGAATACGGAAAACTTTTTGCGATCGTAGCCAAAGTGTCGCCGCAGGCCGACTACGATCGCGTGGTGGACGATGTGAAAAACATCTTGAATCGTACTTTGAAACCGGATGACTATTTTCTGATCACGCCCGAGGTGATCAGGAAGTTCCTCTCCATGCTCAGCGCCTCTTTGGGGATTTTTCTTGGCATCGCCTCTTTGACGGCGCTTTTTGTGAGCGGATTTGTCCTTTCGAACATCTTTCTCATCAATAACCGTATCCGAGCATGGGAGATCGGCCTTCGCCGTGCACTTGGCGCTACGAAAAGGCAGATTCTTGTCCGTATTTTGCTCGAAGCTTCCGTCATCGCCATTGCGGGCGCATTTTTGGGAACTCTGGCCGGATTTGCCAGTGTCAAATATATTCTTCCGCTTCTTCAAATCCCGGTGGTCTATCCTCTTGAATCTTTCTTTGTAGCGATACTCTTCTCCATGACCGTGGCACTCGTCGCAGCATGGTCGCCCGCCAAAGAGGCTGCGGCGATGGATCCGCTCGAGGCGTTGAGGCGGCGACTGTGAAATGGCTCTATGCCCAGGAGCTTTGGAGGTATCTTGACCGCAACAAAAAGCGTACTTTCATCGCCATAGCGGGAATCGCGCTGGGGGTGCTTTCGCTGGTGTTGATGAGTGGAATCAGCGGTGCGATGCGTGAAAAGACACTCCATGAGCTTGGAAAATTCGGAAGCCGCATCATCGTGGTGGCTCCCGGGGAAGTGGTGTCGCTGGGGCATAAAACTGCACAGATCGGAATGGTTCGTACGCTTAAAAACAGCGACGCCATAGCGATTGCGCAAAAAATCGACGGAATCGAGTCGGTTTCGATGCTGCGAAGCGATATGCTTTTGGTCTCTACGAAAAAAAGAGCCGAGCCATCGAATGTGATGGGTGTGGAGCCAACGTTCGTATCGCTGATGGATCTGAAGGTGGCACATGGTCGCGGGCTTTTGGATGAAGATTGTGCCAAAATGCGCAAAGTGGCCGTGATCGGGAGTAAGGTAGCGGCGGATTTTTTTCCGGATTCATCCGCTGTGGGCAAGATCATGACAATAGCCAACATTCCATTCAGGATAGTCGGCGTGCTGGCCGTCAAAGGGAGTGTGGGCATGGAAGATTACGACCACACGATTCTCGTGCCTATTAAATTGATGCAAAAACTTCTCTCGCCCAGCGACTGGCTTGACGGTATCTTTATCCTCTCCAAAGACTCTACGATGAACAAAAAGGTGATCGCCCAGACATCCGCGCTCCTTGGGCTGCGCCACGGAAAAAAAGATTTTACCGTCATGGGATACGAAGCGGCCAGCGGTACTTCTGCGCAGATGGAGCACCTATTTTCGGTGCTCAGCGTGATCGTAGCGGCAATCGCCTACAGTGTTGGCGCACTGGGAATTGTGGCGATCATGGCCCTTTCGATGTATGAAAGATTGATCGAAATAGCCATCAAGCGGGTCGCAGGAGCCACCCGCAGAGATATCTTTTTCCAATTCTTTTTCGAATCCACGATCCTGTCGCTATCGGGTGCGATCTTTGGTGGGGGTGTGGCGCTTTTGTTTCTTGTCGTTGTCGAGATCTTTGCCCGATGGCCGTTTTACATCCCTTTTGAAATGCTTCTTTTTTCGATATCTCTTTCCGTATTCATAGGAATTTTAGCCAGTCTGTATCCTGCGCGCAGGGCTGTGGCCCTGGAGCCGGTGAAGATTTTGAAGATGTACGAAGAGAGCTAGGGCCACACCGAAAAATTATGCTACCATTAAATCATGAAACAGATGGAAATCGAAAGAAAATTCCTCTTGCCTCCATGCTCGATGAAGCGTTTTTTGAAAAAAAACGAAATATCGTACGAAAAATTCCCGATCGAACAGTTCTATCTTGCCGGCGATGATTCCAGTGCCGAGCGTTATCGGCGTATAGGGGAGCGATATGTGCATACCATAAAAACTGGCGTCGGGCTCGTGCGAGAAGAGTTCGAAGAGCCGGTGAGTGCGTATGTCTATGAAAGAATGAAGGCGCAAAACAGTGGCAAAATCATAAAAAAAGTACGTTTTCGCTTCGAGCTTGAGGGTTACACTTTCGAGCTCGACTCTTTCAAAGGCCGGCTAAAAGGGCTCAATGTACTCGAGGTGGAGTTCAAAGAGAGAGCTTCGGCGCTCTCTTTCAGGCTCCCCGCGCTTTTTGAAGGGGTCGTTTTGAAAGAGGTGACCCAAAATCCGGATTTTACCAATGGGTCTATTTCACGCAATATGCAAATCCCCGCCATTTGCCGTCCGCTGCCTGAGATTTTAAAAACCGTAGATGAGCGAAAAAATTTTCTAAAAGCTTCCACGAATGTACCGATTGAGCCTTATGAAAGCATGGCTCACGCAATCAAGGCGCTCGTATATACTCTGACAAAAAGTATCGAAGCCAACTCCATAGCGATTTTGCAAGGCGATAAAGATCCAGAGCGTCTTCACCAGATGCGGGTTGCCATGCGCAAGATTCGTGCCATGTTTTCCCAGCTTAAAGAGTTTTTCGACGAAGGGTGGCTACGGATGCATAAAACGGAGCTTGCGCAACTGATGCGCGAGACGGGTCCAAAGCGTGATATCGACGTATATCTTTTGCGGATGGATCTTTACAAAGGGATGATTCCTCAAAGATATCACGAAGGAATCGAACATCTTCGCAAATATCTGGTATCTCTTGAGAAAGAGCAAAATGTCAATCTGCTGAAATTGCTGCAAGGTGAAGCCTTCAGGGCCGAGATGGAAAGTTTGAGGAAATTTTGCTCAAGTGAAGAGAATGAAGGCCTTGTGCAAAAGGCCGTCAATCCGGTGATTGTGGAGATAAAGCCGATATTGAAACGCCGCTACAGAAAGATAATGGGCAAAGGCGGCTCACTGGATGAGAAATCACCTGCGCACGCCTATCATCTGTTGCGCATCGAAGTGAAAAAGATGAGATACGTGATGGAGTTTTTCGCCACCGCTTTCGAGCCGAAATCCTATGCCCGTCTGATGGAGCGTATCAAGACTATACAGTCGATTCTTGGAGACCATCAAGACCTGTATGTCCAGCGAGAACATCTAAAAAGCTTTCTGTCGCAGCCAGGACTAAAAGAGGACAAAGAGATAAAAGAGTCGATCGATGCACTGCGAAAAGAGATGAAACGACTCGAAATCGGCAAGCGGTATGAATTTTTAAAAGTTTTCAAAACTTTCAAAAAAGAGAAAAAAGAGCTTCAAAAAATGATATGCCGTTTTTAGGGATATCCCGATGGGAGGGTGGATGTGAACGATCAGTTTCTGGGTGAATTTCTGTTGCTGCTGGCGCTTCTTTTTGGCCTGACATACTTTTTGGCTGGTTTTTTGGAGCGGCTGAGGGTGCCCGGGATTTTGGGTGCGCTTTTTGTGGCGATGGGCATCCACTATACGCCGGTTTTCCAAAAGCTTACAACCGGGATCTCGGGTGATATATTTTCGGCTCTTGCCGATCTGGGAGTGCTTTTTTTGCTCTTTTTTATCGGGCTTCAGATCGATGTGGGGCAGATGAAGCGTCAAAGTGGCGATATCGTGCTGGCGACTGTGCTCAATACGGTAATGCCTTTTTTGATGGGAGCGGGGGTGATGCTCTGGCTGGGATACGACTGGATGCTCTCGTTCGTTATCGGAATCACTCGCATGCCGACAGCCGAAGCGGTGATCGTACCGATACTCGATGAGTTTGGACTGATCAAAACGAAAGTGGGCAACTATATCGTAGGTGCAGGGGTGCTCGATGATGTGATCGAAGTGTTTCTGGTGGCTTTCGTTTCGATATGGATCGGAAACAAAAGCGGGATGGTTGCAACCGATACCAAAGAGATTGGCGATTTGCTGATACATCTAACCATATTCGTAGCGGCTGCATGGATAGCAAGAAGTTGGATACTGCTTCCTCTTTCGCGCTGGACACAGATCAAGGTGAGCAACCTGATCGTTTTGATGATCGTTACACTTTTCGTTTTTGGCGGATTTGCCGAATATGCCGACCTGGGGCTGGTAGTAGGGGCGATTGTGGCTGGGATGCTGATGCGTCCGGTGTTCGACAAGGCAGGAGTTGCGGGAGTGCGTGCCGTCAATGCGACGAGGGCTGTAGCGTATGGATTTTTCGGCATCATCTTTTTTCTCTGGGTGGGAATGAGTGTCGATCTTGGCGGAATGGTCGAGGCGCCAGAGCTTGCCATTTTGCTATTTCTTGCAGCTTTTTTGGGTAAATTGGTCGGTATTTTTTTGATGGTGCCCATGAAAAAACTCACCGTCAAGGAGGCGTGGGCGATCGGTATCGGACTCAATGCAAGGTTGACGACGGAGATTATCGTCGCCAAGCTTCTGCTGGATGCCAACCTTATCGATACCCAGCTTTTTACGGCACTTGTAGCGGCTTCGTCCGTTTCGACGATTATAGTTCCTGTTGCCTTTTCGATACTGATGGTCAGATGGCGAAGCGATCTTGTCAAAGAGGCTCAAACTCCTGAAGGTATCGAAGGGAAAAAAGGCGAAATCGCCGAAGTTGCAGTGCCATGGCACGCCAAGCCGGTGCAGGCCGTGCTGCAGATGCTCAAAACCGATCCGAAAACGGGTCTTTCGCAAGCTGAAGCTGATCGGCGCCTTGGAATATACGGCCCCAACAGAATCGAAGCGGTGCGCAAGGAGAAGTGGTACCGGATACTGCTGAGGCAATTTACCGATGTGTTGATTTTGATACTTTTGGTGGCGGCAGGTATATCGTTTGCGATCGGAGAGATGGGCGATGCCGCGACGATTTTGGCGATCGTGGCGCTCAATGGAATTTTGGGTTTTGTGCAGGAGTTCAAGGCCGAAAAGGCGATCGAAGCGTTGCAGAAGATGCTTTCACCCAAATGCAAAGTGCTTCGAGACGGCAAAGAGATCGAAATCGATGCACAGAAACTGGTGCCCGGAGATATCGTACTCTTGGAGATCGGAGATCGCGTGCCTGCCGATTTGCGGCTGGTGGAAGCGGTGAATCTGAAAATCGACGAATCTGCACTTACCGGAGAATCGGCTTCGGTACCCAAGCGCGTCAAAGCAGTTTTGGAAGATGCGCCTTTGGCCGAGCGTGCGGATATGGCGTGGATGGGCACCAATGTAACCAACGGCTATGCCAAAGGAGTCGTAGTCGAGACCGGCATGGCGACGGAGTTTGGAAAAATCGCCAGGCTTACCAGTGAAGTGGAGCGTACTCCTACTCCTTTGCAGAAAAAATTGGCTGTGCTTGGCAGGAAACTCGGCATTCTATCTGTTGCCATCTCCGTATTTGTCGCGATCGTGGGGTATCTTTTCGGCAAAGATCTGATGGAGATGTTTCTCACGGGCGTCTCGCTGGCCGTGGCTGTCGTACCCGAAGGATTGCCTGCAGTCGTTACGATCACGCTCGCACTCGGTGTCAAGGCGATGGTGCGCCAACATGCATTGCTACGGCGCTTGCAGGCGGCCGAAAACCTTGGAAGCGCGAACGTCATATGTACCGACAAAACGGGCACGCTTACCCAAAACCAGATGACTGTGAAAAAGATCTGGACATTTGTGGGGGAAGTGGATGTAACCGGCAGCGGGTACGATCCGGCGGGCCATTTCGAAGCGGATGGCCAGAAGGTCAATTATAAAAAACGACCCGACCTGCTGCTGCTTTTGAAAACGGGTCTCTTTTGCAATCACGCTTCGCTGCGCAAGGAGGAAGAGGGCTGGAAAGTCTCGGGTGAGCCGACGGAGGCTGCGCTGATCGTGGCAGCCTATAAAGCGTGGCTAAGCCCTTCGGAGCCCAAAGTGATCAGTGAATTTTCATTCAACTCCGAGCGTAAACGGATGACGGTCATAGTCGAAGAGAAGGGGCAAAAAGTCGCCTATGTCAAAGGCGCGCCCGAAGTGTTGATCGAAAGAGCCACTCACTATTTCGACGGTAGCGACAGAAAGCCGCTGGATACAAAGATGCGCAAAGCTTTCGAAGATGCGTATGTAAAATTGGCCAAAAAAGGCCTTCGTACACTCGCACTTGCCAAGCGGGTATTGCCACCCGGGGTGAAGCTGGACGCCGAGGATGTCGAGAGGGATTTGACACTGCTGGGTGTTGTGGGCATTATCGACCCGCCGAGGCCGGAGGTGCCCGAAGCGATCGCTACGGCCCAGCGCGCAGGTATTCAGGTGGTGATGATTACGGGAGATGCACCGCTTACGGCTCTGGCTATCGCCAAAGAGGTGGGGCTGGCAGCTACCCGGGCGATTACGGGTGCGGAGCTGGCGGGCATGGAGGATGACGCGCTCAAAGTGGCGCTCAAAGAAGGGGTGATCTTCGCCCGTACGACGCCACAGGACAAGCTACGCATCGTAAAAGTGCTCCAGAGCGAAGGACTTGTGACAGCGATGACAGGTGACGGCGTCAACGATGCACCGGCGCTCAAACGGGCCGATATCGGTATCGCGATGGGTATGCGGGGCACCGACGTCGCCAAAGGGGCGGCCGATATGATTTTGCTCGACGACAATTTCGCCTCGATCGTGGGTGCGGTAAAAGAGGGACGCAGGCAGTACGACAATATCAAAAAATTCGTCACCTATCTGCTTTCATCCAACACCGGAGAAGTGATCGCGATATTCGTAAATATCCTGTTGGGCGGACCATTGATACTTCTGCCGGTGCAGATTCTTTGGATGAACCTCGTCACAGATGGATTGACGGCGGTGGCGTTGGGGCTCGAGCCGGCCGAAAAAGGGATTATGCAGAGGCCGCCGCATTCGGTCAACGCTCCGTTTTTGCAACTGCGTGGCACGGTCATGATTTTGCTGCTGGGCGGCTATATCGGTGGTGGGTCGCTATGGCTTTTTCATCACTATCTGGATATGGGGCTTCCTGGAACGCAGGCTGTCGCACTGGCGCAGACGGTCGCATTCACCGGTATTATCATACTCGAGAAGATGAACGTTTTCAACTACCGCAGCCTTCATGCGCCGATGCCGGTCATCGGCTTTTTTTCCAATCCATGGGTTATAGGGGCATGGGCGCTCACGGTATCCGCTCAGGTGGCGGCTGTTTACGTACCGTTTTTGCAAGATGCCCTCCATACAGTTCCTCTGCGGATGGAGGATTGGCTGCTCATATTCGAAGTGGCTGTGCCAATCTTTATCGTGGTAGAATTGTATAAAGCTTTCGAGTGGTGGGTTTTGAAGCGCAGAGCGTAAAGGAGGCTGTTTTGGACTACTCTATCATCAAGTCACTGATCGAAGTTCTTATGATCGGTTTCATGATCGGAATGCAGCGAACGCTCAGCTATATGCCAAAAGGCGGGCAAAGCTTCGCCGGTAGCCGCACTTTTGCATTGATTTCGCTCCTGGGGTATCTGTCGGGATGGCTCGGTGCGCAGATTCCGGGTTTCATAGTGGCTTCTACGGTAGTGGTGGGCGGACTTGTCGGAATCTCCTACTATCTCAAAGTGACGCGCTATCAAAAACGGGGAATGACGACGCAGGTTGCCGCGCTGGTTACATATTTTCTTGGACTGATGGTGTGGTTCAATCTTCAAAACTATGCGATATTCATCGCTGTGCTGATCGTGGTAATTTTGGAGATCAAGCCAAAGCTTCAGAGATTCGAATCGCATCTATCTTCCACCGATATCAATGCCACGATTTTGCTTTTGGTGATGAGTTTTGTGGTTTTGCCGGTGCTTCCGGATAAAATGATCGGCCCCTATCATCTTTTCAACCCATACAAGACATGGCTGATGGCGGTCATCATAGCGGCTATCTCCTTCGTAGGTTACGCCGCGATCAAGCTGCTTGGCCAAAAAAGAGGCGTATTCATTACCGGTGCCGCCGGCGGTCTTATCTCATCTACGGCGGTTTCGATTTCACTCTCGAAAATGTTCAATCGGCAATTCGAATATATAAACAATTATACGGGCGGTATCGCGATAGCCTGTACATTCATGTATCTGCGGGTACTATTCGAAGCGGCGGTAGTTCATCCTGAATTGGCCTTGCGGCTCGCTCCCGCCTATTTGGCTGCGGCATCCAGCGGCCTGCTTTTTAGCTGGTGGCTCTACAGCCACTCTAAGGCGGCCGATATCAATTTTGAAAATCCGGCTATCTCAAGAAACCCGCTGCAACTGAGCGAAGCGATCAAGTTCGGCCTGCTTTTCGGGATCATCTACGGAGCCATAGCATTCGTGCAGACCCGCTACGGCAACATAGGCGTCTATATCGTTTCGCTCTTTTCGGGAATCACCGACGTAGATGCGATCACCCTCTCGCTGAGTGAGCTGGCCAAAGATGGAAGGCTTTCGCAGATTGCATCCATGAATGGAATCGTCATAGCCTCTGTGACGAATTCGATCGTGAAGCTGGGAATCGTCTTTTGGCTCGGGGGCTGGAGGCTTGGATGGCGCGTAGCGCAGTTTTTCATTCTGACACTCGGGTCGATGGGGGCGGGACTGTTCGTCGCCCAAAAGTGGATGTAGCTATCTTTCGGATCGTTGCCGATGCGCTTTTTTGACGGAGTGTATCCATAGTCTGTTCACCAGTAGATATGCCAGCGGCGATAGGATGATCGCATAGAAAAAAGTACCCGTGTAAAGAGGCAGAAAAATATTGTCGAAGTGCGACTGAAACCAATCGACGCTCAGCTGGACATTTTCGACACTTTTGCGCCCGAGCAGCCAATTTCCCGTCAGATATTCGATGTAGTACATAAAAGGCATCGTCACGGGATTGCTCAGCCAGCACATTGCGATAGCGATCAATACATTGTAGCGAAAAACAGGAAACAGCAATACGACGGCCAGCATCTGAAAAGGCATTGGAATGAGTGCCACGAAAAGCCCCACCGCGACCGCTTTGGAGACGGCACGCCGGTTTATGGCGAGTGCTTCGGCGGGTATATGGTATTTTTTCAACAAGGCGTCGAAACGGCCGGATGTTTTAAGAAGACGCGCTTTTTTTCTAATCACTTTTTATCCTTGGACGAAAAATCGATCATATATGCCCATAAAACGTTATAATAGCGTAACGCCAGTTAAAAGTTAAAGATAGAGGAGTTGTTATGGATGCCGAGCACAAAGAGTTTCAAAAGATGAAAAAAGAGATCGAAAAAGAGATCGAGCTGCTTTTCAAGGCGAATATGAAAATATTCGATTGGGATATTCCCGAAAACGATGACCGTGAGTCGGCAAGGCTGATCATAACTGCGATGGAGGAGGCGATAGACCGATTGAAGCAGGAAGTGGAAGCCGGCAAATACGACAACTATTAAGGAAAGCGGATTATGAATCAGGAGTATTGGAGAAAGGGTGCAGAGGCGTTCAAAGAAGTCCATTTCAAAAAGCACGAGAAAGATTTTCTGGAGCTTGTGGAGAATGGACAGAATCCAAAAGCGCTCTTTATCGGATGCAGCGATTCGCGTGTAGTCCCGACGCTGATTACCTCCACCGGCCCGGGCGATCTTTTCGTGCTTCGCAACGTGGGGAATTTCGTGCCACCCTACAAGCCCGACAACGATTTCCACGCGACAGCAGCGGCTATCGAATACGCCGCGTTCAATTTGGAAGTGGAAGAGATCATCGTCTGTGGGCATAGCGACTGCGGAGCGTGCAAGGCTCTGTATCAAGACCACAGTGCCTATGCCAGTGAGATGATCCATACGATCAAGTGGCTTGAATTGGGTATGCCGGCCAAAGAGCTGGCACTGAAAAGCGTTCCGAAAGAGAACAAAACCGAGCTTCTGGAGGCGACTGAAAAATTTTCGGTCATCTTTCAGCTTCAAAACCTTTTGACCTATCCGAATGTCCGCAAGCGACTGATGGAAGGAACGCTCTTTCTGCATGGATGGTATTACAAACTCGACACAGGAGAGATCGAATATTTCGATCCGGAGGCGCAGGAGTTTTTGTTGTTGACGGATGAGGTGAAAGAGTGAAAATCGCTATCGTGGGTGCAGGAGGAGTAGGGGGCTATCTGGCCGCCAAGTTGGCGGATGCCGGGGCCGATGTCTATGTAGTGGCGCGCGGTAAACATCTTTTGGCTATCAGGGAGACCGGCATATGCCTGCAGATGCCCGAAGAGACGCATTGTGTCTTTCCGAAAGCGGTGGAAGACGATCCAAAAGAGTTTCACACAACGATGGATTATCTGTTTTTCTGCGTCAAAGGGTATGCCCTTGAAGCGGCGGCCGAAATAGTCAAACCCATTGTCTCTCCATCTACCGTATTGGTGCCGCTTGGCAATGGAGTGGATAACGACAGGGTACTGCGTCGATACTATCCTGAAAATATCATTGCCAACGGTGCGATCTACATCGTCTCGCATCTTGTCGAACCTGGAGTCATCGAAGTGCAGAGCAAGAGAGCCTACATCGTATTCGGTGTCGATGGAGAGGTTCCAAAGCCACTTATGGAGCTTGCGGAGATTTTACGAAAAGCGGGACTGAAGGTAAAGGTGAGTGACGATATTACCACCGATGTATGGAAGAAGTTTCTGCTTATCAGCGCTATGGGGACGCTCACTAGCTGCTACGATGCTCCGATGGGCGCGATTTTGTCCGAACACAGAAAAGAGCTGGAGGAGATTTTGCACGAAATTCTCGCTGTTGGCAAAGCGGAAGGCGCAAAGCTCGACGAAAAAGATATCGACAGAGTGATCGATCAGATTTCACGCGTTCCATATGAGGCCCCCACGTCGATGTGGCTCGATTTTAAAGCAGGAAAGAAGACGGAGCTGGAGCAGTTGAGCGGGTATGTGGTGCGCAAAGCGAAAGAGCATGGCATAGATGTTCCCGTTGTTACCAAATGTTATGAACGTTTGAAAAAGAGGATATCGGCGTGACAGCCAATATTATCGTAATCGTCGCGACACTTCTGGTGACGCTGCTGCTTTTTAGCAAGCCGGTAGAAAAGAGCTCGTGGTGGAGCGCCACGGTCATTCCACTGGCCTCTATCATAGGAAGCGGTTTTTTGGTTATCGCTCCTATTTTGCAGATGAGCGTGGGCAGATTTGCCGTACTGGCGATAATCGTGCTCGTATCGGTGGCTTACGCCATAGGGGCGGCTATACGGTTCAATATCCGCTGGGTAGAGCCAAAACTGGCGGCCGGTACACTGCATGCATCCGCCTGGGCTTTCGAACGCTTTTCGGGATGGGCTTTGGCGTTTGCCTATATCGTCTCGGTTACCTACTATCTGACGCTTTTTGGTGATTTTATGCTGCGAGGAGTGGATATGACCGATCAGACGTTGTCGCGCTCCATCACGACGGCCGTGCTGATTTTCATCGCCTTTTACGGCAAGCATAGAGGATTTAATTTTCTAGATAAGTTCGAAGCGCTGAAACTGGGGATTATCGCGGGCCTGCTAGCTGGACTCGCCTGGGGCAACTGGACGGCATGGCAGGAGGGTATATGGCGCCTTCCTGTGCAAGAGCACATTCCAGGTTGGCACGAAATGCGGATAGTGCTCGGCATGCTGATCGTTGTGCAGGGGTTTGAAACATCCCGCTACCTGAGCGAGAAGTTTCCCCCATCACTTCGCATACGTTCCATGCGTTACGCCCAGTGGATTTCCGGTATTGTCTATGTGGTCTATATCGCGCTTATGCTCTACTATTTCAACTATCCTCTCCCCTCCAGTGGGCAGGATACGGCGATTGTGACACTCTCTGCACATGTGGCGACGATACTTCCGATCATGTTGGTCTCTTTGGCTTTGATCGCACAGTTTGACGCAGCTATTGCTGATGCTCAGGGAGGCAGCGGATTGCTCGAAGAGTTGAGTAAAAAAAGAATTAGCCAGGGGACAGGCTATATAATCATCGCAGTGGGCGGGCTTCTTATTGTCTGGACATCCAACGTTTTTGAAATCATCACCTACGCATCCCAGGCTTTTGCGATCTACTACACTCTTCAAAGTATGGTGGCGGCCATGACAGCGTTCAACCATAAAGATATCCCCAATCGATGGGTTAAATTTGTCGGGTTTTCTTTGGTCGCATCGATTGCGCTCGCTGTCGCTATTTTCGGTATTCCAGCCGAGGGATGATAGGCGGAAAGTGGGTGATCTGTTTGGAAAAGTACTTCAGGGAATGCTTCTGTGTCCAGTTACCTTGAAAACGGTAAAAACGAGTGCCACCAGAATGTAGATA
Organism: Campylobacterales bacterium; assembly: GCA_027065515.1. Classification (GTDB taxonomy): domain Bacteria; phylum Campylobacterota; class Campylobacteria; order Campylobacterales; family Hydrogenimonadaceae; genus Hydrogenimonas. The sequence goes on from JAMOOM010000151.1 coordinate 56,753, forward strand.
AGGCCGATATCGGCAAGTGTCTGTGGTTCGTTGCCATAGAGGTAGCAGATCATCAAAACCACGGCACTACCCATCAGCAGAAGCGAAACCATTATGATGAGCAGATTGGCATCCGTCTGCTTGCGAAGCATCAGATTGGCGACACCGACTGCTATGGATACGAGCAGAAAAGTCATACTCGAAAAGGCGATAATCCCCTCCAGGTGGCCATACAGGACAAATAGAGCGGAGAGTACGAACATCGCAAGCAGGGCATAGTAGGGGATCATACGGCTGTTTCGCCGGGAAAGAATCGAAGGGAAAATACCATCTTTGGCGATATCTGCCAGCATGCGACTCGCACCGAACATCGTGCCGTTGATGGCGCTGCCGGTGGCAAGAAGTGCAGCGATCGATGCAAGGACAAATCCCCACTCTCCAAAGACCGGTTTGAGCGCTTCGGCGATCGCGTACTCTTTGGCTGCCTGGATCTGTTCGAATGTCAAAATGCCCATTACTGACAGTGCCAATGTGATATATATGATCGTGACGATTATGATGGAGATATAGATCGAAAGGGGCGTATTGCGTTCTGGATTGTCGGTTTCTACGACCGAATTGGTGATGAGTTGAAACCCTTCGAAAGCGACGAAAACGATGGCGCCACTAAGAAGCACCGTGCTATATCCTTTGTCGAAAAAGGGAACGAAATGTTCGGTGTGGAGAAAAAAGAGCCCTGCGACACCAAGCGAAAGCATGATCGCCACTTTTGAGAAAACGATAACATCTTCGCTTTTGCCCACATCACGGACTCCTTTGAGATTGATGAAGAGAAATATGGACAAAATCGCGAACGCCAAAGTCGTACGGACGAAATAGTTGCCCGCAAAACCGATCATCGCCGCTCCATAGGAGCCGAATGTGTAGGCGTATAGAGCCAAGGTGCCGATATACCCTACAATGACGCTCCATCCGACGAAGGCCGCTATGACGGGCCTGTGAGGAAAAGCGTGCCTTAGATAGGTGTAACTCGCCCCGTCTTCACGATATGCCAGCGCCAGTTTGGCATAGTTGTAGCCGGCAAAGAGTGCAATGACGCCTCCTAGTACAAAAACCAGTATCGTGGCGTTGCCGGCAATGGCGTTGGCTTCTCCCATAACCGAAAAGATTCCACCACCGATCATGCTTCCGATACCGATGGCGATCAGCTCTTTTAATCCCAGCTTGTCAGACATGCTCTTTACAACTCCTGATTTTTATATTGTTTTTTGTATATTTTAGCCAAACAGGATAGAATCACGTCAAAAAGGTTTTGTTTTTGGAAGAGATACTGGGCAATCTTACGACATATGGATACATAATTCTCTTTTTTTACTCGCTCGGCGGAGGTTTTTTCGCCCTGGCGGCCGCCGGCGTTCTATCGTCGATGGGAAAGATGGATCTGGCGACATCGATCGTGGTGGCTTCGCTCGCCAATTTTCTGGGCGATCAGGCGCTGCTTCTGTTTACGCGGGCCAACAAACATCAGATGATGGGATATCTGAAAAAACATAGACGTAAATTGGCCTATGCTCACCTACTCATGAAAAAATATGGCACATGGGTCATATTTTTGCAAAAGTATATCTATGGAGTCAAGACGCTCGTGCCCATCGCTATCGGCCTGACCCGCTACGATGCCGTTAAATTCGCTCTTTATAATTTTTTGGCGGCGATACTCTGGGGCGTGGTGATTGGCGTGGTGAGTTATCTGGGAGGTAAGACTATACTCTCCATGTTGCAAAATGCCAAAGACAACCCATGGATATTTCCGTTTGTCGCAGTCGCACTCATTGCAACGATTGGATTTTTTATCAGCCGTGCTACAAAGAAGTGACTATATCCAACCACTTGTCGTCAGGGAATCACTTTCTTGCAGTTTGCAAAAAAGAATTTTTTTTCTCAATAGTTTGTAGGTTTTTGTTTCATCAAAGAAAGAAAGAGTAAAATTACAACATAGATACAACTCAACAGGGAAAAGGTATTATGACACCCAAAGGACTTGACAAACTGGGACTCGACAACATCGGTAAGGTTTACTATAACCTCGACTACGACGAAGTGATCAAGCATACACTCGAACGCCTCGAAACCAAACCAACCGCGCTGGGCGCAACCACGGTAGATACGGGCATCTTCACCGGACGAAGCCCGAAAGACAAATATTTCGTAAAGCAACAGCCAAGTGAAAAATATATAGCGTGGGGTGATATCAATCAGCCAATCTCGCCGGAACTTTTCGACGAACTTTTCGACATCATGAAAAAAGAGCTTTCCGGCAAGGATCTGTATATATCGGATGCATATGTCGGAGCGAGCCCAAGCAGCCGTCGTTCGATCCGTTTTGTCAGCGAAATCGCGTGGCATGCGCATTTTGTAAAAAATATGTTCATTCGCCCCAGTATAGAAGAGCTGAAAGATTTTTCTCCGGATTTCACACTCTACAGTTCCGGCAATGCCGTGAACAAGAAATTCAAAGAGCATGGTCTCAACTCCGAAGTTTTCGTCGTATTCAATATCGAAGAGAACATCGCGCTCGTTGGTGGCACATGGTATGGAGGAGAGATCAAAAAGGGAATCTTTACGATGATGAACTACTGGCTTCCGCTGGAGGGCAAACTCTCTATGCACTGCTCGGCAAATATCGGTGAAGAGAACGACACCGCGCTCTTCTTCGGTCTTAGTGGTACAGGAAAGACGACACTCTCCACCGATCCAAAACGCCGTCTCATCGGTGACGACGAACATGGTTGGGACGAACACGGCGTATTCAACTTCGAAGGCGGATGCTATGCGAAAGTGATCAACCTGGATCCTGAAAGTGAGCCGGAAATCTACAATGCCATCAAAAAAGGGGCTCTGCTGGAAAATGTCGTTTTGGATGACGATGGCAACGTTCTTTTTGACGACAACAGTAAAACTGAAAATACCCGCGTAAGCTACCCGATCGAATTTATCGAAAACCATGAATGTACACTGATGGGACCACACCCTAAAAATATCATTTTCCTCTCTGCCGACGCTTTTGGAGTATTGCCGCCGGTGAGCAAACTGACGAAAGAGCAGGCGATGTACTATTTCCTTAGTGGATATACGGCAAAAGTGGCCGGAACCGAACGCGGCATCACCGAGCCAGTCGCGACGTTCAGCGCGTGTTTCGGGGAGGCTTTCTTGCCGCTACATCCGACCGTTTATGCAGAGCTTCTGGGCAAAAAGATCGATGAGCATGAGGTGAATGTATATCTCGTCAATACGGGATGGACCGGCGGCCCTTATGGCGTAGGTCATCGCATGAGTATCAAAGATACCCGCGGATGTATCAACGGCATTTTAAGCGGAGCGATCAACAAAAGCGAATTCGAAACTCTTCCTGTATTCAATCTACAGATTCCCAAAACGTTAGAAGGTGTAAATACCGATGTACTCAACCCGATGAATACATGGGAGGACAAGGAAGCGTATCTTGAAACTCTCAAGAAGCTTGGCTCCATGTTTCAGAAAAACTTCCATCGTTATGACGATGCGGCCAATACCGCACAAATCGCCCAGGCTGGTCCGGCGGTTTGATTTTCGATTCCGGGATAGCTCCCGGAATCGCCTTTTGGCGGCCTTTTGGTTATTTGGGCAGATATCCCAACTTTTGCAGAACGCTTTTGATATCGAAATTGAAAAAGAGCATTTTGTTTTCATGCTCTTCGTAGAGAAGTACGTATATTTTTCCCGATGTTTCGTTGTAGTATGGGTCGCTCATGAAGTAACGATCGCGTTTGGTCGTGATATAGCGCAGAAAAGAGCGGCGGTTCAGGCCAAGTTTCCCTTCCGCTTTTAGGTGGTCTTTGTATATGTTGGGCGATTCTTGTATGCAATCGTCGTTCACTACATAAGCAACCATCAAAAAAGGCGTCTCTTTTACAACTTTTTGAAGTCCTTCCAATGAATAGTCATCTTTTTCATGCTCTTTGAGAAGATTGATTAGATAACCCCTGATCTCACCTCTGTGTTCACAATAGGCCTCTTCGATTTTGTCCAGCTCATCTCTTTTCAATTTTTTTCCTCTTGAAATTGTGTTTATGGCAGCCTCTTTAGGGGTGCTCAAATGTAGTAATATTATAGCGAGATTTCGAATACAAGCTGATTTATATCTATTTTCTCTAAAGCTGAACTATGGTCACGCAAGGCTCAAAGCGTTTTTCTGTTTTTGAAGGTATTTCAGTGTTGTTTATTGGAAAATGATGATATAATCATATAATACGTAATTATGCAGCGCCTCACCATATTCAAAAAGAGGCACTTAGTGAAATAAGGCATGAAAATAAAAACTGAAAAAAAGAGACAGAGGCGGGTAGAGATTCTGCTTGCGGCACTAGAGTTGTTTTCTCAAAGAGGCTACTATGTTACGACGATGCCCGAAATCGCAAAGAAAATACAAATGAGTGTAGGAAATCTTTATAACTACTTCTCTTCCAAAGAGGATCTAGCGCAAGCGATCATCCAGTATATCTCACAGATGTTGGCCGAAAAGATTCATGACGTCAACAATCAGCCGATTTCAGTAAAAGAGAAAATTCGACAAATCGTCAAAATCTATTTCGATATAGCTGCCGACCAACCACAGATGATCGAGTATTTTCTGCGTATCTATCTGGCAAATAGGGAGGTATTTTCCGATGGATGCGAGGGGATGATATGTGTAGCTCCTTTTATGACCGAGATCATGGTCTTCTTCGAAGAAGGTGTGCGCGCCGAAGATCTGCGGAATCAGGACTTCTTTAGTGCCTTTGGCCTTTTTATGGGCTACCTCGGTGGTATGGCTTTTCTCAAGGGTGAAAATGTCTTGCCCAAAGAGTTGCAAAGCTATAGTGATGAAATCGCTGAAAATATCTACAGAGCGCTGAAGAGTGATGGCGCGCCGGCCTAGAGTCCTTTGGTTGCAGGGTGTTACTTGCAATGGAGACAGCCACTCCTTTTTGAATGCATCGGAAATGCCGCAGATACTGGAAAAATTTCACTTCGTTTACCATCCGCTCTTTGAGACAGGATATACGTTGGAATCGATTGCCAAAGAATACTTCGATATCGATATTCTCGTTATTGAAGGAGGATTGTTAAAAAAAGGATTCAAGCGGGCAGGAGTGGAGAGTTTTGAGTTGATCGAGCGGTATGCCTCCATTGCGAAGCAGATTGTGTGTGCCGGTAACTGTGCATCGTTTGGTGGGATTTCCAGGAAGATGGACAGGAATGTGACTGGCGCTGCCTTCTGTGAACAGGAGCCTACAGGCCTTCTTGCCTCCTACTCTTCGAAAATTATCAATCTTCCCGGCTGTCCGATTCATCCCCAGTGGCTGGTCTATGCACTGGAGATGAATCGCCATGGACAGACTATCGAACTTGATGAGTTTCGCAGACCTGTGGAGCTATATGGATATACGGTGCACGAAGGGTGTACGAGAAATGAATATTTCGAGTGGAAGATTGATGCGAAGGGGTTTGGGGTGAGGGAAGGATGTCTTTTTTACGAGCACGGGTGTCAAGGCCCTTTCACTCATGGGAGCTGTAATAAAATATTGTGGGGAGGGGTAAGCTCGAAAACAAGAGCGGGAATGCCATGTATCGGGTGTACAGAACCGGGCTTTCCATCGACAAACCTTTTTGAAACAAAGACATTGATGTCGATCCCTGCAAAAATGCCTCTAGGGGTGCCAAAACGTGCATATTTGACAATGACCGGCATCGCTAAAGCGTTTAAAATAGAGCGTCTCGAGAAGAAAAAATTTTAATTGCATGATTTTGGCTAAAGGCAACTTGTGAAAATTGAACGTTTTATCGAGCGTATAGAGGGGGAGGCGACGCTGCTTTTCGATAAAAATAGAGACGGTTCTATTCGCTTTGTCGAAATATTTTTTCCTCATATCAGGGGTATGGAAAAATTTTTGGAGCGTAAACCGGCACTCGATGCTCTGGCTATAGCACCTAGAGTCTGTGGTATATGTGGGCATGCTCATCTCGTATCGGCAGCAAAGGCACTCGAGAGCTGTTATGAAAATGCCGGAATCGAGTTAAATATTTCTGCAAAAGCCGAAGCGATTCGCTCCTTGACTCTTTCATTGGAGATAATTCAAAACCACTTTAAATGGTTCTATCTAACGCTTCTTCCGGCGACGGAGGGTTTTGAAACAAAAAAGGATAAGTCCGTTTTGACGGCCCATCATGCCGCCTCCCTATGCTCCCGCGCTATAGCTCATCTGGCAGGACAGTGGCCCCATACCTCCTATGCATTACCTGGCGGTGTTATGTGCGATCCTACGCATGTAGAGATGTTGCAGACAGAATCACTCCTTGCCCAAATTGATGAAGTATTTAAAAATAGTATTTTGCAGCTGGATCCAAAGGATGCTTGCAAGATCGCTAAAGTTGAAACACTTTTCGAAAAGAATGGGGATTTCCCCGATCTTTTGAGATATTTTCGCAAAAAAGGGTGGGAGAGAGTGGGCCAAAGCCATGACCGTTTCATCGTGCTGGCCAACCACCCGATAGGCGGAGCTGGCAAAGCCATAAAAACCCGTCTCGCGCCGATCGATATCTTGTCGGCCAAAGAGGATGAGGCGATCGCACCAGAAGGTTTTATAAACCACGCGAAGCCTGTCCGCTACAATAGGCGTTTTTACGAAGCGGGTCCGCTTGCGCGGGCGATGGTGGCGAAATCATACCTGATCCGCCAGATGCATAGACGATACAAAGACGCTTCGCTTAGCCGGATCACGGCACGTGTTATGGAGATTGCCAAACTACTGGAATATTGCAAGAAAACGCTGGATTCCATAGATCTTTCGGAACCTTCCTATGTGCCGCCACCCGTATCTTTGAAAGAGATAGAATCCACAAGAGGGCAAGGGTACGTCGAGGCAGCCCGGGGATCTTTGCTTCATGGCGTTCATCTCTATCGCGGTAAAATTACCCGCTATTGCATAACCACTCCCACGCAGTGGAATCTTGCCAATGGTACTCCGGAATATCCTGGAGTGGCACAGAAAGCCATGATTGGGCTGCCGAATGAAAAAGTGGCTGAAATGGTTTTCAAAAGTTTCGATATCTGCTCGGTGTGCACGACTCAATAACACGCTTTTGGAGGCACTCTTAAGTACGTCTTGCAGACGCCTTTTCTCCCACTGGTCCTTAAAATATATATGAAATATTTTTTTTAACAAAATTTACAGATTATTAATAATTGCCTAAGCTCAACTCTTTTAGAATAGTGAATGATTATTCATTGGAGGTGATCTATGAGAGACAAACAAGATGCGGTAAGAAGCCTCTTTACCACGAAAAGTGCCAGGGTGGATACCAATCGTGGGGATGCCTATTATCAAAAATTGTATGCCCAGTGTAAAGCACGTCTGGCCGAACTGAAAAAATTCGAACCTTTGGGTAACCGGGTCGAGTTGACCGAAATACTCAGTGAGGAAGGATATGATAGGCGTGATTTCATGAAATGGGTAAGTGCAACGACAGCGATGTTGATGCTACCGAGTTTCTTTGAGCCACTTGTCGCAGAAGCTGCCGAAGTAATGAATAGAGTGCCGGTTATCTGGTTGGAGTTTCAAGATTGTGCGGGAAATACAGAAGCTTTGCTTCGAAGCGACGGACCTAAAATAGATGAGATAATTCTTGAGATTATCAGTCTGGAATTCAATGAAACGATCATGGCTGCTTCGGGACATCAGGCAGAGGCCCAGCTGCACGATGCAATGGATACTTTCAAAGGTAAGTATCTTCTTTTTGTCGAGGGATCCATTCCGACTGGTGCTGGTCGGGAATGGTGCACGATCGGCGCTGGTGGAGAAACATTCGAAGAGCATCTTCATCGGGTGGCAAAAGACGCTGCAGCGATAGTGGCAGTGGGTACGTGTGCCACATTTGGAGGTGTGCCGGCGGCAGCTCCCAATCCAACAGGCGCTGTAGGTGTGATGGAGCTTGTCAAAGGAAAGCCGATCATCAATATACCCGCCTGCCCGGCGAACCCTGCCAATATGGTTGGGGTCATCTTGCATTACGTATTGACAGGAGAGGTGCCTGAGCTCGATTCTTTGCTACGACCAAAGTTTGCATTCGGTTATCGAATCCACGATAATTGTGAGCGTCGAGCACATTTCGATGCGGGCGAATTCGTAGAAGAGTGGGGCGATGAAGGAGCCAAAAACAATTTCTGTCTATATAAAATGGGATGTAAGGGGCCGATGACATTCAACAACTGCTCCGTAGTGCGCTACAACGAGAGTGTAAGCTGGCCAGTAGGTGTAGGGCATGGTTGCATCGGTTGCTCAGAGCCGAATTTCTGGGACAAGTATGCCTACGAACGTCCGATGGCGGATGCAAATATCAAGCCACCGACCGGGGGTGTGGAAAAAACTGTCGACGAGTTCGGTTTAGGGGTATTGACTGCCACTGCTATCGGCATCGGTATTCATGCGGCAGCCAGCGCCGCTGCAGGCAAAAAATCAGATGATGGAGAAGAGAAATGAGCAAACATATCGTAGTCGATCCGATTACTCGGATAGAAGGGCATCTTCGTATCGAGGCGGTTATCGACGATAACAACACCATCGTGGATGCCTATAGCTCATCCACTATGTTCAGAGGCATCGAAACGATCCTGAAAGGACGTGATCCACGCGATTGTGGATTGCTGGCAATGCGTATTTGTGGAGTATGTACAGGGACCCATTATCAAAGAAGTATCGAGGCGGTAGAGAATGCATTCGATATTACCATTCCCAAAAATGCCCGCTTGGTACGCAATCTGATTCAGGGGGCACTTTATATTCACGACCATGTCGTTCATTTCTACCATCTTCATGCACTCGATTGGGTAGATATCACTTCCGCCCTCAAAGCCGATCCAAAAAAGACAGCGGAAGAGGCGCGGAAGTGGGCCGGAATTTCTGGTGAAAAACCATGGACAGACAGCGAGAGTGAATTTGCGCAGGTCCAAGAGAGAGTGGCCAAATTTGTCAAACAGGGGCGTCTTGGAATCTTTGGAAACGGCTATTGGGGCAATAAACATTACAAGCTGACGCCCGAGCAGAATCTGCTGGGTGTAACCCACTATCTTCAGGCTCTCGACATGCAGCGCGATATGGCGAAGATGATGGCAATCTTCGGTGGGAAAAATCCACACCCTCAGAGTATAGTAGTCGGCGGCGTGACTTGCGTGCAGGATATTCAAAATCCTTCTCGTATAGCACTCTTCAAAACCCTGTTGCTATCTGCGAGAAAATTTGTCAAACAGGCTTATCTTCCAGATGTCTATATGGCAGGCACGATGTATGCCGATGAAGCACTCGACGGCACAGGAGGAGGATTGAAAAACTATATGTCCTATGGAGGTTTCCGCCTTGATGATACTGGATTTTACAAATCTGCTCTTCTGTTTCCTGATGGCTTGGTGCTGAATGGAGATCTCGACAGAGTAATTCCGATAGACCAGAATAAGATCGCAGAAGATGTGGCTCACGCATGGTATGAAGGAGACAAGCCACTCCACCCCTTCGACGGACGTACAGATCCGAAATATACCGGCTTTGGAAAAAAAGAGGATGGTGTAGCCTATCTCGATACGAAGAATAAATATAGCTGGATCAAGTCGCCTATCTACGATGACAATCGTGTTGAAGTTGGGCCGTTGGCGCGGATGATCGTAGGTGTTGCAGCCAAAGACAAGCGCATTACGGAATATGTGACGAAGTTTCTCAAAAATGGCAATTTGCCAACGAAGGTTCTGTTCTCTACGGTTGGACGCACCGCTGGTCGTGCTATCGAAACTGAAATAATGGCCGATGTGATGGTGGAGTGGGTCGATGAATTGGCTTCCAACGTGGCGGCTGGAGATCTTTCCACTTGGACAGAATTCGATTTTGATGCCGTAAGCAAGAATGCCAAAGGTTATGGGATGGAGGAGGCACCTCGCGGTGCATTGGGCCACTGGATGCGCATAGAAGATGGCAAGGTCGCCAACTATCAAGCGATTGTGCCATCTACCTGGAATGCGGCTCCGCGCGATTACAAGGATCGTATGGGGGCGTACGAAGCGAGTCTCATCGGCACGAAAGTGGCCGATCCCGAGCAGCCACTTGAAATTTTACGCACGATTCACAGTTTCGATCCATGTATTGCTTGCGCGGTGCATATTGTCGATACCAAGGGCAAAGAGCTTGGTGTGTACAAGGTTGATACGGCTTGTGCCGTTTAAGGAGATCGTATGAAAAAGGTTGAATACCAAAATGTCAAGCGAATGACATCGACAGGGCGTATTATCCATTGGGTGAACGCTTTTGCCATTGTCGCCGCTGTAATTACGGGGCTTTATATCGCTCATCCATACTATCAGACTTTTATCGCTGATCCCGCAGTGGATAAATATGTAATGGCATGGAATCGGTGGATCCACTTTATCGGGGCGATCATACTGGATGTCACATCTATCGTAATCGCTTATCTCTACTTTTTTAGCAGATTTGAAAAGCCGTATAAAAAGCTGATCCCTACAACCAAAAATATACGGGAATTCTTTGCGGTGCTGGGCAATCTTCTTACCCTCAATCGTCACAAAAATTTCGACAGCAGCCATAACGACAGTTTCAATACCGTCTATTTTACAATTTTACATCTGATGCTGGTCTGGATGCTGCTTACAGGGCTTCAGCTCTATGTCCACGGTCTGGAGTCAGGAATCAGCTCCATAGGATCGTGGTGGCCTGCTCTTTTGCATCTGGCAACCGACTGGACAATTCCTGCTACCGGCGGGACACTGATGGATGTGCGTATCAGCCATCACGAGATGATGTGGTGGATTGTGGCATGGACGATGTTTCATATCTACTACCAGATATGGCGTACGATTTACTGGCAAGAAGGTGATATCACAATCGTTTTCGGCGGCAATAAATTCGTGAAGAAGGAAAAATAGATGGCTCTGCCTTCAACAGTCGTTATTGGCATTGGCAATATTCTTTTCAAGGATGAAGGAGTTGGTGTCTATGTCGCCAAATATATAGAAGAGAACTTCGATTTTTATCCCGCCATCGATATTGTCGATGGCGGTACTTTGGGCTTCAGGCTAATGAGCTATTACCAAAGTTACGAGAGGGTCTTGATTTTGGATACCGTAAGCATTAAAGATACCCCCGGATCTATCTACAACCTTCCAGCTAAAGAGCTTCTGGGGTTGGGTGCATACCGCAACACCGCTCACGAAGTGGAAGTGGTGGAGATGCTTGAAATCTGCTCTATGCTTGAAAAAATTGCCGAAGTGAGCGTTATCGGCATGGTGCCCGAAGACATCGATACTGTAGAGATCTCTTTGAGCGATACGGTCAAAACGGCATTGCCGGCCATGGCTGCCGAAGCGATCAGGGAGCTTGGAAGCAAGGGATTTGAGGCTTCCGTCAAAAAAGGAAAGAGTCTTGATTCGATAATTCGCTCATACAATGCTCCGACGATGGAAGCGCTGCATGGTTAGGATGTTGGGCAGCATAATCTTTAAAAATTACACACAAATACAAGGAACCGGACAAGATGGCATTCGTTTTTGAATTGAATTTCCGCGCGCCCCATAATTATATAAAATGTTTTATCGAAGCTTTGGCGAAGGAGGAGGGCGTGAACGTTTCGGTTGCACGAAGCCATAATACTATAACTCTCGTAGGCGACGAAAAAGATGAAAAACTCTCGGTATTTTTGCAGAAACTCGGTTCTGTCCTGCCTGCTTCTTTCCATATGACCGGGTCTTCACATCGCATTATTTCAGAAGCTGTGCCAATATTAAAAAATATTATTGATAGGCCGTTACCGCATGCCGTTGGGCTTTGTACGTATTGCATGAAGGATATCTTCGATCCCGCGTCGAGACGCTACTATTACCCCTTTACGATGTGTAATTGCTGTGGGCCACAATATCCGTTTTTCGAAGAGTATCCTTTCGATAGGGAACATACCCTGATGCGTTTTTTCACTCCATGCAAATCTTGCGAAAAAGAGCTCGCATCGAGTCCGTTCAGGAGGGATTTCCCTTTGATCTCATGTCATGTATGCGGAGTGCCTGTTTGTATGCGCGATGGAGCGAAAGAACGCTATGCCAACGATGCGGAAAGTTTCAAGACTCTTTTTGAAGTTGCAGCCAAAGCGCTGGATGACAAAAAGAGTGTCAAGATTAAAACGATGGCGGGGTGGCGACTCTTTTTCGATGCTTCTAAAACAAAAAGAGAGATGGATAAAGTGATGTTGTTGACCGATGCGGCTCAAGCAGAGTGCTACTGTGCGCTAATTAAGCCTGAGGTTTATGCTTTGCTCTCTATCGAACGGCCACTGATCCACGCTACCGTTGCAGACGAGTCGCTTCGCAAAATCTACGGAGAGACAACATCGCTGAAATATCCCGATGAGGGATTTACGATATTGTTGGCTAGAGAGTTGATAGAGATAGGACATGGGCATATCGCATATATTCCCTGCGATGAAGATACAAAAGCCGATTTCACTATCGATTTCGATCTTCCTATAGATCCCCAGCGAGAGCTTCGTCTTTCTATCAACAAGTCGGTATATCTTATCGTCGAAGGAGAGAGAGGGATTTTTCCCCAAAAAAGGAAAAAACGGAGTGATCGCATAGTGGCTGCATACGGTATGGCGGCAGTACCGACGCAAGAGGGCATGCTTTTCGATCGAATGGAAAAAATAGGAAAGGCGGAAGCCTCGCAGCTATGGGTGCTTGAGGGGGAGGATCCAATACTCCATCATTCCAACACCCGATATTTTTCCCAGGATATAGCATCTGTAATGTCGGTGCTTTACGAACATGAGAAAATGCACGAAAGTGCAATCGGGTGCTATTTTGGCAAAGAGCCGACTTTCATCTTTCATAATGGTAAAAAACCTATGGTCGCCGTACCTGCTATGGCATTTTCACCGAAAGATCTTGGTGCACGGTTGAGCAGCCTGAGGGAAGGATCCGATCGGCTTGTGGAGAATTTTACAAAAAAATTCCCCCGTATTGCCGAAAAACTCTTTGAACGGGAAGAGGTTCTGGATATCTTCGATGCGGCTGCGTGCATTATGGAGTTGGAAGATGAAAGCCTGGAGAGAGTGGAGAAAGAGGCACTGAAATTTCATGGCAAAGGAGGATTGCAGATCGATACCAAGCTCAAGAACAATCGCTTCGATCCTTATGCATTTATTGCCAGCATTATGAGTTATCGTCTGGCAGGGGTAGAGAGTCCCTTGCTGGCATACTCTATTTTCGAATCTTTTGGAGATTACGTAGTGGAAATTATTACGGAACTCAAATCCCGCTCCAAAGCGGACAATATAGTACTATGCGGCAGGACATTCGGCAATCCATCTCTATTTAGCCGGGTGCAGAAGAAGCTGGGTGTGAAAAGCTTTTTAATGAATGAATCCTTACCTATAGATAGGGAGAATGCGCTTTTTGGTGCGCTGGCGTTGTAAGATCTCAGGTGTAGTGCAGGGGGTTGGTTTTAGGCCTACCGTCTATCGATATGCTACAAGGGCCGAGCTTGGTGGCTGGATCCGCAATGATAGCGATGGAGTGACGCTGGAGGTAGAGGGCCCAAAAGAGGCTGTGAAAGCTTTTGTGAGACGAATAGAGGAGGAGCCTCCCTCTCTTGCGCGTATTGACACAATCGAGATAGAATCTATACGGATTGTCGGTGAGCGGGATTTTATAATACAACCATCCAAGGATTCGGGAGATAAAAAAAGCCCCATCTTGCCCGATATAGCAGTTTGTGAAACATGTCTTAAAGAGATGCGCGATCCCACTGACAGGCGTTTTGGCTATCCTTTTATAAACTGTACAGAGTGTGGTCCTCGATACACGATCACAAAAACCATCCCCTATGATCGCCCTAATACTTCGATGGCGATTTTTGGGATGTGTGATGCCTGCCGTATGGAATACGAAGATGCTGCAAGCCGTCGTTATCATGCTCAGCCTATCGCCTGCCCCGAATGTGGACCTCGTTTGAATATGAGATTGAAAAATGAAAATTTCAAAGAGGAAAGCGCAAATCCCAAAGATAGCGGCATCAACGATTCATTGATAGAAAAATGTGCCACCTTGCTCAAGGAGGGTGCCATTGTAGCAGTCAAAGGATTGGGGGGTTTTCACCTGATGTGTGACGCCACCAACGATAAAACGGTAGAGCGCCTCAGAAAGCGCAAACGGCGACCTGACAAACCTTTCGCCTTGATGGTGAAAAATCTTGAAATGGCCAAGACGCTGGCGCATGTGAGTGAAAAGGAAGAGCATCTGCTTATGTCGAAAGAGAGTCCTATCGTTTTACTAAAAGCAAAGGCAACCATATGTACCCACTGGCCAAGCGAGAAAGTGACACCCGGAATAGATCGGTTTGGAGTGATGCTTCCTTATACGCCACTGCATCATCTGCTTTTCGATTATCTCGATATCCCGCTGGTGGCTACCAGTGCCAATTTGAGCGAAGAACCCATTGTTCGTGATTGTAGCGAGTTGGTGGCCAAATTGGGACATGTGGTCGATGCCGTACTAGATCACGATCGCCCTATAGAAAACGCCATCGATGACAGCGTAGTACAGGTAATAGGTGACAAATGGGTGCAGTGGCTGCGTGTAGCGCGTGGTGTGGCACCACTGAATCTGCCGGTAAAAAAACCGATTGAAAAGAAAATAATGGCCGTAGGTGCCAATCAAAAAAATACGATCGCTCTAGCTTTTGGGCACAATATAGTTCTATCCCCTCATATCGGTGATTTAAGTGGCATTGAGCCTATGGAATATTTTAAACGTACTGTTGCAACGTTCGAGCGATTTTACGATTTTGCACCGGAAGCTCTTGTCCATGATCTTCATCCAAATTACGAAACCACCAAATGGGCCAAAAAGGTATCCTTCGCCAACCGTGTACTACCTGTCGCCGTAGCGGTACAGCATCACTATGCACATGTTTTGGCGGTGATGGCCGAACATGGCGTGGATAGAAAGGTGCTCGCTTTCGCGTGGGATGGAACAGGATATGGCACAGATGACACGATTTGGGGAGGAGAGGTATTGTTGGCCGACGTCGAAGGATTTGAAAGAGTTGGACATCTGCGCTCCTTTAGATTGCTTGGTGGAGAAAAGGCCATCAGAGAGCCAAGGCGCGTCGCGTTGGCGATGCTGTTCGAGATTTTTTCCATAGATGAGGTATTGGCGATGCAAAACCCGACAGTGAGAGCTTTTTCGGTTTCTGAAATCCGAATGTTGCATCAGGCATGGCTCAAAGGGATCAATACCCCGATAACTACATCTATGGGGCGACTTTTCGATGCTGTTGCAAGTTTGGGGGGGATCTGTCAACGGATTGGATACGAAGGGGAGAGTGGCCTGCTTTTAGAGGCGGCCAACATAGACAAAGAAGTTGCAACCGAAAAAGGAAACTGTTTTAAATGTCATGAAGATGGTCTTGTTGATTGGGAACCGTTGATACGCATATTGGCGGCAGGTGAAAAGAAAAGTGCAGACCGTTTCATTCCCGCATTGGCCGCACTTGTCGAAGAGATCGCTGCGCAATATCCCGATTTAGCAATTGTTTTGACGGGTGGTGTCTTTCAGAATCGTACGCTTTGCGAAATGATCCTTTCAAGACTGAGCAACCGTGATCTTTTACTTCCGGATAAAGCGCCCGTCAACGATGGAGCCATCGCTCTTGGACAGGCATGGTGCGCCATACATCGAGAGTGAAAAACTACCCTCTCCACAACAACTCTTGCAGGATGTTTTCTCTTTCTGATATCGGATGGTTGAATTTGAACTCGGCTTCTTTGAGGTAGTAGATAAAGTTTTCGGAACGAACACCTTTGTACTTTTTCATAAAGTGATCGAAATATTCCCAAAAAGAGACGATCGTGTTGTCGAAACTGCGAAGCATCGCGATACGGTGAATCTTCAAAAACTTTGAAAACTCATCGTAATACAGTGTCTCCAAACCATCGTCAAGAAATCCTTTTTTGTAACGATTTAAGGATGGCATGAGGATATTATAGACTTTACCACCGTAGTCGAATGTTAGAAAATCGTGAGCATCGAATATGTGGCGCTTATCGCGGCGTTTGATGTGGTCGAGATAGATATATTCGTCGTATTCGAGAATCTTGTCATTGTTTTTGGCATAACACTCCTCCAGATAAGGAAGCAGCAGATGCCGGAGGCGATCATAAAATTTCTTGGCTGTAACGTAAGTGACTCCTGTATGTTTGGATGCTTTTTTCGCACTGATCTCATGACAAAAAGCTGCAATAAGTCTCTTTTGTCTGGCAATTCTTGCAGGGCTTTGTTTTTTTCGGCATATGGCACATTTACCAATTCCGTCACTTAGTCGATAGAGCCTACCCCCGCAATAGATACACTTTTCCATCAATTCTCCGGTCCCTAAAATATAGAAGATAAATTGTATTTTATACTACTTTCACATTAAAATTGTATAATTCTAATTACACTGAATGCTTATTCACCAAAGGATACGTGGATGGAGATGAGTCTATTGTTGATATTCTGGTATGGCGTATTGCATGCTTTCGGGCCCGATCATTTGACGGCGATCGCCGACTTTTCAATAGGCAAGGGACGCAGAAAGACTCTGCTGATTACCTTCGCCTTTGCCGTTGGCCACGGCATATCGCTTTTTGCTTTTGCCAAGCTGCTGCAATTGGCACAGCTCTCACATCAGATTCTTGCTTACGGCGACATCATATCCTCCACCGTTATTTTTTCCATTGGCACTTACTTGCTTTTCATGGCTGTTACGGATCGAATCAATATCGGTCGTCACATTCACGAAGGAAAAGAGCATATCCATATCTGGTTCGGCAAATTGCACGATCATGACGATACCGATTTTGAAAAACGGACAGTCTCGGCGCTTACGATCGGTGCATTGATGGGCGCCGGTGGTGTGCGTGGGATGCTGGTGACACTCAGTGCCATCGCCAACAACGAGGTGAATTTGTGGATGGTGCTTGCTTTTACTGCTGGTGTCATGATCGTTTTCATGGGGTTTGGCTATATCTTAGCTCTCATCAACGACAACTTTCTTACCAGCAGACGGAATATTCGTCTTGCCTTTGCTGCCGCTGGAACGGTGAGTCTTGCAGTAGGGTCACAAATGCTGATTTGAATACAAGATACGAAATCAAGGAAAACGAAATGGAAAAATATTTTTAGAGGCGCCCTGTGATACCGATTTTCTGACATACAGAGAATATTGATGAAGCGATTGGATTGCTGCTGGCTATCATTAAAAGAAGAGCTCAAAAAATCTCGATTCTCAATTTAAAAGGATAAATCATGTGCAAAGATTGCGGATGTTCTGTAACTGACCACCATCACGAGCATAGTCACTCACATCAGGGGGCGCATGAGGCGCTGTACCACAACCCACAACTGAACGATCAAAAGACGATCGAGGTTATATCCAAAATTTTGGACAAGAATGATCATGAGGCGGCACACAACAGGATGCATTTTGACGATCACGGGGTGTTGGCTATCAATCTGATGAGTAGTCCTGGAAGCGGCAAGACGACACTTTTGGAGTATCTAGCAGACAACGATTCTTTTAAATTCGGCGTGGTCGAAGGGGATCTGGAGACCAACAGAGATGCCGATCGCATCAAGGCAAAAGGAGTCCCTGCCTATCAGATCCAGACCGGCAGCGCCTGTCATCTAGACGCTTTTATGGTGCATAAAGGGTTGCACGATATGCCGCTGGAAGAGATCGACGTCTGTTTTATCGAAAATGTGGGCAATCTGGTGTGCCCTGCCAGTTATGACGTGGGTGCACATCTGAATGTAGTGCTCGTAAGTGTGCCAGAAGGGGAGGACAAGATAGAGAAGTACCCTGTTATGTTTCGTCAGGCCGATCTGGTGCTTATCACCAAAACCGATCTGCTTCCATATTTCGATTTCAGTGTAGAGCATGCCAAAAAGGCGGCACGAAAAATCAAACCCGGCGTCGATGTGCTGGAAGTCAATACAAAAGATCCAGAAGCGATCGATAGAGTCGCTAGTTGGATCAAATTCAAAACGGAGATGCGCTGATGTGTCTGTCTATTCCAAGTAAAGTGGTCGATATAGACCGCGACGAGGTAACGGCTATCGTTGATACGATGGGAGTTAAACGCAAAGTAGGCATCGATTTTATAGCCGATGAAGTGAAAAAGGGTGACTACGTGCTCATTCACATCGGTTACGCGATGAATGTCATTAGCGAGGAAGATGCTTTAGATAGCATAGATACCTATAGAGAGATTCTTGAATTGATGGAGGAAGAGGAGCGAAAACAGACCATTATGGATGGTGACCGATGTGATGGGCGATAGAGTGTGATGGATGCTGGAAAACAAGAAAGCGGGAGATTGAAATGGTAAAACTCGAACTAAAAGATCTTTACGATAAATTCCGCGACCCGGCCACTATCAAGGCGCTGGCGGCGTTGATTGAAAAAGAAGCCAAGCGATTGAGCGGACCTCTAAATATCATGGAGGTGTGCGGCGGCCATACCCATACGATCATGAAGTATGGCCTCAAGCAGTTGCTTCCCGAATCGATCCGTTTCATTCACGGACCCGGATGTCCTGTATGTATCATGCCCAAGGAGCGAATCGATCACGCTTATATTCTGTCCCAACAAGAGAATGTCATTTTGGCCACCCTTGGGGATATGATCAAGGTGCCAGGTTCCAGGGGGAGCCTGCAACAGGCTCGCAGCCAGGGGGCCGATGTACGGTTTGTCTACAGTCCTCTCGACGTGCTGAAAATAGCGCTGGAAAATCCCGACAAAACCGTTATCTTCTTTGCTATAGGATTCGAAACCACCACTCCAATGACTGCCGCACTTTTGGATCAGGCCAGAAAACAAGGGGTGAAAAACCTGCTTTTTCATGTTAATCACGTTACGGTTCCGGAAGTTATGAAAGAGCTCATAGACAGCCGTGATAAGCATGTCGATAGTTACAACAACCGTATCGACGCCTTTATCGGCCCCTCACATGTGAGCGTGATTGCCGGAGCGAAAATATATGAGCCGTTTCCAAAAAAGTATGACCGATCTGTAGTTGTCAGTGGTTTCGAGCCTGTGGACGTAATGGAAGGGGTATTGATGTTGGTGAAGCAGTTTGTCGAGGATCGTTGCGATCTACAGATCCAGTACAAACGTAGCGTTACAATGGAGGGAAATATCAACGCCCAACAGCTTATCGATAGATATTTTCAAAAACGTGAGTTGTTCAAGTGGAGAGGCCTTGGAAACATTCCTTGGAGTGCATTGATGCTGCGAGACGAATATGCCGAAATGGATGCCGAACGTGTCTATGCCGATGTGCTGCCCATAGAGGAGATCGAGGACCACAAGCTCTGTATCTGCGGTGATATTTTGCGGGGTATGGCCGATCCCACTGAATGCCAGGTTTTTGGTACAGCCTGTAAGCCTTCAAGTCCTATGGGCAGTTGCATGGTTAGTAGCGAGGGGGCATGTGCTGCCTACTATAAATATGGTGGATTGATGTGAGAGTTATCCAGAATTTCGAAAATAAAAAGTGCAAAAAAGTGCGCAAAAGTGCATATTGGCAGATTGTAAAAAAGGAAGAATAGTAATGACCAGAACTATCACCCTTGCCCAAGGCAATGGAGGCGAGGAGAATCGTGCGCTTATTTCCGGACTCTTTTTCAGGTATCTGGGAAATGAAATATTGGAGCGGGCAGAGGATGCGGCAGTATTGCAAACAGAGAAGAAGATGGCGATGACCACAGACAGTTTTACGGTTAGCCCCATCTTTTTTAGCGGAGGCGATATAGGCAAACTCTCTGTTTGTGGTACATGCAATGATCTGGCTATGATGGGAGCGCAGCCGAAATATCTGACTTTTGCAGTGATGGTGGAAGAGGGGTTCGAGACACGCAAACTCGAAAAGATCGTCCGTTCAATCAAGAAGGAATTGGCCATAAATGGCGCCAAAGTGGTATCCGGAGATACCAAAGTGTTGCCAAAAGGGGCGATCGACGGAATTATGATCAATACCACCGGGCTGGGTGCCTTGAGTGTGGAGGGTGTCAGTGTCCGGAATCTTGAGATGGGTGATGCTGTCGTCGTCAGTCGCGATATAGGGAGACATGGGGCGGCGATCTTTGCCGGGCGCGAGGGGATAGAACTCGAAAGCGAGATAGCGAGCGACTGTGCCTCTTTGTGGCCAATGGTTGAGAAAGTGATTGCAAATGGCGTGATTCCAAATGCCATGCGCGATGCCACTCGAGGAGGCTTGGCGGCGGTGCTCAACGAATGGGTCGAGGCTAGTGATGTCTGCATAGAGATAGACGAGGGAAGTCTGCCGATTTGCGAAGCGGTATCTGGCATATGCGAATTGCTGGGCTTCGAAGCTACGGCATTGGCCAACGAAGGAACGTTTGTGTTGGCGGTGCGGCCGGAAAATGCCGAAAGGACACTGGAGGTCTTGCGCAGTTTTCCCGGTAACGAGATGGCCGCCGTTATAGGTGAGGTGACGGATAGATATCCCAAGCGGGTAGTGCTGCGTAGCGAGTGGGGAACCAAGCGATTCATGGAGTTGCCTACAGGCGAACTGTTGCCGAGGATTTGCTAATGAAGTGTCGGGTTGAAGCGAAAAGATGCAGATGTGAAGATTGTCGATCTTCCCATGGTATATTGATGGTGCTTTGATCGATGCGAATTTTGCTTCTCGTCACTGTTTTTAACTCTATGGCACAGAGAGTCTTTTGTGCCTTGGAGGACGAGGGACATGAGGTGAGCGTGGAGTATGCTCGAAGTGATGCGCTGATGGAGGATGCAGTGATGGCTTGGCGGCCAGACCTCATTCTTTGCCCATATCTGACTAGGAAAATTCCCAAAAGCATATGGCGAAGGATACCTACCCTGATTGTCCATCCGGGTCCCTCAGGGGATCGGGGGCCCAACTCTTTGGACTGGGCTATACTGAAAGAGAAAAATGAGTGGGGCGTTACTCTTTTACAGGCAAACGATGTAATGGATGGCGGAGATATTTGGGCTAGTGGCACCTTTGGAATGCGCCCCGCATCCAAAGCGTCGCTTTATCGTAAAGAAGTAACCGATATGGCTTTAGTGCTGATTCAAGAGGCGATCGAGCACTTTGGGGATCCTTGCTTTTATCCCGCGCCCCAAACGGTGCTCGCCCCGATGCATCCGCTGGTCATTCAACCTGATCGGTGTATCGACTGGGAAAGAGACGATACCGAGACGATTGTCAAAAAAATCCGAAGTGGCGATAATTATCCGGGTATCATGGATGACATTTTAGGGGTTCACTGTTATCTTTACGGTGCCCATGAGGAGGCACAGATCAAAGGTGCGCCCAAAAAAATTTTGGCTAAGCGTAACGGGGCGATCTGTCTTGGTACCAGCAACGGAGCAGTCTGGATTACTCATCTGCGTGAGCCTGATCGCTTCAAGCTCCCGGCTACCTATGTACTCAAAGAGCGTCTCAAGGGTGTAAAAGAGCGACGCATCCCACTATATGTCGATCCAAAGCTGAAGACCTTCAAAGAGATTACATATGTGCAGCAAGGGCGTATCGGATATATTGGCTTTGACTTTTACAATGGGGCCATGAGCGCCGAACAGTGTGTGCGTCTTCAATATGCCGTGGAGACACTGCAGGAGAAGGTGGATGTATTGGTGCTGCTTGGAGGTGAGAATTTTTTTGGAAACGGTATCCATTTGACGATCCTCGAAGAGAGTCAAAAACAAGGTGAAGATGGCTGGAGCAACATTAATGCCATGAACGGCCTGATTCGGACAATTTTGTTCAGTGATGATATCTTGACGGTGGCGAGCTTCGGGGGCAATGCGGGGGCGGGCGGCGTCTTTTTGGGGTTGGCCTGCGATTTTGTCGTTGCCAGGGAAGGGGTCGTGCTTAATCCTCATTACAAGACCCTGGGACTAAGTGGCAGTGAATACCACACTTATACTCTGCCCAAGCGTGTCGGCGAAAAGAGAGCGAAAAGGTTGACCGAAGCATGTTTACCTATTAGCGCCAAATATGCCGCAAAGATCGGTATGATCGATGTGGTATTACCGTCGGAGGGTTATTTCGAAGCGCTGCACCACTGGTGTGAGGCCCTGATCGCAAACGAAGACCGATACTACGATCTCTTGGATGAAAAACGCGATCGCCTGGAGACCGATGCCGAATCGATCGAGCGGCGTAAGGAGGAGGAGCTCAAACGGATGCATTCCGAATTTTGGGATAAAAATAGCGATTTTCACCAATTACGGCGCGATTTCGTATATAAAGTCTGCCCCAGTAATGCACCCGAACGCATTGCAAGACATCGATATAAAGGTTGAACATGCACGAATACTCCATTGTCCAAGCGCTGCTCGATCAGTGCGAACGCCACGCTAGAGATAATAATGCCGAAAAGATCACAAAAATCGAGGTAAAGATAGGGGTGCTCAGTGGAGTGGAACCGCATCTGCTGGAGACAGCTTTCAATACTTTCAAAGAGAAGACCATTTGCGAAGAGGCCGATTTTGTGATGAATATCCAGCCAGTAGTGGTTTACTGCAGCGAGTGTAAAAAGGAGTTTACACTAAAAAAGCACGACTATGCCTGCCCTGAATGTCAAGGCAATCTTGTCAAGATACTCGACGGTGAAGATATGCTGCTGATGCGCCTAGAGATGGAGTGAAAGGCTCTTCAAGGGAGCCTTTTAGGCTTTGATATCGATATTCTGCCCCATTTTGGTTATCTGGGATACAGAGTGTTGCGAGACCGATTTTGTCGGCTGCTGCTGTGTGGTCGCACTTTGAAGTACGGATAAAACATCTCTCGATTGCACATCCATCGCCTTTTTCATCGTATCTATTTGAATTTTGGCAAGTAGATCCCCGTTGCCTGTATTGATGCTGTTCATGATTATCCTTTCAGGTCCAATAGTGTCCCGATCATCTCGTTTTGTGTGCGTATGGCCGAAACTTGTGTTGCAAAACCATCGCTAATTACTGTCTGCTCCGGCAACTCTTTGGCGAGGTCGACCGGCTTGTCTGTAGATTCGATAATGGCCTTGGGGCCGTTGTCCATCACCGTATTGTCTGCATGGAAACCCTCCGTGTTTACATTGGCTATATTATGAGCGTTTTGGCTCATCCATGCTGTGTGCGATTGCATGCTCGCTACATTTGTGCTTATCATAGCGACTCCTTCGGTTTAAACGATCTTACTATAATTATCGTCATTTTGTAAAATATATTAAGGATGACTCTAAATGCTTGGATTTGGGCATAAGGCCTGCACGGGGCAAACTTCACATCGAGGTCTTTGTGGTCGGCAAATCGTCTGCCCAAAGGCGACCAGCAGGCGGTTCAGCCCTCTTTTTTCTTTGTCGTCGAGCAATGCTTTGAGTATTTCGTAGCTGGACTGTGGAGTATCGGTGTTTAAAAACCCCCAGAGATTGAGAATCCGGTGTACATGCGTGTCAACGGCGACGATATTTCGTCCGAAGGCTCGTTCGAGAATGATAGCCGCAGCCTTGGGGCCTATGCCTTTGATTTTCAGCAGCTCTTTTTCGCTGTTTGGGACTTTGCCGTCGAAGCGGTCTATTAGATACCTGGAGATCTCCAGGACAGATTGCGCTTTTTTGCGGTAGAAGCCTACCGGATAGATGGTTTTTTCGATACTCTCTTTTGAAAGTGTCAGCATCTTTTCCGGAGTATCGGCCAACGCGAACAGCCTTTTGCCTGCCTCTTGGGTAACTTCATCTTTGGTGCGAAAGCTGAGTATCACAGAAATCGTAATGGTAAAAGGGGTGCGGTCATAGTCGTAAGTGCTCTTTTTGGCGGGAGCGTCCCATTCCGGGTATCTGGAATGCAGGATCGCTATAACTTTATCGAAAGTATCTTTTTTCATTTCCATGGGTATCATGCTCGATCTATTTATTTGGAATGTCAAATATTGTACCAAAAAACAGTGATAATCACTCTTTTTTCAACGAAAGGTGCATTGGCCGATGCGGATCTAAGTGAGCCCGTTGAGCTGGTGCCCGGCTACAACAAAGACCACTATCCTCGTCCCAATCAGGTCGGCATTCTTTTATGGGCGCCGTAAATTCTCTTTGCAGACTCGAATGATTCTCGGAGCAAAAGGGTGTTTTTAAAAGTGCCATCGATTTCGCCGGGATGCTTTTATTCCCCATAGTTAACATTTTGTTACATATTGCAACATATTATCGATATTTTTTAAAAAACACTTTCTTTGCATGGCATTCCAAAATAAAATCTATATAATCAAAATTAAATCAATTTTCAACAAGGAGATAATCGATGTCGATTTTATTGGCAAAGCGCTTTTTACCGGCTCTTTCAACTATTGTGGCCGGTATTATTCTCGCTGGATGTGGTAGTGGAGGCGACTCTCAAACCGGACCAATCTATCCAAAAGGGAGTGCGGTTTTAAAAGATACCACTGTGGCAGGTATAACATATGTTTGCTCAAATGAGACTAATGTTACAACCCAAGAAGGAAGATTCTTCTATGATGGGCAATGCGCAAAGGTGGATTTCAAGATAGGTGGAATGAAGATCGGTTCCATAATGGTGAGCGACATTCATGAAGATGGTAAAATTTATATAGCGGAATTGCTTGGATTGCCACGGGATGCTACAGAAGATCCAAGGCTCAAAGCGTTGTTGCAGCTTGTGCAATCTCTCGACAAAGATCATAATCCCTACAATGGGATTGTAGTTGACCCCGCAAAAGAGTCGGCACTGCAAAATCTTCAGGGAAATTTTGTCGATTTAGATAGCAATACAACCAAAATAAACGATATAGAAGCGGCAGGAATTTCGTTGAC
The DNA here is from genome assembly GCA_027065515.1 of Campylobacterales bacterium. Taxonomy (GTDB): domain Bacteria; phylum Campylobacterota; class Campylobacteria; order Campylobacterales; family Hydrogenimonadaceae; genus Hydrogenimonas. Next base: position 81,699 of record JAMOOM010000151.1, read on the forward strand.
ACCAAAAAATCATGCAGTGGCTCATTATGAGGACACCCTGAGACGAGATTTGGGCCTCGATATCGATACCGTTCCGCCTGCACCACCGGTTATACAGGAAAATTTAACAGAAGTATATACGGATACTACACCTATAACCCTCTATGGGGAAGCACATGCGCACATTCGCCTTGATGGAAATGACACGGGTCTCTCCATAGATGAAAACAATACGGCCATACTGCAGCTTCCCACTATCAATATAGACGATAATAACACATTCGAAATATTATTGGTCGACGATATGAATCAGGAAAGTGAGCCTTTGGTTGTTTCCATTTATCGTCCCAGCATTGCGACACTGAATGCGAGAGATGTGCAGGAGGCGTTGAACCTGATTGCCCAGGCGGGCGACCCCAGAGCTTTCAACTATACTCCCCAGTGGAATACGGGCGATCCCATCCAGATAAGCTTCAGTGAATCCAAACGGGCACCTTCTGTGGAAAACCAAAGTTATCAGGTTGCCGTCACGTTCACCAAAGGCGGTGCAAGCGAAACCTATACCTACACAGAAACAGTTCCTTTCAGCCAGGCTCTCCGTGATGCCGCCGAAGTCGCCAATGCCAAACAACTGATTGCCCAGGCGGGCGACCCCAGAGCTTTCAACTATACTCCCCAGTGGAATACGGGCGATCCCATCCAGATAAGCTTCAGTGAGCCAATGCGTACACCGATCGGTGTTGACCAAAACTATGAAGTTACCGTCACGCTCGGCAAAGGCAATTCCACCGAAATCTATTCATTTATGGAATTTGTGCCATCCAACAATATAAAAGTGGATCTTCCCGACGGATCCATTGCCCTGTTAAACGAAAATTTCGACAACCCTTATCGGATTACCAATGGTGGAATTTTCGAAAATGAGCACAATCGAAGTAAATTTGCTGGCGCTGCTTTTGCCCTCGATGCATCAACTCTTCAGAACGTTGAGTCAGCCCAAGATCTTCTTACGTATTTAATAGACCAGAGTACCTTCAAATCTGACTTTACGGGTGTGAGTCTCCGGGTCGGCAAAGATGGATCTTTGGTTGCTCGCTATGAGATACAAAATTATAATGACAATCTCTATCAACTTCTCCAAGCGATGCTTTCCGGAATCAATTACGAGATTCTCGATCCAATCGATTTTAGCCAATATAGTGACGTTGCCAACGTTTATGTAGATTTTTACATTGAATACAGTACCGCACTCAACAGTTATGTCATTGTTGCAATTACAGACAAAACGTTGAATGACGATACCGAAATCAATAACATTGTCAACAAAGACTCTGTGGTTACAGCAAATGAAACTCTTGCTACAGAGACTGAGAGTTTTACCTATATGAACAAGTCACCTTTAGGTGATTTCATCTTCGTTGTAGATGATTCTGGAAGCATGAGCGAAGAGCAAGAGGCAGCTATTGATGCCATACAGCAAACATTTCAGGCTTCTGTCCACAAATATGGAATCGATTGGAAGGCGACAGTTATCGGTACGGAAGAGGGAAGAGATTACAGTGCTTCAGTCTCTGATTTTGCTGAAAACAATCTCACAAAACTGGTACAACAACTCGATTCATTAGGAACAAATGGAGCTGACGAAGTGGGCTTGAAAAGAGTTTATGAGCACCTAATAAACGGCAGCATCGTAACAAGAGAGAATGCTACACTCGACATTGTCTATGTTTCAGACGAAGAATGTCATTCGCAATTGAATGAAATTGGTCTAAATGATGGTAATCTCGATAACTCCTATTTTGTTCAGGAAGGAATACGTCTCAATGCAGTCATCCCCGAAGACCATAGTTATGAAGAGGGGGATCTCCGAAGCGACGACTTGGCTTATCGAATGGCTATTGCCACGCAGGGCGAAATCGCTAATCTTCGTAATTATGAAACAGGATACAATCGCATTATGGATGCAGCGATTCGTCATGCCGCTGCGGCCACATCCGATATCCAATTACAGTATCCAGCTATTGCATCCTCTATCACCGTATATGTCAACGATCTATTGGCAGAACATTGGGAATATGATCCAAATGAAAACTCTATCGTATTCCTATCTGGCTTCGAACCGCAAAATGGTGAGACTGTAAAAGTTGTTTACAATCATATCGATTACCAGAGCTTGGTTGATGTCGTCAAAGGGGAATTTGATGCACTTCCAAATGACCAAAAACGAAATTACGGATATGCCGGTATTGAAATTGTATTTGATCCTACCGATCCACTTCCCCCATTGCAAAATGCCGATCAAACTTATGAAGTCAATGTCAGTTTCAATGCATATGGTTACGAAGCCCATTCAAGCTATATGGAAACCATTCCTGCGCTGAGTTTTTCAATAGCAACGATCGACGACTGGAATCAAACAGCTCCATTGGTTTTCGAATCACTAAATCATGGTAATAGCACAAGCAGCGAACTGGTGCTGCATATGGATTCACCCGCGACTGTAGATTATTCAGTAAGCAGTGAGAGCAACTACGACTATTTGGAAATTTTTTCAAATGGAACTTCTATTGGCCAATTTAGTGGTTCGCAAAACGGATCAATAAATATCCAAACCGGCGATGAAATAAAATTCGTCTATAGTAAGGATGGCAGTGCATCCAATGGTGATGACAAGGCGATCATTGCGATCCATTAAAGCCTATTTCCTGGTGCGGTAAAATGCCGTATCTCTTTCTTGTATCGATTTGAAGTAATAACGACATGATCTGACAATCAGTAGTCAAACAGGCTCCAATCTCTCCTGAGTAATGAATCGGGAGAGAGGAGCAAATCCGCATATACCCACTAGTCAAAAAAGGTCAGTCACCACCTTGAAATCTCCTAAACAATCAAAATTTCTCTAAAAAGTTCTATTTTGTATTGATACATAAGCTTTGTACCATTTTTTTCTTTTGTTTGCCCTAGGTTTGCCCTAGTGTCTTGGATACGTATGAGGATCGCAACGTTCATCATTTCTGTACAGCGAAAAGGCCAACAGTATCGATTTTCTCATCACTGCAATCTGTACGGCGGCGCCATGCTTGCCATTTTGCCTGAGCCGTTTACGGAAGGCCTTCATTTGTGCATTGTCTCAGATGGTGTCCCGCGCAATGCTAAAATACACCACCTGCGCAGAGTAAAAGTGCGCCACTGGATAGACTGTGATTCCAGAAAGAAAGATTAGGAGCACAGTCATGATAAGCCAGGAGGAATTTACGGTGATACATACATTGAAAGCCCAGGGGCATTCTACACGATCTTTTCGTTTCGCTCCCTCGGCAATTCTTTCTGGTCTCGACTCCTTTCGAAAACCCTTCCAATTTCGCAAAATTCAAGCCCTTTTTTTTCTGCTTTTTTCTCTACTTTTGGGAAGGGTGGGGTTTTGGGGGATTACCCATGGCTTTTCAATTGTCGAAGATAGTTTTAAATATTTTTTTAACGTATATCTCCTTATCGTCTTTTTGGAATAGGACATGCTTCTTTTCCAGATCTTCTTTGCTCAACGCACTCTGAATATCACTCAAAGCGTTGAACGAAGTGGTCGAAACGATAAAAGACTCCAGAATGGTATCTTCTTCTCCCAGTTTCTTCTCCAGTTCTTTTATCTCTTTGAAAAAGTTGACTTTACCACCACCCAGTACATCGACATTGCGAAGCCCTTTGGGATCTATAAAGACAATGTATTGTTTACTGTCACGAATAAGCCACATGATGAAATCGGGATAGAAGTTGCCCGCTTCAAAGAAGCCTACGCCGATTTTGCTTCGATTGCGTAACAAAAAGAGTTGGGTATTCTTCAGGTAGTCGGGTTCTGCAAGAACGAATCGCTTCAAATCCTCAACAAATGTGGCTTCACCGTCATTCAACTCGACGGGAGTGATGCTGAGAGTAAGTAAGCCTCTATCTTTATACAGAAGCGGATTATAAAGATGTTTATCGAATACGATAGCCCGAAAGTCGCTTCGTGCGATATTTTTGAACTTTGCTTCATTCAAATCTTTTTTAATCAAAAGCTGCTCGAGTGTACGAAGCTTCTGGATGATATCAGTCTCTTTGTCATCGACACTGACGCAATAGGAGTCAATGAAGTTGGCATCATTCTCGTCCAACTCCGCATACTCCATAAACCGACTCTCCCACTCGGCCTTTTCATGCTCATAAAACGCTTTAGTGTAGAGTTTGAGCAGTGCGATGACGATCTCTTTGATGCGGTTTATATCGTCGAAACTGTTTATTTCCAGTTGAGCGCTCGGTATTTGCAGGGCATACCAGTCATGATGACGAAGCAGGCTCTCTATCGCCTCTTTTGAGATGCTCAGGTTGCTCCAGTTGCGCTCACTTTTATAACGTTCTATCTCGAAAAAGATACGATCTGTGTTGAGAAAGGCGATATGCTCATCTGTGAGTTTGGCCTCTTCGAAGTGAATCTTCTGAGCTTTGACATTGCTCCTTTCCATCTGCTCTACTTGCTTGTAGAGATTGAGCACCACCTTTTTGAAAATGCGTTTTTCGTTTTTATAGTTCAAAGAGAGAAAAATCTCTTTTTTAAAGCTTTTTTCTTTTTTTAGACGTAAAACTTTGAGTCGATGCTTTTTGTAGCGCGTATCCCTGATAACGGGCAGGATAAATTCCACTCTCTCGCCTGTCGGCACTCCCTCTTCTTCCAGATAGGCTTTGAACTGGCGCATGTAGTCGGCTTTGATGCCGAAAATCCCCAATGTTTCCACGGACTGAAGTCGCGCTTCGATGCCCTGGTCATAGGCACGGCTTCGTTTGAGTGAAAAATCTTTTCCTTTGAGCCTGACACCCCGTCCGAAGAGCTGGATGATCTGTGAGCCCTCCTTTTTGCCTACATTCATCAATCCCATCGTACTGACCCGCCAGCTGCTCCATCCTTCGGTAAACTTCTTTGCGCCGATAAGCAGGTTGATGGGAGACTCTTTTTGGTTGATGTTTGCAAAAAGGGAGTCGGAAAACTCCTTTTTGGCAATATCCAGACCGTTTTCGATACACAGCTTTTCCAGATCGTTCGTATCTCCTACATTGATGACACCGAAGTACTCTCCTTCACCCAGTCGAAGGCCGATCTCTCCACCTACCCCTTTGAGATTGTCCAGATGCAAGGTTCCGTGACTGTTTCCAAAAAGTAGAGTGCGTAGATCGTCGAAGATGCGTTTGGCATCCCACTCCAAGGAGGAGAGATAGGCAAATCGGTTGATAAAGATATCTTCGTTTTTTTTGTTGACCATACCGCTTTCGCCCGAGAGTATCCGTTCGATGGCCTGAAGGCTCCGATTGCCTTCATTGGCGATAAAACGGTCAAAGAAAAGGAGAATATCGATGACATCGGAAACCTTGCGTCTGTTTTCCGTCCGTACGGCGTTGACACTGCTTCCTACAAAGACCATGAGCGGTTTTTCGATGTTGTAGGTTTTCATCAAAGCAGGTTTGTCGGCGTATATCCTGGCTTGCTGATAGAAGCTGAGCACTCCCGCCACCAGATAGTCAAACCGCGTCTCCTCCTCTTCGCCGTCGATATTAAAAATGGCATAGTCTTTGCCGTAGCCGTCGTTGTAAAAATATTTGTAAGAGTAGTCGAAAAGTATCGCCTTGGCATACTCTTGTGTCAGCTTTTTTCTATCTTTTGTTGCAGCGGCATTGATGGCCTGACCGAAAGTTGCGCTGTATTCGAATGCAAAGCCATTGACACTCAGCTTATCGCGATTGTTTTTCCACTTATCGCCGCTGCTGCCTCGATGCCCTTCGTCGATGAATACCAGGTTGTTGTCTTCAAAGCTCTCCACGGCGACGGTTTTATCTCCCTCTTCATCGGCCAGTTTGGTAATCTCGATAATCTCCACTCCGCCAAGTACAGGGCTACTTTGTGCTTCCTTTTTGAATGTTTCAGCATATATATTGGACCTTTTAAATTCCTGTTCATGTTGTGCCGACAACCCTTCATTCGGTGTCAACAAGAGTGTCTTGTTGATCTTTATCTTACCTTTGGCGTAATGCTGAAACTGCAGGAAGTTGATGTGCATCAGAAGCGTTTTTCCGCTGCCCGTAGCGCTCCAGAAGGCGAGTTTGTTGAGATCTTTCTCTTTGAAAGGCTCGATTCTCTCTTTTGGAGGCAGTGTTTCGTTGAATTCATCCAGGAAAGTGTTGAGTTCAGCCAGCAGCCGCTCTTTGTCGTTGAAAAATCGGTCGAGGTAGATTTCGACAAAAAGCAGGCTCAGGTACTGGAAATATTTCCAGCGGATGTCGCGCTTTAGTGCTTCGGTGTGGCGGACGATGTTGGCATCGTACTCTTCGAGTTTGGCTTTGGGAAGCCTGGGGTTATCAAAGAGTCTGGCGCCGAGTGTCTGATAGAAGCGGCTCTGTCCGTTTTCGTCTATCTCTTCGAGGCGTTTGTCCTTGAGATAGTCGAAATCTTCGATACTTTGCGCATCGAAATGTGAGAGCATCCATCGATTGAGTACCAGTTTTTCGTTAAATCTCGCCATCGCTTACCTCCCAATGCCCGCCTTTGGCTCCACCGACTCTTCTAAGCGTACCTGATGCTTTGAGTTTTTTCAGCGCTTTTTTGATGCCCGATTCGCTCATTTTCAGCCGCAATGCAAGCTCTTTGATGGTGATATGGTTATCCTGCTCGATGAGTTCGAGAATTTTCTGGTCACTTTTTAGGCTACTTTTTGGGTCACTTTCGGTGTAATCGTCCAAAAATGCCTGCACACTCTGATGGATACTTTCTAGCATAAACTCGACAAAAGGGGTACTCTCTCCTACGCTTCCCGCCTCTTGCAAGGCGTCGTAATAGGCTTGCTGACGCTCTTTGATGACACTCTCGATGGGAATATAGTAGAAGATGGGGCGATACGTTCCCAAAACGACACTCTGCCACAACCGTCCGATACGACCGTTGCCGTCGCTAAAAGGGTGGATAAACTCAAATTCGTAGTGAAAAACCGAGCTGCTCACCAGCGGATGTTCGTCGGTACGCTTGAGCCAGCCAAACAACTGTGCCATCAACTCAGGGACACGATAGGGCGGCGGTGCCACATGTGATACACCCTCTTTGCCATAGACGCCCACATTGTCGCTACGAAAGGCTCCCGCATTCTCCAGCAGTGA
>JAMOOM010000152.1 GCA_027065515.1 Campylobacterales bacterium
CTATCTGCTCATAAGCAAGGATATCACCAACGTATCCAGAATGCTTCATAAAATTTTGCGTTCGATCATTATCATCAACCTCATCAGCCTTATTCTCATCGTACTTTATGCTTTCGGTCTTTCGGCTATGCTTTTGGTGCCGATAACCCGATTGACAAAAAAACTCTCCACGCTGAATGAAAATTTCCTCACCACAATCGACACACGTACACTTCCAGAAGAGTTCATTCCGCTTGGAGAATCAATCAACCGTCTTATAAACCGTATCCAGACTTTTGTAAAATACCAAAAAGAGCTTTTCATCGGCACCGCACATGAGCTGAAAACTCCCCTGAATGTAATGAAGCTGAAAAACGATGTAACGCTGATCAAAAAAAGAGAACCGGAAAAATATATCGAAGCGCTCCAGCTCTCCAACAAAACGATCCAGGAGATGAATCAGATGATCGGCTCAATTCTGGAGATCGGAAGGCAGGAGGGGGCGCACTTCGAGCTTCCACAAACCATCGATATCGTCGATTTTATCCGTCGCAAAGGTGAAGATTTCGCTCTGTTGGCAAAATCGGAGGGCAAAGAGGTGGTGATGGATCTCGAACCCGACTCCTTCGTTGGTTGCATACAAAAGACCCTGCTCAACCAGATCGTACAAAATTTCTTGCAAAACGCTATCAAATTTACACCCAAAGGCGGAAAAATCATTCTGAAAACGAGACCCCAAAATGGAGACAAGATCCGGTTGGAGGTAATCGACGAAGGTGTTGGAGTGGATGAAAATATCGATCTTTTTGCACCATTTAAGCGCGTTGGAAACGCTCCGGGCGCAGGCTTGGGGCTTTTTCTTGCCAAATCGGCAGCAGACGCCATGGGTGCAAAAATAAGTCTTGAAAACCGAAAAGATGGACATTCTGGAGCTATCGCCACTCTTGTTTTCTCCACGAATCCTCAGTGTGAAATTCCTCTAAGTTCTAATTAAGGTTAGATAGGTTATAAATCTCGGAAATTTAACGAAGAAGGTTTTATTTATGGCTTTGATGATTACCGATGAATGTATCGCATGCGACGCATGTCGTGAAGAGTGCCCCACTGGAGCTATCGAGGAGAGTGATCCTGTCTATATCATCGATCCCGATCTATGCACGGAGTGCGTCGGCTTTTACGACGAGCCGGCCTGCATCGCCGTATGCCCCGTAGATTGCATCGTTCCAGATCCTGACAATGTAGAAAACGTCGAAGAGCTCAAATTCAAATTCAAGCACCTTGAAAAAGAGCTGTAGCATCCACTCTTTGAAAGAGGGTCATTGACCGATGGCCAAACGTACAGCTATCGTCGATATTGGATCCAATTCGGCTAGAATGGTGGTATTCGAGAGGACGAGCCGTTATGGATTCTATCTTCTAAACGAGAGCCGCAGCCGTGTACGCATCAGCGAAGGAGCATATGCCAGAAATGGAGAGCTTCAACCTGAAGCCATAGATCGCGCCATCGCCGCTCTTTCGCAATTTCTCCAGGTAGCCAAGAGCTTCAAGGTGCGCAAGATTTTATGCGTAGCCACGTCCGCTGTACGCGACGCTCCAAACAAAAGAGAGTTTCTGCAGCGCGCGCACCGGGACCTTGGCCTTCGCATCAAGGTTATAGATGGCCACAAAGAGGCGCGGCTTGGCGGAGTGGCGGCTGTGAATCTTCTGCCTATTCAAGATGGGATAACCATAGACATAGGCGGCGGGTCAACCGATATGGCGCTGATCAAAGGGAAAAAAATCGTACAAACATGCTCTCTTGATATCGGCACGGTGCGCCTCAAAGAGCTCTTTTTCGACAACAAACGTCCACTCGATGAGGCTAAAAATTATATCGACACCGCATTGAAAGAACTGCCAGATACCTTCAGGGCGACACTTGCAGTCGGCATTGGCGGCACGATTCGCGCAATTGCCAAAGCGATAATGGAAAGAAACGCTCATTCGATCGAAAAACTTCACGCTTTCTCGTTTTCAATCGATGATGAGGGAAAATTTATCGACAAACTGACCAAAGCATCGGTAATGAAGTTATCGAAATACGGTATCAAAAAAGATAGAATCGACACTATTCGCCCCGGCGCATTGATCTTCAAGCAGATTGTCGAAGCTATAGAAGCAAAAGAGGTGATCACCAGCGGCGCCGGCGTGCGCGAAGGTCTTTTTCTGAGCGATCTTCTTCGCAACGACAACTATCTATTTCCTGCCAACTTCAATCCAAGCGTACGAAGCCTGCAAGATCGTTTCTGTGTAGATACACGGCTTGCCGCCAATATCTCATCTACCGCTTCTGCACTCTTCAAAGCACTTCAGGCACCATTCAATCTGCCTGAAGAGGGGCGCAGACATGTTGAAATAGCGGCAAAACTTTCACAGATTGGCATACGTCTGGATTTTTACGATTACCACAAACACAGTGCATATATGATCATGAACGAATTGGATTTTGGGTTCACCCATGAAGAGATGATTCTGATCGCCACGCTGGTTCGGTTCAACAAACGCCGCCTACCGAAAGAGAGCTTTACCCGCCCCTATAAAAAACTTCTTCCAGACGGATCAACCCTGGCATGGATGAGTTACATCGTATCCCTGGCGCAGACTGTACATATTGCCAGGGGCTACGGAAGTGTCAACGCCTACTATGACAGTGGAGTACTCTTCATTGAAGCACCTTTTGGTATATATCTGGCAAAAGAGCGCCTTAAAAAGCTGGAAAAACCCGCTCCCATCGCCGTCCAATTTAGATAGCCGATAGAGAGGGTCATCTTTCTCACCCTCTCATCCCCAATGGATACTTTTATGGGTACTAAAACTGCGTTCCCATCGTAAATTCGAAGTTGGACGTATGATCGCCCTCTTTGGACATCAATGCCTTGGCGAATACCAGGCTGATCGGCCCCATCGGAGAGAACCACTCTATGGCGGCTCCCGTACCTGCTCGTTTCTCCTCTGTGAATGAATCTTCCCCAATCATTCCATAATCGAAAAAGAAAGCGATTCGCATTTTTGCAGCTTCGATCAAAGGGATGCTCGCTTCTGCCGAGTTGGAGAATGTATATTTGCCTCCCAGTAGATATCCATTGGCATCTTTTTTAGAGATGGATCCCGATTGGTAGCCGCGAACGGTTCTAAGCCCCCCCATGAAAAACTTTTCACTTACAGGCAATTTATCATCCCATGGAATCATTCCAAGACGCGCTTTATACCGCAAGATTAAATCGTAATTTATATAATTCTCGAGTCCTTGAAATATGGCAAAAGTGAAATAGTCTTTATTGAATTTCGCATCTCCACCAATTCCTGCATACTCCAAGCTTGCGCCAAACATCATACCGTGACGCGGCAGATAGTAGTCGTCGGTATTGTTGAACTGCAGGCTGGGCGTGATCGCACTTGTTATAAACGTATTGCCATTGTAGAGTGCGTAGTCGGGGTAATCAGAATTCATGCCAGTCAATTTCGTATCGAAATATTGATACATCGCCCTTGCATGCCAGTAACGTTCAATCTGCCTGCCGACGCTGACCGATCCGCCTTTTCTTTTTTCCGTATAGTCGTAAGACTCGTACTCGGAATTGTAAAGATTGACACCCGCGCTATAATCGCTATCGAAAATCCGCGGATTGGTGACATTGAAATTGAAGTTGCTTCTATGCCTGGAGAAATCCAGACTCAACCCCATCGAAATTCCACTTCCAAACACATTTTTATCATTGATTGAAGCATTTATGATAAATCCATCATAGCTGCCATATCCGCCACCGACCATGATGTTGCCTGTCTGCGCCTCTTTGACATTTACGACAAGATCCATCTGATCTTCACTGACACGCCTTTCGTCTATCACGACATTCTCGAAATATCCCGTGCGCATCAGTGCCGCTTTCGAATCTTTCAGATCCGTCAGATTATAGGTGTCGCCAGGCGCCAGATAGATCTCTCTACGAATTACGCGATCAAGCGTGCGGGTATTGCCCGAAATGATGACATCTCGTATATGGACCTTTTTTCCAGGGAAAATCTTGTATTTGACGATAACGGTATGGTTTTTCCTGTCTTTGCTGAAATCCGGGACTACACGGACAAAAGCGTACCCCAAATTCGCCACCTTCTCTTTGATCTTATCCATATCTTTGCGAAGATCTTCGATATTGAATATTTCACCAGGATCTATGCGAAGGTCATCTTTCAGCATCTTGGGATCGATCACCGGCTCGGCCAGCTCGATCTTTACATCTTTGACACGATATATATCGCCCTCTTCAATTTTGAAATCCAAAATTGCACGGTACTGGTTAAAATCTACACGCAATAAAGGAGGCTCCACATTCGCATCCAGATAACCATGCCGCATATAAAAATCACGTATTCTCGGTCCTTCGTATTTGAGCTGATCTATCTTGACCTTGCCATCATTCAAACCCCACATCCATCCCATAAACTGACGCTGCCTGTTGGCCATCACGCTTTCGATATCCCCGCGGTCAAAATGCTCGGCTCCGCAAAGATTAAGTTTTTTGATGATGATGTTCTCGCCCTTATTTATAAGAAAGGAGACCTTGACGCTTCCATTTTTGAGTGGCGTTGTTTCAACCTCCACCACTGTATCGAAATAGCCTTCCGATTCGATTTTACGCCTGATTGCATCGCACGCTTTTTCTATTTTGCTCTCATCGTAAATATCTCCTTTTTTCAGGCCTATTTCCGACAGAAGCTCATCTTTTTTGTTTTCACCGTATCCTACAAAATTGATCTGCGAAACAACCGGCTTCTCCCTGAAGTGAAAAGTGAGAATTCCATGCTCTTCCGTAACCCATATATCCTTAAAATACCCCTGTGCAAAAAGCTTCCTTATCGCTGTATCGACCTTTTCGATGTCGATCGACTCACCCGGATGGATGCCTATGATCTCCTTCGCGATATCTGGAGAAAGATGGATCAGGCCGTCGAATTTTATTGCTCTGATCTGCTGTGCGCTGGCGAATATGACCAAAAGCAAAAGTGCGGATACGATACGTTTCATGGATATCCTCTATTTATGTATACAAAGGTGTAGAGTTTATCATTTTTTCTATTAAACTCCATTAAACCACCCCTTGGATATAATGACGCCTATCATATTCAAAGGTTATTCATGGTTGTTGGCATCGTCGGATTGGGGCTCATGGGCGGATCGATGGGATTGGCACTCAAAGGTGTACCCCAGGTCACAAAAGTATTGGGACATGATCACAATCGATCCCACTGCAAAGAGGCACTGAAATACCACTTGGTGGACGAGATAGCTGAATGGGAAGAGATCAGGCGTGCCGATGTAATCTTTTTGGCGATACCCGTAAACGGTATCATAAACTCTTTTCAAAATCTGACCGATGTGTCGCCGATGTGTACGATCATAGACCTCGGAAGCACGAAAGAGAAAATCGTAGCGAACATCCCTGCCGAAATCAGAAAAAACGTAGTCCCTGCGCACCCGATGACCGGTACCGAAAAGTTTGGCCCCTCCGCTGCTCTGGCAAACCTGTATCGAAACAAAATCGTCGTACTTTGCAATCTGGAAGAGAGTGGTGAACTCCAACGTGCAACTGCAAAAGCGCTATTTGAAGCGATAGGCATGAAGATTGTAACGATGGACGCGAAGGAGCACGATCGACATGCCGCCTATATCAGCCACCTGCCCCATGCCATCAGTTATGCGCTTGCCAATGCCGTGATGTCACAAGAAGACGCCGAAAACATTCTGATTCTTGCCGCTGGAGGTTTTCGGGATATGAGCCGTTTGGCAAAAAGCTCGCCGATCATGTGGAACGAAATCTTCAAGCAGAATAAAGAAAACCTCCTAGATGCCATGGACCACTTCGAAGAGGAGCTTGCTAAGTGCCGCGACATGGTCGAAAAAGAGGATTGGAAAGAGTTGGCCAGCTGGATGGAAAAAGCGCAGAAACTGCACGATATTCTTTGATTTTCAACATCCATCAATTTTGGACATCAAAGACTCAAATTTCTTGATATCGATCTTCACCGGTTTTCCTTCATAGATCTTCGCATACAGATTCTCCGCCATGATTGCCGCATCCGGACATCGATGCACATAAGGCAAAACTCTTTGAAGCATCTCTTTCTCTTTTATGATCTTTTTGGGCCGTTTTTTTTGCTTTCTGCCTAAAAATCTCGCCAACGACACAGCGCCATACATCGTGCCCATCCCGAAAACAAACGCCAGCATCAGCCATGAATTTTTCACGAAATCAATCTTTGGCTCAGGGCTTCCGATTTTACTCTTGCTATCTTTGACTGGAATATCTTTTTGTGTAGCACCCTTCACTTCTATCTCTATTGGAGAAGTTTCTAGTGTTCGGACCTCTCCACTGGAAGGATCGAGGTAGCGCAATGTAAACGAGGGGATCGTGAACGGTTTTTGTGCAATCAATACATAGTTCATCTCCCATTTGCCCCTGTAGATTCCATGGCTGTATTTTTGTGACAATTTCGGCTTGTCCGCATAGACAGTCACTCCTTTTATCTTCAATTCCAAGGGGTCGTAATCTTCGATGTTCCCTTCCCCATCCACTCTGACATGCAGCTCCACGGGCTCGCCGGCCGAAACGGACCGGGGGTGAGCCTCGGCACCGATTTTGAAGTGCCCCACTAAATTTATGTCAGGAGGGAGTGGCTTCACCTGCAATGGAATAGATTCGGATTTTAGTGTAAACCATATAGGCCTCCGCACGATGAAACCGAAAGCGTCGCGCATCTTTTTGGCCACCGCCACCTTCACGGATACCGGCTCTACAACAAGTTTTCCAGCTTTTTGCGGAAAGAACAGATAATGGATTTCATGCACCAGATATCCGTTTTTGACATACCGCTTTTCACCTCCTATGCGCTTGACCCAAAAATTTTCATAATGTATGGGCAAAAACTCCACATTCATTACCGGCGCAGATTTTTTCTCGTAAAACCTGGCAACAACTCTCACTGCTTCCGCTACATACGCCTCTTTTTTATCACTTTCGATTTCAAGACGAAAATCCTTCTTTATATCAGCCCCACCGCCATTTTTTACCTGTAAAAATATCGGGGATGTCTTCTTTGTTTTACCATCGACCACAACGGCATAGGACGGGATCGTGATACTTCTTTCGGGAGTGAAGGCATAGAGTTTGACCCACTCCACGACAGTTCGATTGTTTTCAAAATGCTCAAACCGCTGAGATCCCTCTTCCGTTACCGGAATATTGCCTATTTTTTCGATTTTTGGGAATTTGACATGTTCGCCTTTAGCTTCAATCGAAAGCTCGACCGATTCACCGGAGATTACCGGATTTTCATCGACGCTGGCACGTACCGAAGCCAAAATAGGTAAGAGGCCCAAAACCGATATCATAAAGGTGGCTTTGAAAATTTTACCAGACACTAGTATCCTTTTTTCCTTTGGACGGCGTCAGCGGATAGAGTTTCGCTTTGAGTGGCTGGTTTTCGATAAGTCTCATCCACTTCTTCTCTTCCGATAGAGTTAACTCCCGGCTCCTTGGGGCTTTTTTTCCTTTTTGGCTCGCACCCTGTTTGGCCTGTGACTCTTTCGATACGCCACCACCCTGTTTTGTATTTTTCGATTGGCCATTTTTTTTATTTGCACTCTTGAGGCCATCTTTCTGTTTTGCTTTAAGTGCATTTTCCACCAGTGCGAGATTGAATCTTGCATCACTGTCATCACCAAGCTCAAGCACTTTTTTGTAAAGCTCGGCCGCTCTTTGGAGATTGCCGAGCTTGACATGGCAATTGGCCATATTGTATAGTTTGTACATCCGCTTCTTTGTATCGGAGGTCATCATATGCTCGTAGGCCTGAAGCGCCATCTTGTAGCGGCCACATTTGTAGTAACTGTTGCCCAGATCATACCACGCTTCATTGTGAGCGGATTTCACGGCCAGTTTCTCGAACGCTTCGATGCTTTTTTTGCAATCACCTTCCCTGTAGGCTTTTTGGGCTTTTTCGATCAGCTCAAAATCCAACA
>JAMOOM010000153.1 GCA_027065515.1 Campylobacterales bacterium
ACCCCTGTAAAAAAGCCCCTTTCGTGAGACTCTACGCTGTTTATAATCTCGCATGTCCTCTTTTTGGGCGTTCCTGTTATGGATCCGGCCGGAAGCATTCTGTCCAAAATCTCTCCCAGCTTCGTTGGCCAATTCAAAGAGAGCTGTGCTTCGATCTTCGAGCTTACCTGCAGCAGTGTTTTACCCGCAGCGGGGATGCGGTCAATATATCGGAATTTTTTTACGCGAACATCTCTGCCGACGATTCCAAGATCGTTTCGCAGCAGGTCCACCACCATTACATGCTCGGCCATCTCCTTTTCGTTTGAAAGAATGGCTTCTTCGGCATTTGGTATGGATGCGTCGATGGTTCCTTTCATCGGAAATGTGCCGATGATTCCATTCGGCGAAATTTTGATGAACGGCTCTGGGGAGAAACATACAAATCTGTCTTTGTATAGAAGCTTGTAAGGAGCGTTTGCGGTTTCGAAAATACGCTCGAGTGAAAGTCCTGTTTCAATGGGGGTGCAGAAGGTGAGATTCAGCAGATATGTATTTCCTGCGCGAATCTCTTCGATGACACGATCGAACGCCTTTTTGTAAGCGTCAAAAGAAACGGGATCTTTTTTGAAGCAGGAAGCGGGTGGCTTGGAAGCAGACTCGACCTGGTGCGGTTTGTGTATGGATACCCTGAACGAAGAGTCCCCCTTCAGCGGGCGTACTACTATTTCACTCTTGTCGTAGGAGATTATGAAAAGAAATGGGGTGCCTGCTGCCGCAAGGCGTGATATTTCGGCGAAGCCTTCATGCATTGGGTGTTCAGCCGTTGGCGAGGATCAATTTTTTCAGCGCGGCCATCCGTACGGCGACACCGTTTCTGACCTGTTCGAGCACCTTGCAGCGGGGATCAGAGAGCATCGCATCGTCTATGTCGATGTTGCGATGGACAGGCCCTGGGTGCAAGAGCAGAATATCGCGATCGCCGATGCGCTCTTTCGTGATGCAGTAGTCGCTGGCATAGTCTTTGAGGCTGGCGTAGATGGGCTGGGCATGGCGCTCCGTCTGGGTGCGCAGACTCATTATGATATCTGCATCGTCCAGCACGTCATCTATTTTTGTGGTAGTCGGCAGGTCGGTTTCAGGCAGGAAATGCGGAGGGGCTACGAGTGTGATTTCGAGCCCGAAACGTGTCAGAAGCCGGATGTTGGAGTTTGCGACACGGGAGTTTTTGATATCGCCTACGATAGCGATATGCTTGCCCTCGATATTCCCTCCAAAGTGTCGGCGGATCGTAAAAAGATCCAAAAGTGCCTGGCTCGGATGGGCATGCGCGCCGTCTCCTGCATTGAAAATAGCGCAATCTACATGGCGCGAGATCTGATAGGGCGTACCGCTTTGGGCGTGGCGGACGATGATGGCATCCGGTCCCATCGCATTGAGGTTCGCTGCGGTGTCGTATAGCGTTTCGCCCTTTTTTGTGGAGCTTTTGGCGACATCAAGGTGCACCACGTCGGCCCCCAGCTTTTTGGCTGCTATCTCGAAGCTGCTTCGCGTACGGGTGGAGTTTTCGAAAAAAAGAGTGATAACGAGACGATTTTGCAAAAGTTTCACAGGGGGCGAGCAGAGAAAGGATTCGGCATCTTTGAAAAGAGTTTCGATCTCCTGGGTAGTGAAGTCGTCGGTGGTAATGAGATGCCGCATGAACACTCCTCTTTTTAGAGGATATTATAGCAAAATAGAGTGAATGGTGGGGTTGAAAGTATCGAAAATGAGGAGGTCGTTACAGAGTTGGGCAAACCGCCCGAAGGCGGTTTGAAAGATTACATTTCCGCGTGGAATTTGTAGTCGAGTTGAACCCAGTATTTTGTGGTATCGTGGTAAATAGGTTTGTAGGTATCTACATTACCATCATTATTGGTATCAGCTCTGACACCCTTAACATCTCCTTCGCTATACCAAGCACCTTTCAGAAGAAGGCCAAGGCTTTTATTGATTTTATAGTTGTATGCTACGTCAACTTCAGATCCAAGATCATCGCTAGCTGCAGTGCCATTGAGTGCTGTTGGCATGTCGCTGTCCGTACCAAAGTCGTGATAAATAACCGCTAGTTTTCCGTACTCTTTTGCATCGTAGGCTGCTTTTACGCTTATATCTGTCAAACCGCCAGATGGGGTTGCCAAAAATTTGTCAGCCCATCCGTTCATTGCGTGAAGAGTCGCAAGAGGTGTCATAAATGGAGCGTCTCCATCGCCAGCATCGCTCAGGAATTCGTAAGCAGCGCCAAGAGT
>JAMOOM010000154.1 GCA_027065515.1 Campylobacterales bacterium
CCGAAGTGATCTACGCTCATCGCCTGCAGTTGTGCGTTCAGTCCGTCAACTTCGAAAAGACCTGTCTGTACACCGATCGCAGTTCTGACGGTCAATGCGCTTGCATCTTTGTGGACATCGTCATCTACTGATTCGTATCTTGGACGAAGTTCGATATCGAGCTTCGGATTGCTTAGGATGCTGTCCAGTGCTCCCGCATTTGCGCCTGTTGTCGCCGCAGCTGCAGCGATTGCCGCTACAAGACTCATCTTGATTTTGTTCATACGTACTCCCTTGTATGTTTGGATTAACCGTTCCGGTCAGCTTTGCACAATGTGACAAACAGCAATATTTATGCATAGCTGACCGGAACGATTTTTTTCTATATAAGCTATTCTACATCCAAACACCTTGTATTTTCTTGATGTATGTCAAGAGAATATTATGATGTTTGAATTAAGGGCGCCTCCAAAAACCCTGCATACCCATAGCTTCATGAGCTTTGTCTTGAGCAAGGCGCACCGACGCAGGACTACCTCTAGGTAATTCAAGAAGGTGCAACGCAGCATAAGGCAAAGCTCATGAAGCCCGAAGGGAAGGCAAATTTGAGGCAATATTCTAAAAGATATCTCCTTGACTTGGCTATGGCCAGGCCTGCGGATATCTCTTTTAAAATCTTACCACAACTTTGCCTTCTATGGGTGTGCAGGGTTTTTGGAGGCGCCCTTAAGCCTGCGTTATGATAATCTATTTTTGCTTAAACCATGGTGTCATTGTATGATTCATGGAAGTGTGGAGACTGTTTCAGGGCGGGGCCCACATTACAAGAATCTCTAAAATTTGGTAGAATGCGCGATAAATAACGATCTCAAGGACGATGTTTTGAAACACTATATAAAAAAGATTTCCACATATGCGATGGTGGGGTCGCTGGGTGCCGTGGCGATGATAGCGATGAGCGGATGCGAAAAGAAAGAGCAAGGGCAGTCGGACGCTTTTACTCAGGCGAGCCAAAAGCAGGGGGCCTTCGTCGTGATCGACGAAGTGGCGCCCAACCAATATAAAATCGCTGAGGAGTATCCTGCCGAGACGACCAGGGTCATTTTGCGAAAGCTCGACGGCAGCGAAAAGATATTGACCAAAGAGGAGCTGGACGCTCTCGTTGCGCAGGAGGCCAAAAAAATCGACGAAGGGAGATCGGCATTGACGAATCCGGAGCTCTCTTCCGGCGGAGGGCTGGGCCTTGGCGAGGCTATTTTGGCATCGGCGGCAGGCGCCATCATAGGCAGCTGGATCGGAAACAAGCTTTTCAACAACCCCAACTATCAGCGCACGCGCCAAAGAAGCTACAAATCTCCCAGCGCATACAGCCGCAGCGTCAACAGTTTCAACAAAGCCAAAAAGAGTAAAAGCTCCACGACGCGCAGCCGTTCCGGGCGTTCGGGATTTTTTGGCGGAAGCGGCACGAGATCGCGCTCTACATTCGGTTTCGGTGGATAGGCGATGGTTTCTCTCAAAAAACTTCGACCATTGACTCCGGAATTTCTCGACTCCATAGGTTTTCACTGGCACACCGACACCGACGAGACTCCATATGTGGCCGACGAGGCCGTGATCGTGACTGAGGCGGAAGCGGAAGCTTACTACGAGGCAGCCAACGAGCTTTACGATATGTTCGTGGAGGCGGGCGAGCATGTGGTGAAAAACGATCTTTTTCATGAGATCGGAATCCCTTTCAATCTGGTGGATGTAGTGAAAAAGAGCTGGGAGAACGATGTGCACTGGCATATCTACAGCCGTTTCGATCTATCCGGTGGTATCTCAGGCGCGCCGATCAAGCTGCTCGAGTTCAACGCCGACACTCCTACGGCGCTTTTTGAAACGGCGATCGTACAGTGGGCGCTGCTCAAAGCCAATGATCTGAACGAAGCGGCGCAGTTCAACCATGTTTACGAAGCGATCCGCGACAATTTCAAGCGGCTTGTGGTGCTG
Organism: Campylobacterales bacterium; assembly: GCA_027065515.1. Taxonomy (GTDB): domain Bacteria; phylum Campylobacterota; class Campylobacteria; order Campylobacterales; family Hydrogenimonadaceae; genus Hydrogenimonas. The sequence goes on from JAMOOM010000154.1 coordinate 1,972, forward strand.
GATGGCGATCTTGAAGATTTCGAAAAGTATTACAGAGGGTGGAAGGTTCTCTTTAGTGCCGCAAAGGGGCATATAGAGGATGAAAACACGACGAAGCTGCTGCAAAAGATGGCCGACGATGCGGGTTTTCATACGGCGTTTGCGTATGTGGACGAGGTGGAGTTTTCCGAAGATGAAGGGATTTTTTACGAAGGCGAGCAGTACGAGTACTGGTTCAAACTGATTCCGTGGGAGGCGATAGCGATAGAGGAGAGCGATCTGGCGCGGATACTCACGAAAATCATAGAGAATCAGAAAGCGATCGTTCTAAACCCCGCCTATACCCTGATGTTTCAATCCAAGGCGATGCTCAAAATTTTGTGGGATCTGTTTCCCGGCCACCCGCTGCTGCTCAAGACGTCGTTCGAGCCGCTTGGGGTCAAGCAGGTACAAAAGCCGTTTTTCGGCAGAGAGGGTGGAAGTGTCAAAATACTGAACGAAAAGGCTGAAGTGATCCAAAGCGGCGAAGCGCTCTATGAAGATCAGCCCTGTATCTACCAGGAGTTTGTAAAGCTGCCGAGAGACGAAGCCGGAAACTGCTACCAGGCGGGGCTCTTTTTCGCATATGAAGGCTGTGGGCTGGGATATCGTCGCGGAGGAGAGATTTTGGGGAATATGAGCAAATTCGTCGCTCACATCATCGACTGATATGAGTGGAAAAATCTTGCTGCTCGAAGACGATGTGGCGCTGGGTGAAACGATCAGGGAGCTCCTGGAGGAGAGTGGATACGAAGTGGACCATGTCGTCGATGGAGATTTGGCCGCACGGAAGAGTTACGATAACGACTACGATCTTTATATATTCGATATCAATGTACCCGAAATAGACGGTTTCGATCTGCTCGAATCGCTTCGGGAGGCAGAGGACGATACGCCGGCTATCTTTATCAGCGCGATGACGGATATCAAAACGATCGCCAAAGGTTTTAAGCTCGGAGCGGATGATTATATAAAAAAACCTTTCTTTCCCGAAGAACTGCTGATCCGCGTCAATGCCAAGCTCGCGAAGAGAGAGACTCTTTTTCGCTGTAAGGAGGTTACGTTCGACCCCAAAACACTAACACTCAAGCGCAATGACAATATCATCTCTTTGGGGGACGTGCAGCTGTGCCTTCTTCGTCGTTTTCTGCAAAATCCGGGCCAGGTGATCGATCGCAATATTTTGCTCGAATGTCTGGAGCATCCCAGCTCCGCGGCCCTACGCGTGGCTATCAACAAACTCAAAGAGAAGACGGGCATCGAATTCAAGAATATACGCGGGGTCGGCTATGCGCTTGAAGAGTGTTGAGCGTGAAGCGTTTCTAAAGAGTTTCTCCCTCTTTTTCTTCTCTCTCACCATTCTTCTTGCAATCCTTTTTTACAACCTGTACACAAAAGAACGAACGACGCTCGACAACAAAATCTTTGCACAGATGCGCATCTGCAGCTTCGATCTGAAATGCCCCAGATTCAAGATAGACTTCATTCCGGCCAAGGATGCCGAGCTTTATCTGCTGAAAAAGGACGACAGTGCCGTCTATGCGCTCTTTCCTCTGCCGAAAAGCCAACGGTATGTGATGAAGATCGCCTATCCGATCGAGAGCTATCGTGCCGATCTGCGTAATATAGAAAAGGAACTTCTTGTCGAATTTCTGATAATAGACGCGGCAGTGGCGCTTTTGTCACTCTTTTTTTCTCTGTTTTCTCTAAATCCGTTGCGGCGGGCTTTGGTGCTGACCGAAGAGTTCGTCAAGGACATCCTCCACGATTTCAACACACCTCTTTCAATCGTGCGGCTCAATGTGAGCATGCTGCACAAGGAGTGTCCAACGAGCAAGAAGGTGTCACGCATAGAAGCGGCCGTGGAGACGTTGCTGCGGCTGCAGGAGAATCTGCGCGCCTATCTTGGCGGCCATGTTCTGCAAAGCGATACTTTTTTGCTGGATGAGCTGGTGCGTGAAAGGAGCGAGTTGATCGGCAAAGCCTATCCTTCTCTTCATTTTCGGCTGAATCTTGCGCCCTTGAAGATTCGCGCCAACAAGGATGCCATGACAAGGGTTTTGGACAATGTCATCGGCAATGCCGCGAAATACAATATAAAAGAGGGAAGCGTTGCGATAACGCTCGATGCGAAAAACGCCCGATTGACGATCGAAGATACTGGAGTCGGAATAGAGCATCCCGAAAAGGTTTTTCAGCGATTTTACAAAGAGCATGCCCGCGGCGTTGGGTTGGGGCTGCATATCGTCAAAAAGCTGTGCGACGAGATGAATCTAAAGATAGATGTCGAGAGCAAAAGAGGAGAGGGGAGCCGCTTTACACTCGATCTGCGCAATATCGTCTCGCGCTAACACTTGACTTACACTTCCATAACATTTCACTAACGCTCCTTTGTCATAATGCTCCTCGTAAAAAGAACTTAACTCAAGGAGAATCTTATGAACAAGATCAGTAAAATCACAGCAGCGCTTCTTTTGAGCGCAAGTATATCGGTTTTCGCGGCGGACACTGCAGATACATCGGCGGCAGCCACACAGAATACGCAAGTTGCGACAAATGGTTCGGATGCCACATCGGCCGACACTTCGGCGCAATCGGACGCTTCTGCACAAAGTGATGCGGGCCAGGCGCAAAAGGCAGACTCAAGCGAAGCATCGGCGCAAGCCAATGACGCCGCATCGAATGGTCAGCAAGCATCTCAAGGCGCTATCGACGCAACGATCGAAAAAATCCAAAACGCCAGCCCCGCCCAACGCGTAGAGCTGATGAACCAGTTCAAAGAGCAGCTTGGTGCCATGAATCAACAAGATCGTATGCAAGCGGTCAGCAAGCTTCGTGAAAGCATGCAGATGCTCAATGCGGCACAGATGGCTTCCCGTGCAAGCGAGCATGCACAAAAAGGTATGGCACAGATGAGTGAAAAAATGGGAATGGGTGGTGATATGACACCTAATACACCCGCAACCGCGGCAACGGAAGGCTTTTCAAAAATGCAAACGAACTCCGGTGCCGCCAGCGCGAATGCTGGAAGTACCGCCGGAATGAACAGTGCAAATGCAGGTGCCGATATGGGCGCATCGGCGGCACGAATGGGTAACGGGGCCGGTGCTGCCGCCGCCAATGCCGGTATGGCGTCGGGCGCGAATGGAGCGAATGCCGGAGCTCATGCTCCAGCTGCATCCACTTCGGCTGCTTCACATGCCAATCTATCTACCTCTTTCGGTCATTGATAAACGGCCGATCTTTCAATCTTCTTTTTTTCAATCTTTTTTGGACGGCCCCTTTACAACGGCCGTCCATATGCAATACAGAACTTCATCAAAGTTACACTTCACTAACATATTTTTGTCATAATTGTCGTAACAGTTTCAAGGAGACAAACAATGAAAAGAGTCAGCAAAATCGCTGCGATCGCGATAATGGGTATCGGTCTTTCACTTTTTGCAAGCGGTGAACCGGTTCAGGCGGAGAACAATTCTGCAGCAGCGTCCACAAAGACGAGTTTCGATGCGCAGATCGATAGGATCAAACATGCCGATCCGGCCAAGAGGCGCGAAATGATGAACCACTTCAAAGAGCAGCTCGCCAGAATGAATCGCGAAGAGAGAATAGAGGCGATCTCGCAATTGAAAGAGAAAATGCTCGGTGGTGCCGCCACCCGTCATATGCCTCAATA
>JAMOOM010000155.1 GCA_027065515.1 Campylobacterales bacterium
CGCAGTGACCGGATCCAGCGGGTTTTCGCGGTGCATCTAAAGCCTCTCGAGCCCGATCCGCTTCTCAAGCTCGGCATCCCTGCCATTGGTGTGGTCTCGCTCGATGGCAAAGGATTGCCCAGTTCGTTGAACGATATACCAGTGCTTTAAGGTTTGTGCATGAAGACGATAGACAAAAATGTCATGCTTCTTGGATGGGTCAGTTTTTTCACCGATATGGCATCGGCGATGATCAATCCAATCCTGCCTATTTTTGTCGTCGTCGCACTTCATGAGGGAGTTGACAAGCTTGGAGTCATCGTTGCAGTGGCCACTTTTGTCTCATACGCTCTTCGCCTCGTTTCGGGATATATCAGCGATCGTTACGGTATCGTCAAACCGCTCGTGGTAGGCGGCTATGTTTTTTCGGCGATCAGTAAGCCGTTGATCGGGTTGAGCCAGGGATACAGGAGCGTGGCGGCGCTGAAGGCGCTCGAGCGGCTGGGCAAAGGGCTAAGGTCGGCGCCCAAAGATGTGATGATTGCCGAATATAGCCGTAAAAACGAGCAGGGAAAGACATTTGGCTTTCATAAAACTCTCGATATTGCAGGTGAGCTAAGCGGTACTGCGCTCCTTTTTTTCCTTTTGTTGTGGCTTGGTGAAAGCGAAGGGGTGATGCGTACGATTTTTTTTGCAACGATCGTCCCCGGAGTTATCGGAGTGGTAATCGTCGCATTTTTCGTCAAAGATGTAAAAAAACGTCCACAAAAAAGAGAGAAATTCAGGCTCACTTCAGCGGATATTTCGGTTGCAAAGAGATTGCTGTTGTATTTCTTCTTTCTCTTTTTCATGTTCAATGAAGCATTTTTTACGATGCAGGCAAAAAGCGTAGGTATCGCGGTTATGCTTATACCTCTGCTTTTTATCGTTTCGACGGGGGTGCAGACGTTGAGCAGTTATCTGCTTGGAGTATGGATCGACAAAATCGGAGCGGGGCGCGTGATGTTGTTGGGATACCTGTGTGGCATGACGGCTCAGCTTCTTTTATGGTTTGAAAAACCATGGCTTACATGGGTTTCTTATGCATTTCTCGGGCTTTTTACGGTATCTACGCTCAATGCCAACCGCGCCTTTATCGCGGCCAAAAGCGACAATAAAGGTTCCGTTTATGGTATTTTTTATGCTGGTGTGGCGATCTTTGGCGCGGTGGGCGCATACTTGTGTGGCCTTATATGGGAGAGTTTCGGTATGCATGCGGCTCTTCTTTTTTCACTTTCAGGAACCACGATGATTTTTATAGTTTTCGCCGTCAGTATGACCAGGAGCAGAGATGCCGCAGCTTGAAGTACGCGACGTTACCGTCCGCTATAAAAAGCGTGTCGGAATTCAAAACGCCTCTTTGCAGGCCGAACGGGGCGAGATCATCGGTTTTATCGGGGCCGACGGCACGGGAAAAAGCTCCCTGATGCACGCCATCGCCGGCGTCATCCGCTTCGAAGGCGAGATCGTCTATGACGGCGTTGCCTATCACTCGCCCAAAGAGGCCGAGCGGATCAAAGCCGAGATCGGGCTGATGCCCCAAGGGATCGGCCTGGTGCTCTACGACGATCTCACCGTCGGCGAGCATCTGCAGTTTTTCGCCGACATTCGCGACGTCAAACAGGATGAGGCGTTTTACGCCTATCGCGACAAGCTGCTGCACATGGCGGGGCTCAGCGAATTTACAGACCGTCTGGCGGGTAATCTCAGCGGCGGCATGATGCAAAAACTCTCGCTCATCTGCACCCTGCTGCATCGCCCCAAGCTTCTCATCCTCGACGAACCGACCACGGGCGTCGATCCGCTGAGCCGTCTGGAATTGTGGGAGATTCTCGACAATATCCGCAAAGAAGAGGGCACCATCGCGCTGGTGAGCACCGCCTACATGCAGGAAGCCGCGCGCATGGACAAGGTGCTGCTTTTTGACGATTCGAAGATCATCGCCAAAGGAAAACTCGAAGAGCTTGTGCACGAGATCGAGCCATACGTCTACGAAAAGAGTCCATGCGAAGAGTGCCTGACGATCCATGGGAAAAGCTTCTCTCTAAAGCCCCTCGATGCGCCGCATACCACACCCTCTTTGGAGGATATCTTTTTCGTCAATGCGCTCAAAAGCCAAAAACTGCCGCCCAAAATCGAGATTGGGGCGCGCAGCGACGGAACGGAGCTGCCCGAAATCGTCATGGAGGCCAAAGGGCTGACCAAGCGCTTCGGTTCGTTCGTCGCCGACGATCATATCGACATGCAGTTAAGACGCGGCGAGATACTGGGACTTTTGGGTGCCAACGGAGCGGGCAAGACCACCTTTATCAAGATGCTGCTGGGGCTCTACCCCATCGACGAAGGGGAGCTGACATTGCTGGGTCGCCCCATCCGAAGCGGCAAAGACCGTCAAAAGCTCAAGGCGAAAATCGGATACGTCAGCCAGCATTTTGCTCTCTACAAAGAGTTGACAGTGAGAGAAAACCTTTTGTATTTCGCCAACATGCACCATATCCCGCCGACCGAGGCGATCCGGCGCATTGGCCGCTATGCCGAAGAGCTGGGCTTCGCGGAGTATATGGACGACTTTCCCTCCTCCCTGCCCCTTGGCGTCAACCAGCGCTTCTCCGTCGCGGCGGCGCTGCTTCACGAGCCGGTGGTGCTCTTTCTGGACGAGCCTACCTCTGGGGTTGACGCGATCGCCAGGGCGCAGTTTTGGGAGATGCTAAGACTCCTGAAGCAAAAGTGGGGCATCTCGATCCTCATCACGACCCACTACATGAGCGAAGCGGAGTATTGCGACCGGGTCGTGCTGCTCAAACGGGGCAAAAAGATCGCCGACGACACGGTCGAAAACCTCTACAAGTCCCACCCGGACGCGAAAAGTTTCGAAGAGATATTCCTGAGTTACTATAGGGAGAACGCATGAAAACAAGGACGGTCAGAGCCTTCGCGCTCAAGGAGTTCGTCGATCTCTACCGCTCGCGCATGATCGTTATGGTCTATCTGCTGCCGGTGATGATCCTGGTGCTGTTCGGTTACGGCATCCGCATGGAGGTGACGCACGCCAGGGTCATGATCATCGACAACGACCACAGCAAATTTTCCAAAGAGCTGGTCGCCAAATTTGAACACTCCAAATACTATAATCCTTCCGTCGTGCAGATACCCGAAAAGGAGGCGCTTCGAAGCATCAAGCAGGCCAAGACCGACGCACTAATCATCATCCCCTCCTCCTTTGAAAAACGTCTGCTTCACGGCCAAAAGAGCGAAATCGGCGTCTTTGTCGACGGATCGTTTCCGACCCGCGCGACGACCATTGAGGGCTACATTCAGGGCACGATCCTCGATGCCGCAAGCGAAGTCTCCGCGCGGATGGGCATGAAGCCCAAAGGAATGATCACGCTGAATCAACGCACCCTCTTCAACCAGGCGATGCGCGACGAAGATGCCGTCGTGCCGGGGCTGATCGGGCTGATTTTGCTGGTGGCCCCCGCGATTCTCTCGGCGCTTTTGATCGTCAAGGAAAAAGAGAAAGGCACGATTTTCAACTTCTACGCCTCGCCGCTTAGCAAAGCGGAGTTTCTCGCGGCCAAGCTCATTCCGGTCTTCGCGCTCCATTCGCTGAATATCTTTCTTCTGTTTCTGTTGGCGGTCTATCTGTTTGACGTCCCTTTTCGCGGAAGCTTCATGCTCTACTGGCTCTCCAGCGAGCTTTACATCCTCATCAGCCTCTCAATCGGCCTGCTGGTTTCGGTCATCACCCGTCGCCAGGTAGTGGCGGTGGTGCTAACGGTGATCATCACCGTCATTCCGGGCTTTTTGTATTCGGGCATTCTGATGCCCATCTCCTCGATGCAGGGCGAATCGTATATCGAAGCGCACCTCTTTCCGGTGATGTACTACAACCATATTCTATACGACACCTTTTTGATCGGGCAGGGGCTGGCCTCGGAAAAGATCGTTTTGTACCTGGGGATTCTCGTGGTGTTTTTCCTCTTCTACTTTGCGGCAGGCACGCTGTGGCTTAAAAAGGAGATGCGATAATGCGCCCGTTTCTCATAACATTCGGTAAAGAGCTGCTTATCTTTCTGCGCTCGGTGATGCTGGTGCTGGTGGTGCTCTACTCCTTTACGGTCGATGTCTATGTTGCCGGCCAGGGGGTCGAGATGAAGCCCAGAAACGTGACGGTCGGCTATGTGGACAAGACGGGAGGGGGTATCAGCCAAAAGATCCTCTCCAGGCTTCACATGCCCGAATTCAAGCCGCCCAAAGCATTCCTTTCGCAAAAAGCGCTGAGCGAGGCCATCTTCAACAAGGAGATCAGGGTGGGCCTCGTATTCGACCGCGACTTCGCCGTCGATTACCGAAAGGGCCGGCCCGCGCAGCTCGATGTACTGCTCGATGCCACCGTCGCTTCGCAGAGCCTCATCACGCTAATCTACCTGAAAAACATCGTCCTCGATTTCACCGATCTTGCCATGCCCCTGCAGATCAAAACCCACAAACTCTTCAACCAAAACGCCGATACCCATCAGTTCATGGCGCTATCGGAACTGCTTTCGGTCATCACGCTGCTGGTGGTTATTCTTGCCGCTGTGGTCTTCGTCAAAGAAAAAGAGGACGGCACCTGGGACATCATGCTGCTGATGCCCGTCAGCCCCAAAGTCACGATTCTGGCCAAAAGCCTTTCGCAGGTCTTTATCGTCATGATCGGTACCGTCATCGCGGTCGGATGGGTGCTCATGGGCGCTTTTGATGTGCCGATCAACGGTTCGTTCTGGGCGTTCGTGCTGCTGACCTTTTTCTACTCTTTTTCAAGCGCGGGCATCGGGCTTTTCGTCGCCGCCGTCTCCAAAGACGTAATGCAAGTGGCGCAGCTTTCAATCATAATAATGATGCCGCTCATATTCCTCAGCGGCGCCTGGACGCCGATCTACGCGATGCACCCGATCTTGCAGAAACTCTCGCTTCTTTCACCCCTTCGCTACTACATCGAAGGCACCCAGAGCATCTTTTTCAGAGGGACCGATTTCGTGGATCTCTGGCCCTATTTTGGCGGCGTGATCGTGTTGGGCGCTCTCCTCTATCTGTATGGGTTCAGAAAAATCGGAAGGCTCTTTTGACGGCTTCCTCGCCAAAAGAGCGCAAACACGACGGCAATGACGGTAAAAGTGTTTGAGAAATTGATCCGTATGTCACACAAAGGTGAAGAGGCGCAATGATACTCGCATCGTTTAGGCCAGGTTGGATGATGCTTTAGATTTATGATACAATTTTAGGAATTATCCGATGCTGACACAGATTATTGAACACTACCAAATTAAATATTGGCTATCCTGTTTTGTTAATTTACTTGTAAGTTTCCAGCTTCCTCTTTAAATCTCTCAGCTATCCTCATACTTTGATGAAAGACTGTCTGGTAATACCGATTTTTTGCTTCTCTATTTTTCTACATCTTCGAACACTAATGATTTTGTAACTGTTTTCTATTAGTGTCAATATTGCCACAAAGCATTTAGTGAATATTTTTGATACCATTCCCAAAACTTGTCCGTATATCTGCCACAGGCATAAAGAGCCTCTCCTTCTCTTCATAGAATGGCTGAAAACCAAACTGCTCATAAAAAGAGCTGACACCCTCTTTTGCATCAACTACAACCATGGGAAAGCCTACCATATCACTGGCGACGAGAAGTTTTTTAAGAGCATCTACAAGCAGCCAGGAGCCTATGCCGCGTTTTGTATAGCGTTTATTGACAGCCAGCCGTGCTATGAGTCCCGCGGTGTGGTTCGAATAGTGTCTATTTTGTAAATGTTCGGGGAGAACACTTAGGTCGACAGTCACCATAGCAAGCGTATAAAACCCCGCAATGATACTCTCATCTTTGGGATCTTCAAGCACATAGGTTCGGCTGTTGTCTTTGGAGGCATGCTGATTTGCCATGAGTTTGAGGTAGTTGTTCAGTGCCTCTACACCGCAGTCAAACCTTTTTCTTTGGTGTCTTTTTTTATCCAGTGGGACAGTCTGCACTTAAAGGATTGTCTCTTCGTACGAATCAAATGCTTTGGAGAGTTTCTTATGTGCTTTGGCGGGTCTCTCTAGTGCTTCTAAAAAAAGTGTCGCATCTTTCTCTTTGAGTTTGAGAGACTCTTCACGCTCCATGATATGTTGCGCCTTTTCTATGGCGGAAGAGAGCACAAAAGCGTTAATACTGGAAATACCCATGAGTGCCGCTGCTTTAGAGAGAAGCTCCTGTACATCAGGTGTCACTCTGGCTGTGATACGGGTAGATGTTGCCATATTTGTCCTTTATGTGCCATTTTGGCACATTTTTTAGTATAACATCTTGTTTCAATGTTGTCAATAGATAAAATCCTCTCAATTTCTAAAAATAACGGGAGATCTTTTGGAATACTTTTCTTCATATTGCAGCGCATGGCAGCGATTTTCTCTGCTACCTCCGCACGATTACAGCGTTTACATTGGCACATACGATTACCCTGAAGTTGGCTTTGCTAAATATTATACATCTCTCAAGTAAAGCAGTTGAAGCGACCATAGCACTCTCTATCATAAAAATGGCAGCAGCTTATGCGATAGGCATTACTGCGACAGTTTGGTTTTTTGGAAAGAGTGACAGGGTAGTGTAATGCTGAAAGCCTTTTCAGAAAAAAGAGAAGATAAACAAGCTGTCAAATCACCTAATAGATATATCGAAGCGCTTCCGTATCGAGCATGATCTCATCTTGTAGATACGATTCGATACTTCCAAAACACTCATTGGTTCCCTCGATGAAGGCTTCTATCCAGCTTCGCCTCATTTCAAAAAACATGCCGAGCTTTTGAACCGTTCGTTCATCGCAAAGCTGATGCCCGGATGCGTCGGCTTTGAGAAATTCATCCATTTTTTGAGATATCTCTTTTGCGTTTATGCGATGGTTACTTTCCATGTAGTCGGCGATTATATCTTCTTTGGATACGCCAAGCCCAAAAAGAAACAGCGCGGCCAAAATACCGGTTCGATTCTTGCCGGCGGTACAGTGAAACGCCAACGGCAATGCCGTTTCATCAAGAAGCAGAGTAAAAATCTGCGCACCTCATCTCTGAAGTCGACGCAGAAGGTGCGGTAGCTCTCTTTCATAAACCTATCCACCTCATCATCGCCTTCCATACCTAAGAGTTCATTTATTTTCTCCATAGTTGCTGGAGGCATTGCAGCATAGTGAAAATAATAAAATTCATATAGAGTAATTCAATTACTCAAAAGCCAAACAGCGTTACAATGCCGCATATTATTTCACGGAGTGAAGCAGTGGGTATCAAAGAAAAAGTGCACGCTTTAAAAAAAGAGTTGTTGTTGCAGGAGGCCTCCCGCATGTTTGAAGAGATCGGCTATGAGGAGATGAAACTCTCCGATCTCGCCAAAAAGGCGGGAGTCTCCATGGGAACGATCTACAGCTATTTTCACTCCAAAGAAGGACTGTATCTGACCTATATCGAGCATCAGATCGACGCGTTTGTCGCGGAGCTGGAGGCAAAAACGGCGCATACGGACGATGCGCGCGAAAAGATCCGTATCTTTACGGAGTTGAAATTTTCCTACTACATGCAAAAGCGCAAAGCCGTAGAAAAAAGCGCATCAAACAATCCGCTGTTTTTCAATACGCTGGCGCACGAACATGCCAAAGGCTTTGAAAAAATATACCGCTTTTTACAACGCTGTTTCATGCAACTCAATGCTCGAATCGACCGACAAAAAGCCCAAAGACTCGCTTATGCCTTCAACGGATTTGGCGACGGATATATCGGGTTGTGGCTTGAAGAGGGCGGCGATCTGATGCGCTATAGCGATGAAGTGTGCGAACTTTTTATATCCATGATGAAAGGATGCTGCCGATGAATAAAGATTACAAAAA
>JAMOOM010000156.1 GCA_027065515.1 Campylobacterales bacterium
TTACATCATGTAGTTTCATGAACTCGTCGAGCAGATGAAGATATAGCTGCAAAATTCTGTCTCCCCTATCGATACCGTAGTGATTGCTTATATCACCGAGGTTTTCGATACGCAATAGAGCCAGCGGGGCATTTTTATGATACACAAGGTATCGTTTGATTTCGTAAAGAAGGGCGTGACGATTGAAAGTACCAGTAGTCACGTCCATAAGAGTTTCAGATTGCCCCATATTGATCAGAAAAAAAAGAAAGTAGATCGAAACGAGTAGTATCAACGTGAAAATTACGATATCTATATCGTCAATAACGAATTTACTATTTTGAAAAAAATAGAAAATAATTACGCTTATAAGCAAAAGGATGGGGATGCCCATCCGAAGTGCTAGACCGAAGCGGTGTGCCCGCTCTCTTTTTTCGGAAAAGAGCATCAGTTAAACATCCAGGTGTTTGACATCCTTGGCATGGGCTTCGATGTATTGACGTCTCGGTTCCACCTCATCACCCATAAAGAGTGTAAATACGTCGCTCGCTGCCTCGCCATCATCTATCTCCACTTTAAGAAGCCGTCTGTTTTCCGGGTTCATCGTCGTTTCCCACAACTGTTCCGGGTTCATCTCCCCCAACCCTTTGTAGCGCTGTATATATGCACCTTTTTTCGCACTCTTTTCTATTTTGTCGAGCATTTGAAGAAGATCCTCGCCTTCGAATATACTCAAATCACGCTCGCTTATTTTATCGAAGATATATCTGGCTTCGTTATAGAATGGATTGGAAAACAGTTCGTCGTCGATGATAATCTCTTCGAGCCCCTCGTCGGTCTGCACATAAAGATGAATCATCTCTTCACTGACATGCTTGTTGAGAATGTTGTATCCAAGGTTGTCGAGATATACCTTTATCTCTTCGAAAAGCGCAGGATTGTCGAGTGCCAAAAGGTCCGGGTGCTCAATCAGATAGCGAACCACTTCTACCAGTGAAAAGCGTTTGTCGAGCTCTTTGAGAGTCATGCGATAGAATGCTACGAGCCTGAAAAGCTCAGTCAAATCCCGTGGTCCCATACCCTGAATATCCAGAGCATCTATTCCTCTTTCTATCAAAAATTCACTCATCGCTTTGTCGTCTTTGAGATAAATCTCCTGCTTCCCTTTTTTGTAGCGATACAGAGGAGGCTGGGCTATATACAGATATCCATCTTCGATCACCGGACGCAAAAATCTGAAAAAGAAGGTGAGTAACAGGGTCTGAATATGGCTTCCATCGACATCGGCATCGGTCATGATGATAATCTTATGGTAGCGGAGCTTCTCCGGGTTGAACTCTTCTCCTATTCCGCATCCTAGTGCGGTGATCATATTTTTTATCTCTTCGGATTTCAAAATTTTATCGAGCCTGGCCTTTTCCACATTGAGAATTTTGCCTTTCAGCGGCAAAATAGCCTGAAAAACGCGGTCGCGGCCCTGCTTTGCGGAACCGCCGGCACTGTCTCCCTCCACCAGATAGAGTTCGCTGATCGAAGCGTCTTTGCTTTGACAGTCAGCCAGTTTGCCTGGGAGAGTCCCTACCGTCATGGCGTCTTTACGGCGTGTCAGCTCACGCGCTTTTTTCGCGGCTTCTCTCCCTTTGGCCGCCAGGAGAGCCTTTTGCATGATTGCTTTGGCATCGACGGGATTTTCTTCGAAATATTTTATCAATCTTTCATAGGTGAGTTTCTGCACGATCGGTTTGACGTAACTGCTGCCAAGTTTTCCTTTCGTCTGACCCTCGAACTGAGGTTCTGGAACGCGGACGCTGATAACTGCAACCAGGCCTTCACGCACGTCGTCACCACTGATTTTTATATCTTTTTCTCTGGCGTTGGCATTTTCCTGCAGATACCTGCTCACTGCTCGTGTCAGACCGGCTCTAAAGCCGCTTTCGTGCGTTCCGCCATCGGGAGTGCGGATATTGTTGACAAAACTCAAAAGTTTTTCATCATATGCAGTCGTATATTCCAATGCGAGGTCCACTTCTATATCGTCGGCTCTTTCTGAAAATCCGATTACCGAGGTGATAGGCTCTTTTTTGGCCATATCCTGAACGAACTGTTTCAGCCCGCCTTCGAAATGGTATATCTCTTTTTTTCCCACTCTTTCATCTTCGAAAGTTATAGATATTTTGGGATTTAGGTATGCAAGCTCTTTTAGACGTTTGGCCAGAATGTTGTATTGAAAATCTACCGTCTCGAAAATTGTATGATCCGGCCAGAATTGAATCGTAGTGCCGCTTTTTCTCGTATTGCCGGTAACTTTGAGTTCGCTGACCGGAATCCCTTTTTCGAAATCTTGCTCATACACCTTTCCATCGCGATAGATCGTCATATGAAGTCTTTCACTCAGTGCATTGACGACCGATACGCCTACTCCATGCAGACCGCCGGAAACTTTATATGTATCCTTGTCGAATTTACCGCCTGCATGCAGTACTGTCAATACGACGGTTGCAGCAGGAATTTTCTCGGTCGGATGGATATCCGTCGGGATTCCTCGGCCATTGTCGCTAATGACCGCGCTACCGTCTTTTTTCAGGGTGACTTTGATTTTATCGCAGTAGCCGGCCATCGCTTCGTCGATCGCGTTGTCGACGACCTCATAAATTAGATGATGCAGCCCTTTTACCGATGTATCTCCGATATACATACCGGGACGTTTTCTGACAGCTTCGAGCCCTTTCAGGACTTTTATATTATTTGCACCGTAACTTTGATTACTCATGAAATGGTTATCCTTGATTTATATGATGATCGGCATGATTACCGTAGCGAAATTCCCGCTTTCTACGATAAACGGAAGATTTGGTTCGTTCAATCCCATCGTGAAGGTTTCGGTATCTATATGACTCAGAAAATCCAGCAGGTAACGGCTGTTGACTGCCAATACAAAATTGTCTTCAAAGCCTGTGGATATATCGATCTGAGTCTGGGCTTCTGAATTTTCATCTCCTAGACTTTTGAAAACTATGGATTCAGGCTCAAATGTCATTTTGATCTCTTGGGATATGATCGTGATCTGTTTGATCGCTTCGATGATTTTGGTTTTTGGCAGTGTGAGTGAATATTTGACACTTTTTGGAATAATCCGCTCGTAGTCGGGATATTTTCCATTTATCAACCGTGTAAAAAAGTAGTAACCGGGTGATGTGATGATTAGATTCGTTTCACTGTAGTGGATCTCTATCTGGTCGAAAAATAGTTTCTGAATCTCCAGAATCGCTTTTTTCGGAATGATCATAGAGAGTGTAGTGGAATTTTTGTTTGGAATTTTTCCGATAGCTAGACGTCTGGTATCCGTACCCACTACGTCTATTTCGTTCTCTTTTATATTCAGTAACGCCCCGTTGAGTTCGTATTTTGGATTGTTCGTATCGATGGCAGGCGATACTTTTTTGAACATCTGTATCAACTGCATGGAATCTATCTCGATGGATGGAAGGTTGTCCATTTCGGGAAATGCCGGAAACTCTTCCGCGTTAAACATCGGAAGTTTGAACCTGGAATTATCCTGTCTGATATGGAGGGTATCTTCGATCGTTTCAAGAACTATATCCCCCTCTTTTAGAATACGTACGATATCCAGAAGTTTCTTGCCGTTTGCCGTGGCTTTGCCATCTGTCTGTATGTTTACATGCTCGGTATCGATTTTCAGGCCGATCTCGAGGTCGGTGGCCTTCGTGGTAAGGTGATCGTTGGATGCGATCAAAAGGATATGGGAAGTGATCTGCGAGGTATCTTTTTTCTCCAGAAACGGTTGAAGGTTGATCAACAGGGATTCGAGCGTGCTTTTTGCCACGGCGAGTCTCATCGTAACTCCTTTTATATTTTTATATTCTAGTAGCAGTAGTAGTTCGGCGTGTTTATGTGAAAACGGGCTTCAAAAGACTTTTTGATGGGTATTGCCACTCTTTTGAATGTTTCGGCTCTTTTCACTTTTGTTCACTTTTATCTATTATATCTTTTTTTCACTCCGAAATAGATGAAGGGCGCCTCCATATTTCCTACTCCAAAGTAGCTGAAGAGATCTTGTGGCTCAGCTCTTCGATTTTGGTCTTGAAATTTTCGTCGGTGTCGATCATCTGGTTTATCTTTTTCATAGCGTGGCTTACGGCGGTATGATCTTTCATACCGAAATATTGCGCCAGGCTTGGCATGGAGTTGGGGGTTAGGGATCTGGCCAGATATATCACGATACGCCTTGCCGCTACGATGTTGCGGCTTCTGCTTTTGCTCGTTATTTCGCTGGGCTTGATATTGAGCTCTTTGGAGACCACTTTTACGATATCGTCGATCGTTATATTCTCTTTTTTCTCTTTTATCTGGTTTTTGACGACATTTTTCGCAAAATCGAGAGTGATGCGCTGGTTCATCATGTTTGCAAAAGCGTTGAGCTGAATGATAATTCCTTCTATTTCACGGATATTCGTACCCATGTTCGCAGCGATGTAGTTGATGATGTCGTTATCTAGATGGATTCCGTTTAGCTCGCACTTTTTCTTGATGATGGCGATTTTGGTCTCTAGTTCAGGTGGTTGAATATCTACGATGAGTCCCCATTCGAACCTGCTTCTTAGGCGCTCTTCGAGCCCAGCGATCTTTTTGGGGTGTTGATCGGATGTCATGACGATCTGTTTTTTGGCTCCGTGCAGTTCGTTGAAAGTGTGAAAAAGCTCTTTTTGCGTCTCTTCTTTACGGCTGAGAAACTGTATATCGTCCAAAAGCAGAATATCGCAGCTTCGATATTTGTCGCGGAAGCGGTCCATTGTATGGTTTCGCAGGTGATGTGTGAACTGGTTCATAAACTGTTCGAGAGTGGTGAAAATTACCTGGCGCCCGCGGGCTAGACTGTAGTTGCCGATAGCGTGAAGCAGGTGGGTTTTCCCAAGGCCGGCTCCACCGTAGATAAAAAGAGGATTGTAGAGCTCCCCCGGTTTTTCGGCGACTCTTTGTGCCGCTGTATATGCAAACTGGTTGGAGCTTCCCACTACAAAGCTTTCGAACGTATAGGATGGGTTGAGTATCGTGCTTTTACTGGCGGCCTTGGTATTGGAGACTTCGTGGTTTTCGGAACTTTTGTGGGATACGGCGCCCTTTTTAGCACGATTCACTTCTATCTGCACCTGTGGCTTCACTCCGGTCTTGATTTCGAAAAGATGGGAAAGTTTATCACCATAACGTGTCTTTACCCATCTGGCAATCAGTGGATTTGGCGCGTGAAAGAGGGCTATATCACTTCTTGAAGCCTCTTCGTCGTAGCGAAGCTGTTTGATGTAGCGTTCATATTCGATCTGCGGGATCTCCTGTTTTAAAAGCGCCAAAATCTCCTGTCCGAGCATATTTCAACCTGTGAATAAAGTATGTGAATAAGTAGGGGTATTTTATCTCAACTACGTTAAAATGAGGTTAGAAAAATGTGAATAGCAAGTTATTCACAGTGTGAAAAAGAGGGTGAATAATGTGAATATCATGGGAATAGATCCTGGCAGCCGTAATTGCGGCTATGCGATCATAGAGAAGGAGGGCCGCACTTTGAGGCTGGTGGAAGCGGGTCTCATAAAGATAAAAGAGCGGCAGTTGCAATATCAGATCATGGAGCTTGTGGAGGGGCTGGATCTGATCATCAAAGGGCATCCGATAGACGAAGTGGCGATCGAGGATATCTTTTACGCCTTCAATCCGAAAACGGTACTCAAACTGGCTCAGTTCAGAGGAGCTTTGAGCCTGAAAATTTTACAGGAGTTGGGAAATTTTGCCGAGTATACCCCTTTGCAGGTGAAAAAGGCGCTCACCGGAAACGGCAAGGCCGCCAAGGAACAGGTCGCTTTTATGGTAAAGAGGATTTTGAATATCAAAAAAGAGATCAAGCCGCTCGATATCACAGATGCGATGGCCGTGGCGATCACACATGCACAAAGGGTACGCTAAAAGTTTCTAGTCGTAGTTTTTGATGGTGAACAGATACTTGTGATCTTCAGGGAGCGAATCATAGATCGTGTGCGATAGGTCCCTGATCTCCCAAAGTGCCGCCTTGTCACTTCTTAGGCTCAGGAAATTCTGAAGGCTTCGGGCATTGAGAGTCCATGTAAGTTCGGTTTTGTAACATTCAGGCAGAGCGTACTTGGCTTTGTCGTTGGCGATGCCGGCGACCAACAGCTGCCGCAGGTTTTCGAGCGCTTTTATACTCGTTTCGTTGACGAGAGCACTGTCTGTCATCACGATATATTTTTCGGCTCTTTCAACATCGGTGGGTGTGAAAGGGGCTTCCGTTTTGAGCTCTTTTAGCGTATAACGGGTGCTTTTGACGCTTAAAGAAGCCATACGATGGCGCGCGAGTTCCTGCAGTACGGCACGACTGATGCCCTGGATATAAAAGGTATAGACCAGATGCTCCAGAGTGGAGGCGTGTTTGAATCTGTTTCCGACTCTGTCGATCAGCTCTTTGTCCTTTTCTCCGCCGTGATCGCTTTTGTCGAAGCTTTGCCAGCAGGTACGGATGGCGTGGGCGCAGACATCAAGAGGTGTGTAGTGCAAAAGCGTGACTTTCATCCGCTATCCTTTTGGTAAAATGGTCGGATATTATACAGAATATTCAGCAAAGGCTTTCGTATGGAGTGCACAGACCGTTTCTATCCGGCTATTTCAGATTTCAGAGACCCGTTCGCACGCGATCGCGACAGAGTCATACACACGAGCAGTTTCAGGCGTTTGGAGTACAAGACTCAGGTTTTCATCAATCACGAAGGGGATTATTTCAGAACCCGTCTTACCCATTCGCTGGAGGTCAGCCAGATAGCCAGGGCGGTCGCTACAGCTTTGAACTGTCATGAATCGCTGGCTGAAACGATAGCGTTGGCGCACGATCTGGGACATACGCCTTTTGGGCATGTCGGGGGAGATATGCTCGATATGTGTCTAAAAGATGATGGAAACGAAAACGGTTTCGAGCACAATTTCCAATCTTTCAGAGTCGTTACGAAACTGGAAAAAAGATATGCGCCTTTCGATGGGTTGAATCTTACCTTCGCCACACTCGAAGGGATTTTGAAACACTCCTATCCTTACCGCAAACCTTTTCTCGGCAAATGGTACGATGAGGTGTTTGGACTCGATTTTCATCCCTCTTTGGAAGCTATGATCGTGGATTTGGCAGACGAGATTGCCTATATCAGCCACGATATCGACGACGGCATACAGTATGGGCTTATAGCTTTCGAGGATATCTTGGAAAACGATCTTGTCGCGTTGATCGATGAGAAGGTGCAGGCCGAAGGCTTGACAAGAGGCAGCACACTGCACAGGTACCGGTTCGTGGGAATGCTGATAAGCCATCTGGTGACGGAGCTGGTAGCTTCGAGCCGCCCCAATATACCCGATACTTCGAAGATTTTATGCAAAACCATTCCGGCCTCGGAACCTGTGCCGATAGCTTTCGATACCACCTTGTCCACACAGATAAAGATGCTCAAAAAGATTTTGTTCCAAAAATTGTATCGCCACGAGAGGATTGTAAGTAAAATGCATGCCGGCAAAGAGTGCATCAAAAAACTCTACCTGGCATTTAGAGAGGATTACGATCTACTACCGAAAAAGCATAGATTGAAGATCGACGGCAGAAAGCCAGAACGCGTCGTGGCCGACTATATCGCGGGAATGAGCGACCGGTACGCGCTCAAGCGGTACCGGGAGATATATGGACTTTGAGATCGATTCTATTGTTTTAACTGCAGAAGAGTCTGAAGCATCTGGTCGGAGGTGGTGATGCTTTTCGAGTTGGCCTGGAATCCGCGCTGTACGACGATGAGCTGAGTTAGCGAGCGGCTTAGATCGACGTTGGACATTTCCAAAGAGCTTGCCTGAATAAGCCCTCTTTTGCAA
>JAMOOM010000157.1 GCA_027065515.1 Campylobacterales bacterium
ATCAAGCACTCGCCTGAAAAGATTATCGATATCGCATTGCGGGCTTTTGAAGTAAGAGATTATGCGCTCTTTATCGACTCCAAAGATACACTGCGCATAGAGATTTTCAGAAAAGTTCCAATCAATCTGGGCTATCTGTTGGGCAAACTCAGCTATCTGGAATTGGTGAATATGGAGATCTTCAAACTCTTCGATCAAATCAAATATTTCATTTTGGAATTCAGCGATAAAATAGAAGATGACGAAATCCCGCTTTTGCAAGAGATCGTCCATAATGCATTCGATATGGAAAAAGAGATCAAACTCACAAAACCCGCTATAAAGCCGGGTGAGATAACGATAGATTGCAACCACTCCCAAAGCTATGCGACGATGCACATTCGAACATCCAATCAAAGAGGCCTTATGGCTTATGTCGCACACGAGTTCGACAAGGAGGGTGTCGATATCGCCTCGGCTGTGATTACAACTAGCAAAAGAAGAGTGAACGACTTTTTTCTGATCGAAAAGAGTGGAAATTTTTGCGGAAAAAAAGAGGCATTGTTGAAAAAATTGCTAAAGAGCTGATTATTTCGAGAATACTCTGGCAATCCGGCCCAAAAAGAGCCAGATGCAGATCAGTGGCTGCAGCTACCACCCTGCGGGGCAGAACCGGTAGAACAGGCGGATACGCCCGGAGGTGTCGTGGGCTGAATCGATTCATTGCTCACTCCACCCTCTTCGTTGATCTTTTCGATTGTTTCCCAAAGCTCTTCCGCCGCTTTGATGAAGCGCTTGGCCGTTTCGCTTTCCGGATAGTGATAAGTGATCGGTTTTCCTTCGTCACCACCTTCACGGACAGCCGGCTCGATAGGAATCTGCGCAAGCAGCTTGCTTCCATACTCCTGTGCCACGGCCAACGCGGTACCTCGTCCAAAAATATCACTCTCCACGCCACAATTGGGGCAGATGAAGCCGCTCATATTTTCTACGACGCCGGCAATCGGGATATTCAATTTTTTAAACATATCCAGACTTCTTCGTGAATCGTCCAAAGAGACTTTTTGAGGCGTGGTAACCGTTACGCCTGCAGTTACCGGAACACTTTGTGCGAGCGTAAGCTGAGCATCGCCGGTTCCTGGCGGCATATCGATAACCAAAACATCGAGATCACTCCACAGAATATCGCGCAAGAACTGCTCGATAGCTTTCATGATCATCGCTCCCCGCCAAATCAGGGATTGCCCCTCTTCCATCAAAACGCCCATACTCATGACTTCGACACCATAGGCGCTGATCGGCTTGACTTTGTTGCCTACTATATCGGGATGAACATCTTCGATACCCATCATCCGCGGTATGTTCGGCCCATATATATCGGCATCCAAAATACCCACTTTCTTACCTTGCATCGCCAAAGCTATCGCCAGGTTTACCGAGGTCGTAGATTTGCCCACACCCCCTTTACCGGAGCTGACCATAACGAAGTTTTTTACCTGCGGCGCTATGTTTTTGCCATGGCTGGAAGTTTCACGAGGTTTTTTGGGCTGGACAATCATAGGAATTACCTCTTTCGCCCCCGCCATCTCCAGCTTTGTTCTAATCTCATCTTCCAGAGCCGCTTTCACTTCCGGTGCGCTCGATGTAATCTCTACGGTAACGGCAACACGGCCGCCATCTATTTCAATCTCCTTGACGAATCCAAACGTTACGATATCTTTCGTAAAACCTGGGTAAGTCACGGTTGACAATACTTCTTTGACTTGTGATTCAGTCATACTGGGTGTTCTCCTTGTATTTTTATATAAAATCTAGAGGTGTCCTTTTGGGCGACGACACCCTTGGTCACTCTCTTTGTCTGATTTACGCCTGCAAAAAAGAGTGGCCAAAGGTGCCAAAGCACCTTTTAGCTGGCTGCGTTATCGAAAGATGCCATATCGGCATTTCCTTCCATCAACTCCTGGCTAATTTTATAGCTACAGAATTTAGGGCCGCACATCGAGCAAAATTCCGCTTCTTTGAATACATCCTGAGGCAGAGTTTCATCATGATACTCCCGCGCGCGATCTGAATCGAGTGCGAGCTCAAACTGCTTACTCCAGTCAAAAGCGTAGCGGGCATCGCTCATCGCATCATCGATATCGCGGGCACCCTTTCTTCCTCTTGCAATATCTGCGGCGTGGGCCGCGATTTTGTAGGCGATTATCCCCTCTCTAACGTCAGCAGCATTCGGCAGGCCAAGATGCTCTTTTGGTGTAACGTAGCAAAGCATACTGGCGCCATGCCAACCGCCGACAGCGGCTCCGATAGCGGAACTGATATGGTCGTAACCCGCCGCTATATCGGTTACCAGCGGTCCCAAAATATAAAAAGGAGCCTCATGGCAGTAGTCACGTTCCAACTTCATGTTTCGTTCGATCTGGTTAAGCGGTACATGGCCGGGCCCCTCGATCATCACCTGCACATCCTTTTCCCACGCCCTGAGTGTGAGCTCTCCGAGCACTTTAAGCTCGTTGAGCTGAGCGTCGTCACTGGCATCGTAGAGACATCCGGGTCTAAGTGAATCACCCAAAGAGAGAGATACATCGTATTGTCGACAGATATCGAGAATATCGTCGAACGCGGTATAGAATGGATTTTCCTTGTGGTAGTGCATCATCCATGCCGCCATCAGGCTACCGCCCCTGCTTACGATACCCATTTTTCGCTTCGCTACAAGCGGCATGAAGCGGAGCAGGAAACCTGCATGAATCGTAAAGTAACTTACGCCCTGCTTCGCCTGGCGCTCGATCACTTCAAGCATCGCTTCGATCGTAAGATCTTCTATCTTGTTGTTGCAGTCGTGAAGAATTTGATACATGGGGACTGTTCCTATCGGCACATCCGAGTATTTGATCACCTCTTCGCGAATCGCATCTAGATCGCCACCGGTAGATAGATCCATAATAGTATCAGCACCATATTTTTGGCACACTTTAACCTTTTCCACCTCTCCGGCTGCGTCGCTGGCTACCGCTGAAGAGCCTATGTTGGCATTGATCTTGCAGGTCGCCCCCATCCCGATCGCCACCGGCTTTTGGTGCACATGATTCACGTTGGCCGGTATGATCATTCGCCCACGCGCCACTTCGCTACGGACAAATTCAGGATCCAGCTTCTCGAACTTAGCCACATATTCCATCTCTTCGGTGACGATGCCCTTCTTTGCATAATACATCTGCGTGCGGACATGGTCACTCTTTCTTTTTTCAATCCAATCTCTTCTCATTAACGGTTCCTCCTGCTTGGCTGCCAAAAATTATCACAAAAAAGATAAAAGCAAGCTTTTCTTGTGTATAGTTTCGTAACACTTCGCTCTTTTCAGGAGATAATTTGTCTGATTCAACTCTAATACTTCTGGCAGCAGGGGAAGCGACCCGTTTCAAACGGCCCGTAAAAAAACAGTGGCTCCGCATTGGCGCAGAGCCTCTTTGGCTTCATGTGGCGCAAAAGTTTGCAAAAATGTCACGATTTGAAAAAATCATCCTCGTAGGTCATGCCGATGAAATAGGTCATATGCGTGCTATTTCACATCTTCCACTTCTTTTCGTCGAAGGTGGTTCCAACCGGCAGGCATCATTGAGAAATGCCCTTTCGATAGTCGATACACCACTGGTCATGGCCAGCGATGTAGCTCGCCCATGCGTAAATACCGATATTTGCGATGAACTTTTCGCGGCTATCGCACAAGCCGACTGCGCCGTGCCTGCACTTCCAGTTACAGATACAGTCTATTATAAAGGCAAACCGATAGACAGAAGCGAGGTACTGCGCATTCAAACACCTCAACTCAGCCGTACCAAAAAACTCAAAGAGGCATTAAAAGGTGACAAAGAGTTTACCGATGAGAGCAGCGCCATAGCGGATATCGGTGGCAGAATCGCCTTTGTGGGTGGCGACGAATCTCTTTATAAGCTCACATTCAAAGAGGATATAAAAAAAGTCTCCTGCCTCGAAAAACCAGATACGTCAAAGCTTTTTACAGGAACCGGGTTCGATGTGCACGCTTTCGAAGAGAATAGACGCATGGTGCTCGGTGGCGTACAGATCGACGTACCGTATGGATTCAAGGCGCACTCCGATGGGGATGTAGCGCTACATGCGCTGATCGATGCACTGATTGGAGCCGCCGGCATGGGCGATATAGGAGAGCATTTCCCCGACACCGACGCGAAATGGGCAGGATCCGATTCTGCAAAGCTGTTGCGTCATATCGTTCACAAAATCTATCATTTCGGCTACGACATCATCCATGCGGACATCACGATCATGGCCCAGAAACCAAAACTCTCTCCCTATAAAGAGCCGATACGCAGGCGCATTGCAAAGATACTGTCCCTTCCGCTCGAAAGAGTCAATGTCAAAGCCACCACCACGGAAAGATTGGGGTTTGTGGGGCGCGAGGAAGGGGTAGCGGTACAGGCATCCGCTACGCTCGGATTCTTCGACTGGAGCGCTCGATGAATATTCTGATAATAGAAAACGAGATCTATCTGGCTCAAAGTATTGCCCAAAAACTGGGTGATCTTGGTCATGAATGCGATATATTCGCCACGGTATCCGACGCGCTGGATCAGAAAACCCATTATGAAGCCGTTTTGCTTTCTACAAACCTCTCCGACCAGGATATCTATCCCGTCATAAAGAGATATGCCGACTCCATCGTTTTGCTGATCGTCTCCTACATAAGCAACGATACCGTCACGGAGCCTCTCAAAGCCGGAGCGATGGACTATATACAAAAACCTTTCATGATAGAAGAGTTGGTACGAAAGATCGACCATTATCACAGCTATAAGTTGCTGCAAAACCGCTGCGCTTTTTACGATGAGTACATATATCACCAGATGAAAAATATTCAGCTGCCCAAAGAGATGCCCGAACACCTTCCTGTAATGATCAAAACGAATTATCAAAAGCAAGCCGATGCATTTGCTTTCGCTATCGCAAAAAAAAGAGGGCGACCTCTTGTCTATATGCCGATGGGCAAGCCCGGGGCGCTGAAAAAGATAGCTGCACTCAAAACCGACGCTATCATCTATGCACCCGAATTTCAAATGCTCAAAAAGAGCGAAAAATTGCAGTTTCTCGAAGATATAAAAGGAAAAAATGTAATAGTTTCCACAACGGAAAGCTTCAGCGAAGAGTATCCGCCTGTGATAGAACTGCTTAGCGATCATAAGATTTTCGATCGAAGTGAAATTTTGACGATCGATGATTATGTCAAATTTATCATCCACAATTATCAAAGCAAATTCCCGGATACAGAACTGAGCAAAAAACTCGGTATTTCGAGAAAATCACTATGGGAGAAAAGGAAAAAGTATGGGCTCTTCAAGAAAAAATAGAAAAGCTATCCATATAGACAAAGAGGCACTCTCCACTCTTGCGCTCGTGCAGGAGGGGTTGCTATCACCTATCGAAGGGCTAATGGACGAAAAAACCGCCGAAGAGGTCAACCATACCAAGCTATACAAGGGACACAGCTTTCCATTCTCTTTTATCCTTGCGCCAAAAGGGCGCCGGAACGAAGAGGTGCTTGTATCGCTCGAACCAAACGAAGAGATCGATCTGATCACGGACGACAAGAAGGTGGGATGGCTCAGGGCAAAAGAGGTATTTAGAATCGACCCGATGGAGCGCGTCAAAGAGATATACGGAACCCAAAGCCTGTCGCATCCTGGAGTGCAGGCGACACTGAAGAGGCTGGGCCACTACGCGGTCCACGGACCTTTTCACACGGAGTATCCAGCTATCGGAAAGATCAAAGAGAGCATCACGAGGGCCAAAAACCGTATCGGTGCCAAACGAACGAGCGCGCTGATGATGGCTGCCCGCCCTTTGCACCGGGCACACGAAAGGCTCATTCGAACCACACTCGATAGATGCGACCTGATAGTGGTTTTCCTGCTCAAACCTTTCGGAGAGGACAATACGCTTCCTTATGAACTGCGCCACCGATCTATGGAATATTTTGTAAAAAACTACCTTCCAGCCAATCGAGTCGTCATCGTGCCGCTTGAATATACATACATATTCGCCGGTTGCAACGAAGTGATCCTCGATGCACTGGTTGCGGAAAATTTTGGCTGCGACGAACTGGTAATCGGACAAAACCATGCAGGGCTTGGATCTTTCTATGATAAAAACCATCTACAATCTGTCTTCGACAGACTACAAGGTTTCAAAATCGAAATATCCACCGCGCCGGAATATGCATATTGCGATATATGCCGCACACTTGTAAGCAGCCGCACCTGTCCACACGGAGAACATCATCATATCTCATATCATGCAGACTCTATTCTTCAGCTATTGAGCCAGGGGCTTTTGCCTCCTGCCGTGCTGGTCAGAAAAGAGATCTCCGCGATGATTTTGGCCCATCTTTTCCCCAACCGTTTTGAAAATCTAGAAAAGATATACTACGACCTGATGCCTGGATCGGGCCTGCTGGAGCATCAAAGCGAAGAGGATTTCTATATCAAACTGATGAAGCTCTATCAGACAACATCTTTGAAATAGCACAAAGGAAAAATATGACACCAAGAGAGAAACTTTTCCTTGCCTGGCTTGGCAGTGGACTTTTACCCAAAGCGCCCGGAACATGGGGAACATTGGCTGGACTTTTGATAGGGATGGCCGTTTTGGCCTATTTTCCTCCCGAAACACTGTTTTTGCTGACGATCTTGATAACATTGACAGCTGTACGGGAAATCGGGTGCTACGAAGCGCGCACCGGAATCCACGATGATTCCAGAATTGTCGTGGATGAAGTGGCCGGCATATGGCTTGCACTTTGTATCAGTGGATCCTCTCTTGCCGCCGCAGGGCTGAGTTTTGTATTTTTCAGGCTTTACGATATATGGAAGCCATCGATCATAGGGCGCATAGATCGCGAGACTCCGGGCGGATGGGGCGTAATGGGCGACGATCTGGTCGCAGGAGCGGCCGCGGGCCTAAGTAGCGCCCTGGCATTGCAGCTGTGGAGCAAGACAGGTTTGACGATTTAATTCAACCAAAAAAAATTGCGAGACAGTAACATCGGTCTCCATTCATGCCGCCGATTTCAGTATCTCTTTTTTGATCTCTTTTAGATCCAACGGCTCATTGAAGTATATGGCCCGCTCGAGTATGTCTATTGCAAAAGTGTAGCGGTTGGCATCCGTTCGCACGAGCAGCACAAGAAGCTCTTTGGCGTCTTTGGCGCTTTTGACCTCTTTTTGGAACAGATTGGGCGAAGCCTCTTTAAAAAGTAAATTTTTTATTTTCAAATAGAGCAAAGCGCTGATAAATCCACATAAAAATATAAACAGATATCTCCCCCACGATTCGATGCGCTCTATATACGCGTATGCACTTTCTGGAGAATCTTGAGGCGCCATTACCTGCGAAAGCGGCGACTTCACCACTTCGATAGGTATGGCTGGACTTGAGAGCTCATATAATTTTTCTTTCGATGCAGAGAAAGCCTTTAGCTTGATTGGAGGGACTGTAAAATTTTCAGAAGATACGAGGGCGTAACTCCATGTGCCTTCAAACTCGATTCCCTTTTTCGTGTATCTTTCGATTATTTTGGGAGCATCCGAAAAGTGTTCGACATTTGTCGGAAATTTTAGTGCAAAAATTCCAGGCCCGGGTGGAAATCCCTTACCCTTCAGTCTTATCGTCATATAGACAGGCTTGTACGCTTCACTTCTTTGTCGATCCGTCTCTGTTATCAATGTAAAGTCTCCCACAAGATCCACAGGAGATGGAAGAGGTTTTACATATATAGTTTTTGGCTCCACATTTTCATGAGAATCTTCCGTCTCCACATCTTTTACGTTGTATCTGCCTCCCGTAGTGCTCAATGCTATTCGCGCCTCGTTCGTTCGCTTTA
>JAMOOM010000158.1 GCA_027065515.1 Campylobacterales bacterium
AAATCTCCGATGCCGGATCGGTCAAAATACGCTCGAAAAAGAGTTTCAATCTGCCGGTGATCTCGTCGCCGTAATTGCTGTTTTGAAAATGGATATTTTCAAAACAGTGCGAGGTGAGAAACTGACAAGCATAGCCATCGAGATCGGTATGGGAAAGATGGTAAACGGATTCGGGTTTTTTCATCGATAATGCCTTTTGTATAGTTTGAATTTCTTTAGAGCTGCTCTATATCTACGCTTGCGAGTACTTCGAATTTCGCGTTCGGATCGATCTCTGCATGGCTGAGCACGACAATATCGAGACCGAACCGCTCGAATATTTCGGCCAGCGGTTTTCTTAGCATCGGATCTACTATCAAAATGACAGGTGCGATCCCCTTTTGGAGCACTTTTTGTGCCTCTTCGCTGAGTGTTTCGACAATCTTGTTGATCTGTCCCACATTCAAAAGCAGCTGGCGCCCACCTTCGGTCTCTTTCAGGTGGTCGAGAAGTTTCTGCTCAGTGGGAGCGTCGAGTGTGAGCAGCTTTATGACGCCTTCTTGGTCTTTGTACAGACTGGTGATGACGCGCGCGAGCCTCGCTCTTACCTGTTCGACGATGATATCGACGTTTTTGGTATATTCGGCGACATCTGCGATCGTCTCCAGGATCGTCACCATGTCCCTGATCGGCACCCCTTCGTGCAACAGCTGCTTCAAAACCCGCTGGATGAGGCCAAGCGATGCAACTTTCATCGCGTCTTCCACGACGACAGGGTAATCTTTTTTGACTTTTTCCAGCAACTCTTGAACCTCTTGTCGGGTAAGCAGATCTTCGGCGTGTTTTTTGACCAGTTCGCTCATATGGGTAGTGATGACGGTGGCGGGATCGATGACGGTGTATCCCTTGATGATCGCCTCCTCTTTTCTGTCCGCATCTATCCAGATCGCATCGAGCCCGAAAGCCGGCTCTTTGGTATGGATGCCCTCTATCTCTTCGGTCGCCATTCCGCTGTTCATCGCCAAAAACTTGTCAGGATATACCTCTCCGCTGCCTATTTCGACCCCTTTGAGCAGAATCTGATATCTGTTTGGAGGCAGTTGCAGGTTGTCTCTGATGCGCACTTGCGGCATCAAGAAGCCGTAGTCGGAGGCTATTTTGCGCCGCATGCTTCGTATGCGCTCGAGCAGATCCCCGCCGTGGGATTTGTCGGCCAGCTTGATCAGCTGATAGCCAAGATCGAGTTCGAGCATTTCGACTTTGAGGATATCCTCCAGCGCCGCCTCTTCCTCCTCTTTACTGGGAGCCGATTTGGCAGGAGCCGCCTCCTCGGCGGCAGCGGCCATCCTCTCCTCTTCCGGAGGAAGAAGCGATGTTTCGATCCCCTCTTTGCGTATCATATATCCAAGTCCCAGAAAAAGAAGCCCCACAAAGGTAAGAGGCAGGGTGGGAAGCCCCGGTACCATGGCGAAAAGCAGCAGAATGAAGCCTACGATAAATAGGGTTTTGTACTCTTTGATAAGCTGATTGATCGCCCCTTCGGCGAAATTTTTCTCCTCTTCTTTGTTGGCACGGGTTATGATGATGCCTGTCGCGGTAGAGAGAATGAGAGCCGGAATCTGAGAGACCAGGCCGTCGCCGATGGTGAGCAGCGTGAAAGTCTGGGCCGCTTCGGCCATCGGCATATCGTGTTGGAACATCCCGATCAGAAAACCGCCTATGATGTTGATTATGGTAATGATGATACCGGCAACCGCATCGCCCTTGACAAACTTACTCGAACCATCCATCGCCCCGTAGAAGCTGGCTTCCTGCAAAATTTCGGCGCGTCTGCGTTTGGCTTCGTTTTCGTCGATGAGACCTGCGTTTAGGTCGGCGTCGATCGCCATCTGCTTGCCGGGCATCGCATCGAGCGTAAAGCGTGCGGCCACTTCGGCTACGCGTGTGGCGCCTTTGGTGACCACTATGAAGTTGATGATGACGATGATCGAAAAGACTACGATTCCGATGACATAGTTACCCCCTACGACGAAATCGCCGAAACTGGTGATGATATCGCTGACGGCTTCCGGTCCCTCGTGCCCTTTGCTTAAAATCATCCTCGTCGTGGCTATATTCAGTGAGAGGCGAAAAAGGGTGACCAACAGGATCATCGTAGGAAACGTGGTGAAGTCGGTCGGTTTTTCGATGAAAACCGAGATCAGAATCATCAGCACGGAGAGCGCGATGGAGACTGTGAGAAAAAAGTCGAGTAC
This sequence comes from Campylobacterales bacterium, assembly GCA_027065515.1. Lineage (GTDB taxonomy): Bacteria > Campylobacterota > Campylobacteria > Campylobacterales > Hydrogenimonadaceae > Hydrogenimonas. The sequence goes on from JAMOOM010000158.1 coordinate 2,235, forward strand.
AGGGCTTGGGAGCGGAACGATAATGATCGCCATGATGGCGACGATAAACGCGACGATCGTAAGATCTTTTGCATTCGTAATGGTTTCCAAAAGCGGAATAGCACGTTTGAGAAGTGTTGATCGTGTCGCTTTAGCCAATCTCGATACTTTCTATTTTTTATTTATGCAGGCTGGAGAAAAGCCTATGGCCGGGAAGGGAGTGGTCACCTCTTCTTGCCTCTTTCGGCCCATTTGGCATTGTCTATTTTTGTTCTTGCTCTATGGTTTGGCTCTTCATTTGGGAATGGCAGTTTTCACGTTCCGGCATCAAAATATCCCTGAGCGTGAGTTTTTTTAAAAATCCATCTATCTCCCCCTGGAGACGATTCAGAAACGGCCAGATGACACAAGATCCTGCCTGATCGTTCGGGCAGGAGGATTTTGATGGTGAACACTCGAAAACGGAAGGTGGCTTGCCCTCCGCCGCTTTGATCACTTCCAGAATGGAGATCTGATCGTAAGGCCTGCTGAGTGCAAATCCTCCTTTTGCCCCCTTGTACGATACAAGAATCCCTTTTCTGGCGAGTCCTTGCAGGATTTTAGCCAGAAAGCTTTTTGATATATTCAGCTGTTTTGAGAGTGTATCCACATCTTTTGGCTCACCGCTTTCGCCTATAAGCGCAATTGAGAGTAGTGCATATTCGCTTGCGCGTGTAAACAACATAATTCCCCCTGTTCTGATTGTAAATATATTTTAATCTAATTAATGTAAATCTTTGCTTTTTTGTGTATAATTGCGCACTTCTCAAGGTCAATCTTGGAAGAAATCAACCAATCAGGAGGTCAGCAATGGCTTTGGATTCGGCTAAAAAGCTTGAAATCATCAAACAATTCGGACGCGGTGAGGGCGATACAGGTTCTCCGGAAGTACAGGTCGCACTTTTGACAGAACGTATCAAATATCTGACGGATCACCTCAAAGAGAACAAAAAAGACCACTCTTCCAGACTGGGACTTCTCAAGCTCGTTGGGCAGCGCAAAAGACTGCTTCGCTATCTCAAGCGTAAAAACTACGAAAGTTATACCAATCTCATTGGTGAATTGGGTATCCGAGACAAGTAATTTTTTTCACCCGCCGGCCTATTTGGCCGGTTTCCTCTTTTTTTCTTGACAATTTCTTCAAAACAGCACACCCTAATCATCCATCATCCATCATCCATCATCCATCATCCATCATCCATCATCCATCATCCATCATCCATCATCCATCATCCATCATCCATCATCCATCATCCAATGCTTCTCACTTCTCACTTCTCAATATACTTGACACTGAAGCACTCAATGTAGTATAATCCTCTTGGCATTTAAGAAAATAAGTGCTAAGATTGATAAAATGAAAACAAAATACGAAGAGATCCTGGAAGCCGTTGTCAAGACGTTTTTGCAAACTCGTGAGCCGATCGGGTCGGCTGTGCTCAAAGAGAAGCTGCCGTTCCAGATCGCACCGGCGACGATACGTTATTATTTTAACAAAATGTCCCAGCGAGGAGAGCTGATACAGCTTCATAAAAGCAGTGGTCGCATTCCTACCGAAAGCACTATGCGTCTTTACTGGAGAAAACATTTGCGCGATTTGGAGCTGATATGTCACATGATGGATGAATTGGTGCGTATCAGCGAAAAAGAGGATTTTTTCATGCTCGTCAAGCCTATCCGGGTGAATCGCCTTCAGGGTATCGAAAGGGCCGGATCGAAATATTTGATTCTCGTTTTCGATGCGGACGAATATGTGGTTCGGTATCAGAGCCAGACGGAATCGTTTTTAAGCGATTTGATCGGATATACGCTCGAAGAGATCAAACAGATCGCAAGAGATGTCGGAATGATGTCGCTCTATCATAAAATGAGAGCGAAAAACGATGAAGAGATCAATGCGATCAATCCCGAATCGATCATCCGTGTCGCAGGAGCCCATAGTGGATGGGGAAAGAGGTATGTACGTCAATTCCTGGATGGCGATATAATCGAAGATTTGGGGCGAGGATTGCATTTCGAGCCGATGTTGCCAAAAGGATATATGGCATTGCAGACAGAAACAGTCGTCGATGAAAAGCCGGCGAAAGTGCTCTGCATCGGCGCGATAGATCATGATTTTACCAAGATATTCAAGGAGGTATAAATATGGCTGAAAAGAGAAAAAAGCGGCACTCGAACGAAGAGAGTGAAAAGAAAAATATCGAAGTGACCGAGAGCGAAGAGAAACAAGAAGGTGAAGAGATGAACGCTTCCGAAGAGGAAAACGAGTTGCAAAAATGTAAAGAGGAGCTTCAGGCATGTGAAGATAAATATCTGCGGATGCATGCGGAGTTTGAAAATATCAGAAAGAGGATGGAACGCGATAAAGAGAAAAGTGTCGCCTACGCCCAAGAGCAGTTTGCGCGCGATCTGCTTCCTGTAATGGATTCGCTGGAGCTCGCGCTCGCTTCCATACCGACAGAAGAGGAGGGGGGCGACGAACATTTGGCAAAGTTGCGTGAAGGCGTAAAGTTGACACTCGATCAATTCATCAAAACTTTTGAAAAGCATAAAATCAAAGTGGTGGATATAGATGAGGGTTTCGATCCCAACTTCCACGATGCCGTGATGCAGGTGGAGAGCGACCAGCACAAAAAAGGCGAGATCGTTCAGGTTCTGCAAAAAGGATACACTTTCAAAGACCGTTTGCTTCGCCCTGCAATGGTAAGTGTGGCGAAATAGGATGGTTTTTGCAACCTAGGTTGCAGAAGTGTCAGAAAAAGTTGAGTATAATACACTCAAATTAAATTAGTTAAGGAGAAAAATATGGGAAAAGTATTAGGAATAGACCTGGGAACGACCAACTCGGCAATGGCCGTTTTCGAGGGTGGAAAAGGTAAGATTATCGCCAACAAAGAGGGTAAGAACACGACACCTTCCGTTGTCGCTTTTACTGAAAAAGGCGAAGTGCTTGTCGGTGATCCTGCAAAGCGCCAGATGGTAACGAACCCTGAAAGAACTATCTACAGCGTCAAGCGTATCATGGGTTTGATGTGCAACGAAGAGAAAGCGGCGGAAGCAAAAAAACGACTGCCGTACCATGTCGTCGACAAGAATGGCGCTTGCGCCGTCGAAGTGGATGGCAAAATCTATACTCCTCAGGAGATTTCGGCAAAAATTCTGATGAAACTTAAAGAAGATGCCGAGGCTTATCTGGGTGACGAGGTGACCGAAGCGGTCATTACCGTGCCGGCGTACTTCAACGACGCTCAGCGAAAGGCGACGAAAGAGGCCGGTACGATTGCGGGGCTCAATGTTCTTCGCATAATAAACGAACCGACCGCCGCAGCTCTTGCGTATGGCCTTGATAAAAAAGAGGCGGAGAAGATCTGCGTTTACGACCTGGGTGGAGGAACGTTCGACGTAACGATTCTGGAAACTGGCGATAACGTAGTGGAAGTTTTGGCTACCGGAGGTAATGCATTCTTGGGTGGTGACGACTTCGACAACCGCCTTATCGACTATATTGCAGAAGAGTTCAAAAAAGAGAACGGTATCGACCTTAAAGCCGATGTCATGGCACTTCAGCGCCTGAAAGAGGCAGCTGAAAACGCGAAAAAAGAGCTCTCCGCGGCACAAGAGACCGAAATCAACCTGCCGTTCATCACGGCTGATGCAAGCGGTCCGAAACACCTTGTGATGAAGATTACGCGTGCCAAATTCGAGAGCCTCATTGTGGATCTGGTGGATGAAACGATCACCAAAATCCAAGAGGTATTGAAAGATTCCGGCCTTGGAAAAGAGGATATCAAAGAGATCGTCATGGTCGGAGGATCGACTCGTATTCCACTTGTACAAGAAAAGGTCAAGAACTTCTTCGGCAAAGAGCTGAACAAGTCTGTAAACCCTGACGAAGTGGTCGCTATCGGTGCGGCTATCCAGGGCGGTATCCTGAAAGGCGACGTCAAAGACGTATTGTTGCTCGATGTCACGCCTTTGAGCCTCGGTATCGAAACACTTGGCGGCGTTACCACCAAGATTATCGAGAAGGGTACGACGATTCCTGTCAAGAAGTCTCAGATCTTCTCGACGGCCGAAGACAATCAGCCCGCGGTAACGATCCATGTCGTACAGGGTGAGCGCGAAATGGCCAAAGACAACAAATCTTTGGGACAGTTCGAACTTACAGGTATTCCACCGGCACCGCGTGGTGTGCCTCAAATCGAGGTAACGTTCGATATCGATGCCAACGGAATCTTGACTGTAAGTGCCAAAGACAAAGCGACAGGCAAGTCCCAGGAGATCAAAATCACTGGGTCCAGCGGACTTAGTGAAGAAGAGATCGAAAAGATGGTTAGAGATGCGGAAGCCCACAAAGAAGAGGACCGTAAACGCAAAGAGTTGATCGAAGTCAAAAACCAGGCGGATGCACTGGTCTATCAGACTGAAAAGAGCCTCTCGGAAGCGGGTGATACTCTGGAAGCGGGTGAAAAAGAGAAAGTTCAGGCCGCAATCGACGCTCTCAAAGAGGTGCTCAAAAAAGAGGATGCGACCAAAGAAGAGATCGAAGAGAAAGTAAAAGCGTTGACCGAAGTGAGCCACAAGCTCGCTGAAGCGATGTACAAAAAAGAACAAGGCGGCGAACAAGCTGCCGGTGGCGCTGAAGGCGGTGCCAAAAAAGGTGGAGACGACGAAGACGTTATCGATGCCGAAGTCGAGTAAAACCGATACTTCATCGAGCACGGCGGGCTTTTCCGCCGTGCACCCCTTTCCTCCAATTATCTACACAGATTCCAAAATTCTTATACTCGGAAGTTTTCCAAGTCTTAAATCGTTCGAAAACGCATTTTACTATGCACATCCAAGAAACCAATTCTGGAGACTGCTTGGCGATATTTTTCAAAAGCCTGCTACAACCAGACAGACAAAAAGATGGCTTTTGAAAAGTACCGGTATAGCGCTTTGGGATGTAATAGCCTCCTGCGAGCGTAAAAACTCCGCAGACAGCAATCTCAAAGCGTGCGAGACGAACGATATTTTAGCCCTTCTTGAAGAGTATCCAAATATCGAGGCGATTGGATTTACCGGAAAAAAAGCCCAATCTTTATTTATGCGCCATTTCGGAAAGAGCATCGATCTTCCGACTTTTCTACTCCCCTCCCCATCACCAGCATATGCCGCACTTTCTTACGAAGAGAAGTTGAAACGATGGAGTGCCATACTCTCGAAATTTCTTTAAGGGAAGCAGAGCGCTCCATGGAAGCGTTTATAAAATTCTATAAACGCCACTTTGCAGTCAAGTCACAAAGTGGCAATGGTGTTCAGGTGAGAATGTTGTAACTGATAAATGCAAGAATCCATGCCAGAACATTGGGATAGATCGTATAGAATGCGCGCCATGCCCATTGTGGGATTTCGGCATAGAAGGTGCTCATCGCCGCCAGGCATGGCGAGTAGATCATTATCAGAATGATCATGGAAATGGCAGCGGCGAAAGGTATGTTTTTCTTGATCACATCGGTCAGATTCTTGTCTTCGTCGCTTGTGTGGTAGAGTACAGCCAATGTGGAGACGACTACCTCTTTCGCTGCCAGGCCAGAGATTGCCGCCACGCTCATTTTCCAGTCGAAACCGATAGGTCGAAGGACGGGTTCGATCGCTTTACCCATGTCGGCCAGGTAGCTGTGTTCGAGAATCCATGAATTTTTTTCGATTTCGAGCCTGCTCTTTTCATTGTCGCTTTGAGCCATTTCGATCTTTTTGTCAAACTGCTCTATTTGTGCTGAATTGACAGGATAGCTGCTTAGAAACCAGATGATAAAAGCGGCGGTAGCGATGAATGTTCCCGCCTTTTTCAGATACATCTTCGTCTTGATCCATAGATCGAGTCCCAGCGCCTTCAGAGAAGGAAAGCGATACTTTGGCATCTCCATGACAAAAGGCTCAGGCTCTCCTTTGAAGAGTGTAAGGCGCAACACTTTCGCGGTGATAAGCCCAAGTATCGCTCCTCCTATATAGATGCCGAACATCACATCCGACTGTATAGCCGGAGCGAAAAACGCACCTACCAGCAGTACATAGACAGGAAGCCTGGCGCCACAACTCATAAATCCAAGTACCAGCATCGTTATCAGTCTGTCTTTGGGGTTTTTGAGCGTTCTTGCCGCCATATATGCAGGCACTGTACACCCAAAACCGCTTACAAGCGGGATGAAGGATTTGCCTTGAAGTCCGAAATGCTTCAAAACACCATCCATTACATAGGCCGCTCTGGCCATATATCCTGTCTGCTCCAAAATATTTATACCGAAAAAGAGAATCAAAATATTCGGAAGAAACATCACCACAGCGCCCACGGCCGGGATAATACCTTCGCTTATCGCACTGTTTACAAATCCTTCGGGCAACATTCGGGCCGAAGCTTCGGAGATATTTCCAAAAACAGTATCGATATAGTCCATCGGAATGGACCCCACTTCGAAAGTGAGCCAAAATATTGCATACATGAAAAAAAGAAATATAGGAAGCCCGAGTATCGGGTGAATCAAAATATTGTCGATTTTATCCGTCAATGTCTCTTTTTTTGGCGCTTTGAGGATCTGGTGGACGATTCCCTTGGCCAATGCGACACGCTCGTCGGCAAACACATCCTTTATGTCCTCTTCGTCGAATTCGATTTTAAGACGTTCTATCGCTTTTTGAAGCGGCTCGTGTACCTCTAAAAATATTGGGCGATCGTGCACCATCTGGTAGATATCCGGGTCTTCTTGTAGAAGTCTTATCGCGATAAATCGCGCGGGAAGCTTAAATTTCTCTTTTTCGAGAATTTTTGCAATTTTTCTCGCCTCCTCTTCGATACGCTCATCGTAAGAGAGTTTGCATTTGTATGTACTGTCGTTGTACGCCTGGATAGAGATGTCGAAAAGCTTTTCCACCCCCGTTTTCTCTTTGGCGGAAGTGTTTACCGCCTTGATACCCGTAATGTCGAAAAAACGGTCGGTGTCGATATCGCCGCCCATCTTTTTTATTTCGTCGTACATATTGAAAGCTACGACCATCTTCTTTTCAAGTGTGCAAAGCTGTAGTGTCAGATTGAGGTTTCGGGCGATCGTATTGGCGTCCACTACATTGATGATGAGATCGTAATCCTCATTCATTAGATACTTTTTCGTGACCTCTTCTTCGGGTGTGTATGCGTCTAGTGAATAGAGACCGGGAAGATCGATCATTTCGATATGATAGTCTCCTCTATCGAATTCGACTTTTTTATATTCGACCGTGACGCCCGAAAAGTTGCCCACATGAAGATGTGCGCCGCTGATTGCGTTTATGAGCTGGCTTTTGCCTACATTCGGCTGCCCTACGAGAGCTATTTTGATCGTTTTCATATCTCCTCCACCTCTATGCTTTCCGCTTCCTCTTTTCTCAGTGCCACGCGGCTATCTGCGGCGCTTATCTCATAAGTGCCTTTGGCCAGCGTAAATTTTAGCATCTGCACCGTTTCTCCCTTTGCCAATCCCAGCGAGTGAAGTCTATTTTTTATACCTTCGTCGGAAGTGGTTATCTTTTTTATCTTCGCTTTCTGCCCGATAGGCAATTCGCTAAGTTTCATAATAGTGCCTTAAAATTATAATTTAAAATTATCCGCAACTGATCATAGTCGGAGTCGGCTGTGGTTTTATCGTCAACGATAGCGTAGGCCAAAGTCGCATTGAACGTTTCGCCGATGGCGTACTCCAGGCTTAAATCGGTCTCCGCGGTTTCATAATTGTAGCTATTATCCGCTTTAAAAGACCCATATACCACGCCCGCACTCAATCCTTCGACTCCGATCTGACCAAAGTCGTATCCTGCCCCCACGATCCATGCGTCGCCTTTTTGACCGATAGCATCGATGGTCTGATCCTCCAAAGAGGTAAAAAACGGTCCGCCGCCAAGGCTTCCAAACGCGCCGGTATCGCCATTGTCGCTGTTGTAGGCAGCTGTCAATGCCAGGCCGTTTTCAAATCCTGCTTCTGCGCTCACGCCCCATGTGGAGCTGTCGATGTCGCCAGTTAGTTTGTCGCCCCGGTCGCTTGCCGTGTCGTACTGTAAAGCGAAGGAGAGGGTCGCGAAATCGGTCGGAATTTCGTAGCCCGCTTCCAGATATACTACATCCGCGATATCGTCGATATCATAGTACCATGCCTGCAAAGATAGATTTTCGATACCTTCATAAACCGCGCTCGCTAGATAGATGCCGTTCGTGCTTTTGGCTGCACCAAGCACCTTTTCGACCGAGATGAATTTTCTGGCATCTATTCCGTTTTCCCATCCGGCCATCTGGTCGATTTTACCAAGGGTTAGAGTCAATCCCCCGATGTCGGTGTTTGTCAGCAGGTACGCCATGAAGTAGTTTGGCATCATACGGATATCGTCGCTGTCTGCATGAGGAGTATCTACTCTTTGGCGCCCGATTTTTACTTCGGTATTGCCCCATTTGCCGTCGATAAATGCTTGGCTGAGCGTGGCGAAACCCTCTTTGTTTGCATCGAAAAAGTCTCCATTGACCTTGTTTGGATCGTCGTCTTGAAGCCCCATATCCTCGACGAAGTACCCTTCGACTCCCGCCATGATGCCGTTCCAGCGTTTGGAATCCAGGTGCACATGGCCACCTACGGCGAAGGCATGAGTATCAGAAGAGCTGTTTTTACCTTCCGCGTCCCAATTTATATATCCTGTACGAATCTGTGCTTCGGTGTGCTTCAAAGGCTTGACCTGCCCGATAGTTTTCCTTGGTGATTGAAGCTCCTCCGCTATCAGTTGACCCGTTATCAGTGCCGCCACCGAGACTGAAATAATAATGCGTTGCATGTCATCCCTTTTTTATAAATATGATAATTGATATCAAATCAATGCCGGAATCTTGGCAGAAAATGGCTTAATACAAAATAAAATGATAATAATTATCAGTAGCCAATAAAAAGCACAGAAAATTTATGAAAAATGAAACTTCTTGGAAGATGCGCTTGTAAATTATAGAGTATGCCAACTAAAAAGTCGGCATCTATTTCGATGACGAAGATATTGAAAAGCTTATGGATACTTTTAAGATGGCTTTGAGTTTTATGCTTTAGATATCGTCGGGGCGAAGGCTTTGGTGCTGACGGTGACGATATCTCCAATGGATAGGGTATTGGCTTCCGCCTCATCGAGCACCACTTCGACGATCTGCTGGCCGATGGCGACAACGGCGATATGGATGACATCGCGCTTCAGGATGTCGAGCAGTTCACCTTTGAAAGAGAATTTCTGGCTTCCGGCAGTTTTGAGAAGCACTTCGGCGGGTGTGCCGTCTTGGATGATTTTCCCATGATCGAGCACCACGACACGGTCTGCGAGGCGATAGATCTCGCTTGGGTCGTGGCTGACCATCAGGCTGGTGGTGCCAAACTCTTTGTGCAGGCGCAGGATATCGAACTGCAACCTGGTGCGCATCGCCGGATCGAGTGCGGAGAGAGGCTCGTCCATGAGCAGTAGTTTGGGTCGCTTCATCAAGGCACGGCAAAGAGCCGCCCGCTGCTTCTGGCCGCCGCTGAGTGTGGCGGGGTGCCTGTGGGCCAGCTCTTCTAGCGATGTGAGATTCAGCAGGTGAGTAGCCAGCGTTTTATCGTTTTCCACGAACAGAAGATTCTGGAGGATCGTCATATTTTCAAAAAGGGCGTAATCTTGAAAAACGAAGCCGATTTTACGTTTTTGCGGAGGCAGGGAGGATTTTGCATCCAGCCATATTTCATCGCCGACAGTGATCTTTCCATCCGCCTTTTCGAGGCCCGCTACGGTGCGGAGCAGTGTCGTTTTTCCGCTTCCGCTCTCTCCTGCGATAGCTACAAAAGCGTGCTCTTCTATCTCGATGCTAACTTGCAGAGTCATCTCTCCCATGCTTCCTGCTAGGGGCTTTCGAATATCGATAGCTATCATCGAAAGGCTCCGAATTTTCGTTTTTGGTAGCGGTTGAAAATATAGACGCCAAGCAATACGATGAAACTGATTGCCACCATGACGGCACTGTAGATATGGGCTGTGGAGTAATCCATCGTCTCGACCAGCTCGTAGATCGCGACGGAAGCGACTTTCGTTTCGCCGGGGATCGATCCGCCCACCATCAATACCACGCCGAACTCTCCGACAGTGTGGGCGAACGTGACGATGAGCGCGGTCATCAGGGATGGTTTGATGTTTGGAAGCGCTACTTTGAAGAGAGTCTGGACAGGGCTTTTGCCGGCGATGTAGGCCGCTTCTATCATATTTTCATTGAGGCTTTCGAAACCGCTTTGCAGCGGCTGCACCATGAAAGGAAAGGAGTAGAGGCAGCTGGCGATAACGAGCCCGGTGAAGTTGAATACAAGCTGCACTCCGAAAAGATCGTTGAAAAAGGAGCCGATCGGAGAGTTTATAGATAGCCCCCAGAGTATATAGAAGCCTAGCACCGACGGCGGCAGAACGATCGGAAGCGATGTGATCGCCTCGGCGGCGGGCTTTAGTCGCGTGCGCGTGCGGCTGAGCCACCAAGCGGTGGGGAGGGCTATGAAAAACAAGATTACCGTCGTCACGGCCGCAAGTTTGAATGAAAGAATGAAAGGGGTCCAGTTGATCGTATTCATCAAAGCACCTTCAAAATTGAGAGTTCGCTTGCCTGAAAGAGAGCGATGGCGGTATCGCCCGGCGCGAAAGAGAGATTTGCAAGTGCGGCTTTGGGAACGACGCTTTCGACGGTTATATCTTCAAATAGTAGCGTCAGCGAAACGAGAATGTTGCCTTTCGTGATTTTTTCGATCGTCATGGGAATCTGGTTGGATATCGCAGCATTCGGAAGCCGGTGTGAGCAGAGGGCTATATGGGTCGATTTGACGCCAAGCTCCACCTCTTTTTCTCTCTTTATACCCTGGGGAAGTTCGAGGGAGATCATCGTCAAACTCTCGCCGAAAGCGTCGAAAGTTACGCACGATATACCTTCATATACCTGGATGTTCACAATACGCGCGGGTATGCGGTTCATGGGAGCATATATCCATATCTTCGAAAGATCGCACGCGCCTGTGGGCCTAGAATAAAGTTGTAGAAAGCGCGACAGGAAGCGTCGTTTTTGGCGTTTTTGAGCAGGACGATTCCCTGGTCGATCGGGGTGTAGAGCGAAGGATCTACCTCTGCCCAGTGACGACCCTTCTTGAAGCGCTGCATCTTGGGGCTATAGAGTGAGGATTTGGCGACTATTCCGATATCCGCGGCCGTCATCGCGTAGGCTACAGTCTGCGAAATGCTTTCGGCGAAGATGATTTTTGGTTTGATGCGCGTGAAAAGAGCGCTGTTTTTCAGCGCTTCGACCGCCGCCTTGCCGTAGGGTGCAGTGTTGGGGTTGGCGACGGCGATACGCCGGATGGCGGGAGAATCGAGCAGAAAAAGCCCTTTGGAGAAGTTGCGTGGTTTGGGGGAGAAGAGCGCCAATACGCCTCTTGCATACACTCGTGGCTTCGTGATGGCGATCTTTTGCTCAAAAAGTGCCCTGGGATAGGAGATATCGGCCGATATGAAGATCTGAAACGGCGCGCCGTTTCGTATCTGGGCGGTCAGCTTGCCACTGCTTCCCATGATCGTGCGCACCCTGATATCGGGATGTTTTTTGGCAAAAGCCGCCTTGAGATCGTTCAGGGCGTAGCTGACATTCGCGGCTACGGCGACGGTGATCTCTTTGGCATGCACCGCCGTGAATCCAAAAACCATCCATGCGATGACGATACCGAGCCACTTTTTTTTCATGCGACACTCCTCTTTTTCAAAATAGATAGTTCATCTCCAAACGATACTCGCTGTATGAAGGATCCGAGCCATCGAGATTTTTGTCGGCATCGACAAACCCCATCCGAATCCTCGCTTCGAGTCCCGGTATTTGCGATATTTTCCATATGGCACCCAACTCCAGAATTTTACGATCGGAGGGGGTGAGGGGGATCCATTTGGCTTTTGCGGTATCGTATATCTTTTTGGTCTCGTCGAAATCTTCCACAACGAAGCGGAACATTGCCGTAATATCTTCGGCGCTCCCCACTCCGTTTAGGTCGTAATCTCCACGTATCATCCATGTATCGGTATTCGCAAACCAGTTGTACTGTCCCATTGCACGGGTAAAGCCGCCGGTTGGAAACCCTCTCCAGGGAGCTACGATATCCGCCTTGTCGCCAGTGTGCGAATAACCAAGCCGCACTCTGTATGGCGTGTCCCGTTGCAGGTCGATACGGGCGGCAAGCAGCCAGCCGTCCAGTGAGTGCGGGTTGCGATAGCCTCCATCCTGGCCCGATGTCGTGGTATGCCATGGGCTTAAAAGTCCAACCAGGGCCGCGCCTCCCACTTTCCCTCCACCGTTGTCCAGCTGATGCAGGTATCGCAATCCGGGCGCGATTTTCCATGTACCTGCCGTGAATTTATAATGCGCCTCCACAGTCGCACTGGAGAGCACCCCCGGTACGGCTGTATAGTTGAGCATCGCTTTTAGATTGGGCGTCGATGAGCTCCATATTTCGGCTATCAGGAGATCGTGATGCGTTTTTTTGCCCGATTTTTTGTAGTTGTCGTACGAAAGGCCTTTGTGCATCGCCGAATCGTCGTTGTTGCTCCATATGTGGATCAGCCTCTCTTTGTCGGTGAGATTGGAGAGTGAGCAGTCGGCGTATGTAAGCGGATCGTGAAAGTTTGCATGGCTGCGCAGCTTCTGCCTGGTAAACCATGCCAGTTTGAGTGTATGTTTTGGCAGATCATGGCTGGTTATCGAGATGCCTTTGAAAGTGTTTGGAATCATTTTGGAGTCGTTGCTTTTCGCCAACAGACTTTCGAATTTCTGACGGCCGTACTTGAGGCTCGTATTTCCAAGCCGATATTCCGCGTACAATTGGGCAATGACGTTTATGCAGTAATTGCCATCGAGATAGACATCCTTCCGGCTCAGGAGATCTTTGCCGGATTTGAGAAACCTGATATCGTTTTTATCCATATGCCATGGATTTTGACTGGTGTAGGCGTCGATCGTGGCGCCCAATCCGCGCAGATATGCGGTTTTGAATGTCAAGCTGCCGCCGACTCCTGTAGCCCAGTTGTCTTTAGTTTTTCCTTCTATCTCCTCTTTCCAGTCATAAAAGAGAGCGTGCATACGCAGCCGGCCGTACCACACGCCTTTCTCGAAAAGCTCTCCAAGGCTCTTTGCATCGGAAGGGAGCACGTTGTATGTAAGGGTGCGGTTGGAGTTTAGGGTCCGTTTTGCGTGATAGACGTGTTCGGATGTCCCGGATGCCTGAACCGCAGAGGAGATGATGGCCGTCAGGAAAAAACCGGTTGAAAAAAAAGATCGCATGAAATATCCTTCAATAAATACCGATCATGATCTGGCTCGCTTTGCAAAAAGCTGCAACCTCCATCCCGACTTCCAGTGCAAGTGATTCAAGCGCCTGTGTGCCAAGCTGTGCGCACAGGCGTGCCCCGCCATCCAAAGATACGATGACATCGTGATTGACACTTCCTCTTTCGATGCGCTCCACGATGCCCTCGAATCGGTTTTCCACTCCCAGTCTCAGGCTCATATCGGTCGAAAGAAGCAGAGCATTGGCTTTGAAGAGTGCGTAGAGACTGGAGCCTGTAGAGATGTCGAGCTCGCTTAGGGAGTCGTTGGTGATCGTAGCCGTCAAGGGGTGTCCGCCTTTAAGATGCAGGGTGATCTGGGAGTTGACGGCACCTCGCTCGATCCGTACCACTTCTCCGGCAAGCTGGTTTCTGGCGCTTATGCGCATCGACATGGAGTTGAGCAGTCGCAAATGTCCATCCTTTTCGTTGATACGGCGAGAGAGGTTGTGCAAAAACCGTTCATGCTCCTCTTCGAGGATGCGGAAGGTCTCCACCACCTCCCGGCCATAATCGGTCAGGCGTGTGCCGCCGCCGCCCTTTCCGCCGGTGACCCGCTCCACCAGGGGCTTTTCGGCCAGGTTGTTCATCGCGTCCACCGCGTCCCATGCCGCCTTGTAGCTCATCTTCATTGCTTTGGCCGCTTTGGAGATGGAGCCGGTTTCGTCGATGAGACGCAGAAGCTCCATCCGTCCATGTCCGAGAAAGGCGTGCTTCTCTTTTCCCAGCCAGAGGCGACCCTCCACTTCGTTGCGCATCTTAAGCTCTTTCCATTTCTACACCGATGTCGGCAGGCCCGGCAAAGTAGTAGGGTGCAGTGGTGATAAGTCCGTCCACGCCCGTGGCGGCATACTCTGCAACATTTTCAAGACGGATGCCTCCGGTGGCAAGAAGCCTGATATCCGGGTATCGTCGCTTTAGCAGTTTCACGCTGTTTCGAAGATCCAAAGGGGAGAACTTTTCGAGTTGAAAAAGCCGCACACCGTATTCGGCGAACAAAAGAGTCTCATCCAAAGAGTCCGTTTCTACAGCCAGAGTCTTTTCGAGCAGCGCCTCTTTTGGCAGGCTGGAGATTTTTTGAAGCAACTTTTCGGGGTCCATAAAGATGCGGTGGTTGTCAAAAAGCAAGAAAGTCTCGGAAAGACCCAACCGGTGCGGGTGACCGCCCCCGCTTACGACCGCTTTCATTGCGATTTTTTTGAATCCGGGTGGTGATTTACGGGTGGTAAAAAGAGGAATGTCGCCGGCTATTTCGACCATTTCATGGGTATAGGTGGCGATACCGCCTGCATACTCGAGGAGATTTTGACACACTTTCCATGCCTGATGAAGCACGCCTGCGCAGCCTTCGGCTTCCAGGAGGGTCGTCCCCGCCTCGGCACACTGCCCGGAAGGAAGAATCGAGATATTACGAGCACCCAGTTTTTCAAGAATCCGTTTCGCCTCTTCGGTGCAGGCTGCAATAGACTTTTCGCGGCAGATATAACGGATGCGTCCTTTTTGCTCTTCTATGCCGAGAGCTCGTGTCGTGAGATCGGAATATGGAAGATCCTCTTCGATGAGCCGGTCGATTTCAAGGTCGGAGAAAAACATGCGTCATATCCTCTTTGACAAAATTGTTATCGTAGTATATCTAAATATATAACGCTTTTCCAGGCTCAAACCTGCCGGAATTTACTATAAATTTACAATAAATCGATATAATCTTCATAGATTTATGCGACGAAGGATGAGCGATGAAAAAATGGTTGATTCCGCTTTTGGCTCCGATGATACTGTTGGGAGCTTTTTTGAGCGTGGACGAAGCGTTCAAGCCTTCGGTTTCGATGGAAAAGAGACATTTTCATGTAAAGATAAAAATCGCCGATCATATCCATTTGAGCAAAAAGGCGCTCAAGTTCGCAGTCGAGCCAGCTGGCAAGATAGAGCTGGGCGGATACGCTTTGCCTCCCGCACAGAAGGATGAGTTCGGTGATGAGGTCTATTCCGGTATTTTCGAGCTCGATATCCCTTTCGATATCAAAGACGATTCCGTTGGGCAGGCTGTTTTCGTTCTTGGATACCAGGGTTGCTCGGATCGCGGTATATGCTATCCTCCTGTGGAGAAAAGATTTAAATTCTCTCTCAAATCGCCGCAGGAAGTTTCGAGCAAGGCTGCCGCTTTGGCGGATACGAAGAGCGGCAGGAAGAGTGCAACGGCAGGGATTTCCGAGGAGCAAAGCATTGCAGACACCCTCAAAACCAAGAGTTTTGGCATAGTGATGCTTACATTTTTTGGTTTCGGCCTTCTTTTGGCGTTGACTCCTTGTATATTTCCGATGATCCCGATTCTTAGCTCCATCATCGTCGCACAGGGAGAGGGTATGACGGCACGTCGTGGTCTTGCGCTTTCGCTGGTGTATGTCTTTTTTATGGCGCTCACCTACGCGATAGCCGGAATCGTGGCGGGATTGTTCGGCGCCAATCTTCAAGCGGCGTTGCAAAATCCATGGGCTATCTCGGCTTTCGCGCTGCTTTTCGTGGCATTGGCGTTTTCGATGTTCGGTTTTTATGAATTGCAGCTTCCGGCCTATGTGCAAAGCAAGCTGAGCAGAACGAGCAGCGAGGCGGGCAAAAAAGGTGGGCTTGCCGGTGTGGCGATCATGGGTTTTCTCTCGGCTCTTATAGTGGGGCCGTGCGTAGCGCCGCCTCTGGCCGGGGCACTGATCTACATAGGACAGACAGGCGATGCGTTTCTTGGCGGGATGGCGCTTTTTGTAATGGGGCTTGGGATGGGAGTTCCATTGCTTCTCATAGGAGTCGGTGCCGGAAAATTTATGCCAAAACCCGGAGGGTGGATGACGATCGTCAGCAATATTTTCGGCGTAGTCATGCTGGGTGTGGCGATCTGGATGCTTTCGCGCATTATTCCGGGAAGTGTAACGCTGGGGCTTTGGGCTCTGCTTTTCATCATCGGCGCCGTCTATATGGGGGCTTTCGAGCCGCTTGAGGAAAAGAGGAGCTGGGACGCCTTCTGGAAAGGGCTGGGCATAGTTATGGCGGCATACGGCCTGATGCTTCTTTTCGGTGCTTTTACCGGTGCGTCCAATCCCCTGGATCCTTTGAAGGTTTTGAAAGAACAGAGGTTGAATATCGCTCCCGATACCGCGTCTTTGCACTTCGAGAGGGTCTCTTCGCTTGAAGATCTGTTGAAAACGATCGAGCGAAGCGAAAAGCCTGTCATGGTGGATTTCAGAGCCGACTGGTGTGTCAGCTGCAAGGAGCTTGAAGAGAGCACATTCAAAGATCCCAAAGTGATCGAAGCGCTCAAGGGATATAGATTGCTGCAGGTGGATGTCACCGAAAATGGGCAAAAAGATAAAGAGATGATGGAGCATTTTGGAATATTCGGGCCGCCTGCGATTATTTTCTTCGAGAATGGACGCGAAATAGCCTCCAAGAGAATATCCGGATACAAATCCGCCGAGGAGTTTGTGTCGATCGTGAAAAAAGGACGACAATGAAAAAGATCGTTTTGACGATTCTGGTGGCTGCCGCAACCCTTTTTGCGGATGTGGATTGGGCGATCGATTATCAGGATGCTCTTTTGGAGTCGAAAGAGAGTGGGAAACCGGTCTTCGTGATGATAAGCAGTGAGGGGTGCAACTACTGCTATTTTATGAAAAGTCAAGTATTTACACAGAAAAAAGTGTCGGAATTTTTGAATGAAAATTTCATTCCCGTAGAGCTGGATCTGAAAAACGATCCACTCCCTGACTATTTAAAGCCATACGGCACACCCACTTTCTATATCGTTTATATCTCTGGAAAGAGAAAGAGAGTGTCGCGTCCGATCGTTGGCGCGGCCAAGGCCGATGCATTTTTACAGCGCATAAAAAAGGAGCTCGAAGCTTTTCGAAAAAAGGTTTGAGCCAGTTATCTATCAGTTATCGAAGGAGTTTCATGGTCATCAAAAATGGCATGGTGGTTACCGAAAACGGCATACAGAATGTGGATGTGCTGATCGAAAATGGAAAGATTGCCAAAATCGCTCCCAATCTGTCTGGTGAAAGAGTGGTGGATGCGAAAGGGCGCTATGTGATGCCGGCATTGGTGGATATCGGCAGCAGGGTTCTGGATGGAAAGATTCGTGCAGGCACCCTGAAAGATCTTTCGAAAAAAGCGCAGCGTAACGGCTTTGCGAAAGTGGCGCTTTCTGCACTTTGTGAGCCTCGGATCGATAGCGAAGTCGCGCTCGAATTTGCCAAATCACAATTTTCCATATGCGATGGTGCCGATATCTGCTCTTTGGTTGCAGGGATTCGTGAAGATGGCAGATTGAGCGATATATCCATTCTTTTGAAAGATGGCGCTATGGGAATCGAATTTTCGAGCGATACCGATGGCAACATGGTTCGGCGAATGATGGAGTATGCTCTGATGCACGATGTCAGGCTTTTTTGTCATGCCGACGATACCGCTTTGCATGGCGATGGCGTAATGCACGAGGGGAAGGTGTCGGCGCGCCTTGGGTTGAGCGGAGTGCCTGCCGTGGCCGAGTCGTCGCAGGTGGCGCGCATAGGGGAGCTTGCAGATTTCTATGGCGTCAATGTAGTCGTACTCGGCGCATCCACACCGCAAACTCTTCGCATCTGTCAGCAAAATCCATGGCTGCATTCGCAGGTCTCCTTGCATCACCTTCTGCTTACGGACGATGCATGCGACAATTATAACACCGCAGGAAAGATCTGGCCGCCTCTTAGGGACACTCTCTTGAGGGATTTGATGCAAGAATCTCTGGCTCGCGGCGGGGTCTCTATGCTCACTTCCTTGCATACGCCAGTCTCCAGAAGCGCCAAGGATGCCGTATTTGCCGAGGCTGCGTACGGTATCGACGGAATGGAGAATTTTCTGCCTCTTTGCTACACCTATTTGGTGGAAAGCGGCATCGTTTCAATGGAAAAACTGATAGATCTCGTCGCAACGAAGCCGGCGGCGGCTGCAGGCTTCAAAGATCGTATCGGCAAAATAGAGATAGGCTACGATGCCAAAATAGTGATTTTCGATCCTGCGGCCAAAAGTTGCATAGAGTCGGAATCTTCTCCTTATTTCGGGCGTGCGATATATGGAAAAATCGAAATTGTATCAGGCTGAGTTAAAACCTTAAAGATTCCTTGACAAAAATATATTAAAAAGATAGAATAGTTTCAGATTGAGGCCTTTAATATAAAGGTTTCTCAGCAAGGAGGCTAAATATGGAATATTATAAAACGGAACCCGAAAAGAGCAGAATCACCTGTCTTCTTTGCAGGCATTATTGTAAATTGAAAGAGGGGCAGGTCGGTATATGCGGGGTGAACAAAAATGTGAATGGTCAGTTGGAAACTTTGGTGTATGGGCACCCGAGCGCATTGAACGTGGATCCTGTCGAAAAGAAACCTATTTATCATATGCTTCCCGGATCTACAGCCCTCTCTTTTGGAACGGTGGGGTGTAACTTCAAATGTCCGTTTTGCCAGAATTGGCAGATTTCACAGGAGACAAAGGTGAATGAAGAGATATATGTTTCCAGCGAAAAGATGGTCGATCTGGCTATCGAGCATGGGGCAGAATCGATTGCCTATACGTACAACGAACCGACAATATTCTACCCTTATGCGAAAGATATCGGCGTGATCGCAAAAGAGAGAGGAGTGAAAAACATCTTCGTCACCAACGGTTTTGAAACTCCGGAGATCATCAAGGATATGCCGGGCTGGCTCGATGCGGCCAACGTGGATCTCAAAAGTTGGGATGAAGGGTACTACAAAAAGGTACTCAAAGGAGGCCTGGAAGCTGTAAAAGATACACTTCGAATGATGGTGGACGAAGGTATCTGGGTGGAAGTGACTACGCTGCTGATAGAGGGTGAAAACGACAGCGATAAAGATCTGAACGAGATGGCCGAATTTATCGCCAACGATTTGGGCCGTCATGTGCCATGGCATCTGAGCGCTTTTCACCCCGACTACAAGATGACAGATCATCAGTGGACAGGGATGGACACTCTAAAGCGTGCAGATGCCATCGCTAAAAAAGCGGGGCTTTATTATGTATATCTTGGCAATGTGCCTGTGCATGGAGATACTTATTGTCCCGATTGCGGAGAGCTGCTGATTGATCGGACGGGCTACAATGTGACGGTCAACAAGCTGGTCGATGGCCACTGCCCAAAATGCAACCGCGCTATCGAAGGTATCTGGAAATAAGGAGAAAGAGATATGAAAATAAGAGAAACGGCTGTTGCGGGACAGTTCTATCCTGCAAGTGCGGAAGAGATAGAGGCGATGTTCGCACATTTCAACAAAGTGCTCGAGGAGAACATCAAAGACCCAAAACTGCTTCAGATGAAGACAAGAGCGGTGATAGTGCCGCATGCGGGTTATGTGTATAGTGGCTTTACGGCCAATATAGCCCATAGATTGCTCGGTAACAGCAGAGTGAAGCGTGTGGTGGTGATCGGTCCAAGCCACAGAGTCTATGTATCTGGTACGAGTGTGGGTCAATATGACTTATACGAAACACCGCTTGGAGATCTGCCGGTCGATCGTGTATTGGCCGACGAGATTATCCAGAAATTCGGGATGAGCTTCATACCGGATGCGCACCATGAGCACAGTACGGAGGTGCAGATGCCTTTCATCAAAAAATATCTTCCCGATGCGAGGGTCGTGGAGATGGTCTATGGTGACGAATCTCCCATCCGCTTGGCTCCTGTTATCGAATGGCTGCTTGCAGATCCTGCCACGGGTGTGGTGATCAGCACCGATTTGAGTCATTATTACGATATCGAAAAAGCGAAGCGGCTTGACAGCATATGTCTCGATGCGGTAAGCAGGCTCGATCCGGCCGAACTGCATCGAGGTTGTGAAGCGTGCGGAAAAATAGGGGTAGAGGCGATGCTTATCGCTGCCCGTAACCTGGGGCTTGAGCCGATGCTGCTCGATTATCGCACCAGTGCAGATGCCAGCGGAGATACCTCTCAGGTGGTAGGCTACATGAGCGCCGCGTTCATGGAAGATTAGATTATGACTGTAGATCAATTCATGGCGCAGCAGGCCAATGTGGCCATAGTGGGGGACAATGTGATTTTGCCGGGGCTTCTGGCTATTCCCAAAGGAGCAAAATCACTCGTTGTATTCGCCCATGGCAGCGGCAGCAGTCGTCTGAGTCGCAGAAACAACTATGTTGCCGGCGTTTTGCATGAAGCTGGTATCGCGACTTTGCTTTTCGATCTTTTGATGGAGGACGAAGCTATTGATAGGCAAAATGTCTTCGATATCGACCTCTTGGCATCCAGGCTGCTTTTGGCGACAGACTGGGCCTTGAATCATCCGGATTTGTCTGGAATGGAAATAGGTTATTTTGGCGCCAGCACCGGATCTGCCGCCGCTTTGAAGGCATCGGTCCTGACATCCGTCAAGATAGGTGCTATCGTATCGCGGGGAGGAAGACCGGATCTGGCAGCCGATGTGCTTGAGATGGTGAGTGCGCCTACATTGCTGATCGTCGGAGGGAACGATGATCTGGTAATCGAGCTCAACGAAGCGGCTTTTGCAATGCTTAAATGCGAAAAAGAGATGAAGATTGTGCCGGGCGCAACCCATCTTTTCGAAGAACCCGGTGCCCTGGAGATCGTAGCGGAGCTTGCAAGAGAGTGGTTCGTCAGACACCTCGAAGTTTGAAATAGGCGGCGGCGACAAAAGCCAATAGCGACAAGAGAGCGGCCAGCAGTGCCCAAGGTAGTTGGGTCTTCACGTGAGCGATAAGATCACATCCCGCGGCCATCGCGGCAATGATCGTGGTATCCGAAATAGGGGAGGCGTGATCGCCGAAAATCCCTCCCGAGATAACTGCGGCCACCACCAGCGGAAGCAGGGCATCGCTTTCCGTTGGCGGCATATTGGTGCAGATGGTGACGGCTATGGGCATCATGATCGAAAACGTTCCCCAGCTGGTACCGGTAGAAAAAGAGATTATCGCAGAGAGCAAGAATATGCCTGCCGGCAGAAACATCGGATGCCCGATGAGGTGGGCAAAATGTGCCATATATGCTCCTGTGCCCATCTTTACGGTCACATCTCCTATGGCGAAGGCGAATATGATGATGGCTGCGATCGGAAACATCGTTTTTGCGCCATGAAAAATTGCAGGCAGGATATCTTTGGGCGGCATACTCTTTCTAAGAAGATAGTAGATGGATGAGATAAAAACAGAGCCCGCCACAGCCGCAAAGACTGCAGTGGAGCCATCACCTTCGAGGGGATTTCCACGACCCGTCACGAACAAAAAAACAAGAACCAGCAACAGAAGCGACAATACAGGCACCAGCAGAGCGAAAATATCTCCTTTGCGGCCTGCAATTTTGATTCGAGGGGTTTGTATTTTGGTGTATGATGGAAAATCGATTCCTGCCAGGATCGTAAAAAGTACCAGCAAAATCGAAAAAAATGCATAGAAATTGAAAAGCAGAGCGCTTCCAAGGAGCATCATCGGCTCTTGTGAAATCACTCCGGCTTCGACCTGGGCGCTGATGAGTCCAAGCAGAAGAGCTCCCCATGCGTTAAGCGGAAACATTGCGCATACGGGTGCCGCCGTCGAGTCGCAAATATAGGCCAGTTTTTCCCGTGATGTGCCGAATCGATCCGTCAGGGGTCTGCTGACCGTTCCTGCTATCAAAGATGTGATCGAAGATTCGATAAAGATCGCCAAGCCTATGAAAAAAGCCAGAAGTTCAGCCTCTTTCTTGTTCGTCACGAGTTTTTTTCTCTTTTGTAAAAATTCGACGAACCCTTCCACTCCACCGCTTCGCTGTACAAGTTCGATAATGGAGCCGACGAAAATGGCGAATATCACCGTTTTGAGCACCCATCCTTTTTGCAAAAGATAGACTATTCCATGAAAGCTTTCAACCAGCGCCGATGCGATATTTTGCTCCATGATGTAGTATCCGCTCACAATTCCGATCAAAAGCGAAAAGATGACATTTCTTGATACGATGGCCAAAACGATCGCGATAAGGGGAGGTAGAAGTGAATAGGCGCCGTAACTCTCCTGCATCTGTTTTCCTTTAGTATGTTACGCGTGCAAGGTAAAGACCTTGTGGTGGCGCAAGGTATGTGGTAAAGAGCTGTTTCCCGGCAAGCTGCCTCTCTATCTGCTCTATCGATAAGCCGCCCTGCGCATAACGTATAGCCGCACCTGCGAGCATACGCACCTGTGCACGTAAAAAACCGTTCGCCTCGAGATACAAGATGGTGTAGTTTTTGAAATTGCGCACTTCGCTGCGCCATATCGTGCGCACTGTGGATCCAGGATCGCTCCCTTTTTTGTGAAAGAGAGAAAAATCGTGGGTACCTCTGAATAGATGCAGGGCCTCTTCCAGTTTTTTCATATCGCATTTGCCGATATACGTACAGTAGGCATTTTCGAATGGGGTAGTTGGAATACTTTTAAGAACGTACCTGTAGATACGTCGCTTCGCATCGAAGCGTGCATGGAACGTATCATGGACAGGGGTTATCGTTTTGATCTGAATAGAAGGCTGTAAGAGTCTGTTGAAAACGATTTTCAGCTTTTTGAGATCTTCCTGCCAGTGTTCGGGCAGGTCGAAATGGATTACCTGTCCGGTAGCGTGCACATTTCGGTCGGTCCTGCCACTTCCAACGACAGGGCTGTGGATCCCCAGTTTTTTGGCAGCCGTTTCGATGCGGCCGGTAATTGTGTGCGGGGTCGTCTTTTGTGACTGAAATCCGAAAAAATGGGATCCATCGTAGGCTATTACAGCTTTGATACGCATAGTCAGAATCTTTTTTGAACCCGAAAATGAAAGAGTGCGATACCGGTTGCCACAAAAAGAGTCACAAACAGCCCAGTAGCCAAAATGGAGCTCTTGGCTATGGCCGATATGGCACCATAGTAGATGCCGGTGGCTGCCAGAATGGTAAGATAGCCCCAATTTCTATGATAACGTGGGTGGATGATTCCAAAAGCGAAAGCGATATATAGTGTAGCAAGCGGAAAGAGACTGATTGCAACGAAAATGGCTAAATCTTTCAAACGTTTTCTGTCGGTTTTGGCTTTGAGCCAATAGGCCTTGAGATTTTCGTATGTAAAAGGGTTATACTCGTGTGTATCGTATATTTTCATAATACCGTAATCTATCTCATCCACTCTGTCGTCGCCTACCTGAAACGCTTGGCCATTCTTTAGCATCAGCCCCAAAACTCCTCCTTCGTTTATAAAGCCGCCTTCTTTGGCGATAAGAAGCTGCTCTTTTTCTGGATCGGTGGCGTTGTAAAGAACGATATTTCGAAGCTTGTCCGCCTCTTTGGATTCCAGAAATACAAACCAGTCACCAAATTTCTGACCGAACTCGCTCGCTTCTATGTTTAGGACCGCATGCATGCTTTTATAGCTGATGAACGATTTGGTCAGCTGTTTGGTGAGTGGCATCAGCGCCAAAGAGAGCAGAAGCAAAAGTGCCGTAAGTAGCGATACCAGGGGATAGAAAAAGGCCACCAGTTTGCGTGGCGAGATACCGAATGAGAAAAAGACGATATTTTCGAATTCGTTGGATAGCTTGATCAGGGTGAGCACAAGTGCGGCAAAAAAGATAACAGGCAGAGTGTAAAAGACAATGGTGGGCAGGGCGTATCCATACATCAGCAACATTTCGGATGCACTCATCTGTACAACTTCGGTCATCTTTGCGATGCGCACAAACAGTATCAGCGATCCTATGACGATAATCGGCAAAAATATCGAAAAAAACATGGCGCTGAAGCTTTTGAGCAGATATGCGGAGGTTTTAGGCATAGAGCATGGACCACCAGTGTCTGAATGTAGGAGCGAAGATATATACAATCCATGTTGCAAGCGCCAAAAAAGGCACAAATGGAACCATATGCTTTCGTGCAAAAAGCGCTGGCACTATCGCAAGCAGTGCAGCGATATATATAGCTATCAATACCAGCGGGAACCCAAGTAGCGCCCCCATTGTCGCAGCGATGATAATATCGGCTTCACCGAGGGCATCTTTTTTTATAGCAAACTTGACGAGTTGTCCGAGTATGAAAAATGCCAGCCCCATAATCGCGGCATTTTTGAAAGAGAGTATCAGGGCATGACGGTATGTGTCGAAATTTTCCAGATCACCGACAAACCAGTCCCACCCAAAATCAAAAAGCGGCAGCAATAATGCAAGGATAAGCGCCGTAAAGTTGAGCGAATCGGGTACGGCGTAATATTTTAAATCTATTACCGACAGAGCAAGAAGAAGGGCGAATATGAGACTTGCGACAAACCAGTGCGCATTCAATCCCGTTTTCATCGCCACACTTACGAAGATAAGTCCGGTGAACAGTTCTACAATGGGGTACAGTTTGCTGATAGGGCTTTGGCAATAGGCGCATTTGCCCCGAAGCATGATCCACGATACAAGCGGAATGTTGTGCCACCATCTAAGCGGATTGTCGCATTTGGGGCAATGCGAGGGAGGAAATGCGACATTTTCACCCTTTGGGATGCGCACGATGAGTACATTCAAAAAAGAGCCGATAACCAAGCCTGTAAAAAAAGCGAAAAGCAGACCCATCAGATACCTCCGAAGCGCCTGTGGCGCTTTTTGAAATCTTCGATAATTCTCTCGAGCTCTTCGGGGTCGAAGTCCGGCCAGAGCGTGGAGGTGAAGAAAAGTTCGGCATAGGCGGATTGCCAGAGCAGGAAATTCGAAAGCCTCTGTTCGCCGCCTGTACGGATCAGGATATCTACAGGGCCAAACTGTGCGCTTTCAAGACTCTTTTCGAGATTTTCGGTATCGATCTCTTTGCCTGTTTCACATAGATTTCTGGCCGCTCTGGCGATTTCATCCTGCGAGCCGTAGTTGAGAGCGAGAACCTGCGTCAGCTTTTTGAAATGGCCGGTACGCTGTTTCATTGTCTCTATCTGTTTGCGAAGAGCGGGTGAAAATCGAGAGAGATCGCCTATTGTTTCGAAACGGACTTCATTTTTGATATAGGTTGGCAACTCGTTTTTGAGATAGTTGCCAAGAAGCCGCATCAGAAATTCCACCTCCATTTTGGGCCGTTTCCAGTTTTCGGTACTGAAAGCGTACAGCGTGAGCACTTCTATGTCGGGATGGTTGGAGGCGTGGATGGTGATAGTGCGTACCACTTCTGCACCGCGTTCGTGACCTTTGATACGTTTCAGTCCGCGTTCATTTGCCCAGCGACCGTTGCCATCCATGATGATGGCGATATGTCTGGCTGTATTGCCCATAACTATCCTTTGATATCCAGCAAAGTGGCCTTTTCTCCATCCCAAAACGGCTTCACCGCTGCAGGGGACTGCTCGATGGCGACCGTTGCGAACCCGTGTAGGCTCTCTTTGTTCCGCTCCAAAAGCTCGATACTTTTAGAGTAGTGGAGAAACAGTTTCAGATCTTTTCGGGAGCCTGTCTGGATGATAACCCCCACCAGTGGCCCTATATTGCTCATAGCTGCATAAAATTCTACACTTTTTTGGTTTAAATCACGGTTTTGTCTTTTTTTGCGCATCTGCAACAGCATCGGTCTTCCCTGCTCTTTTATCGGTAAAGAGACGACCCCTTGGTGAAGTGACATGAGAAGCTGGGTAAGGTTTTGAAAACTATCTTTCGTCGTAGCGGCAGCCATTTGATGCAAAAGATGATCCCTGAAGCCACCAGCCGGATCTTTCTTTTTTGCTAGATTTTCCAAAAGAGCCAGATCGAAAGAGAGCGAATCGGCCATTTTGAGCATTGCCGGCTTTGGCATCAGTCTTTGGAGGTGAATGACCCCGCCTTTACTCTGGCGCATCTGCGCCCAATACTCACGTCCGGGCTCAAGTGGCTGGTCGCTCTTTGTAGTAAAGGTATGCTGCCCCAATTTTATAAGATAGGTGCCGTCATTTCTGGCTTTTAGCACTTCGATTCCAAGTTGAAGCAGGGCGTTGACTTCGATTTTACTTAGACCAAGAAGTGTTTTTTGCGCTGCGCTCAGGGGCGTCAGACCGTGTATCATAGCGTTTCCAGCTTCTCCAGCAAAGAGAGCGCCACATCGGTTTTTGTGGCTCTTGGGATCTCGATTGTCTCCTCTTCCGTCAGGAGCGTTATCGTATTGGTATCGCTGCCAAATCCATGCTTTGGATCGAGTACATTGAGCGCTACGGCATCTACCTTTTTGCTTTTCAGCGTTTTGCGAGCGTGCTCGAGCGCCCTGTCAGGATCCATTTCGGCCTTGAAAGCGAGAGTTTTTATACCTGTTTTGTCTATGGAAGCTACAATATCTGGATTTTCAACAAGCTCGAGCCGCCATCTATCGCCCAATGAATCTTTTTTCAGTTTTCCGCTTTGCGGGTAGGCCGGAGTGTAGTCGCCAACAGCTGCCGCCATGAAGAGCCAGGGAGTTTTTTGGATCAATTCCGGGCGTCCTGTCTCGGAGTGGAAGGAGGGCTTGGTCAGCAACCCTTTTTTGGCCGAATTGAGGCTCTCTTGAATATATTGGAGCATCTCTTTTGCATTTTCGACCTTTATGACGTGCACAGGCGGTATCGAGCGCGGCTCTTTGGTGGTGATATAGCATACATCGGCCCCTTTTGCATAAAGAGCGGTTACGAGAGCTTCGGCCATCTTTCCGGATGAGAAGTTGCCTATGAACCGAACATCGTCGATCCGCTCGATCGTCCCTCCTCCAGTTACCACGACGCGACGGTTTTTCCAGTAGTCGTCCTCGAAAAAGTATTTGAGTGAAACGGAGAAGATCGTCTCCGGTTCAGCCATCGCACCTTTCCCTTCAGTCTGGCACGCCAGAAGCGAGCTGCGCGGTTCCACCACCTCTATGCGATGAAGCTTGAGAAGCTTCAGGTTCGCGGTGGTGATCGGGTGTTCGATCATGCGGGTATTGGCGGCAGGGCACAACAGGATCGTTTTGGGATAGGCCAGGGCTGTCTGAAGCAACAGATTGTCGGCGATTCCATTGCCCATTTTGTTGATCGTGTTGGCTGTGGCGGGAGCGATAACAAAGATATCCGCCCACTCGCCGATCGCTATATGGTTGAGCACGTTTTCCCAGTTTTCACTCTCTGCGTGAAGAACCGAATGTCCGCTGAGTGCTTCGAATGTCAAAGGTGAAACGAACCGCTTGGCCGCCTCGCTCATTATGACTCGCACCTCTGCGCCGGCCTTGACATAAAGGCGCACCAGTTCGCACGCTTTGTAGGCGGCTATGCTGCCGGTGACTCCTATCAGAACTTTTTTTTCATCGAGTCTTATCTGTTGGATCACTTAACGCTCTTTTTGCTGAAATATTTATAAAAAAAGTTTTCGACAATCTTTTGTGGAGTTCTGGATATGGCAAGCGAACCTTTTTGTATATCTTCGGTTACGGTGCTCCCGGCGGCTATTATTACGTCGTCTTCGATTTTTACGGGCGCTACGAGTTGCGTATCCGAACCGATGAATACATTTTTGCCTATAAAGGTTTTGTGCTTGCCTATTCCGTCATAGTTGCAGGTGATCGTTCCTGCGCCGATATTCGTGCCTTCATCTATCGTCGCATCCCCAAGATAGCTCAGGTGGCCGGCTTTGACCCTTTTTAGATGTGACTTTTTGACTTCCACGAAATTGCCTATATGCGAATCTTCGATTATAGAGCCGGGCCGTATCCGCGCCATGGGCCCACAGGTGGAATTTTTTATGTCGGCATCTTCCACGACGGTGTGCGATCTGATATGGCTATGGGTGATGATGGTTTCACCGTGAATCGTAACGCCATTGTCGAGCGTGCAGTCACCTTCAAATACGGCTCTGGAATCGATATAGATCGTCGAAGGCAGATGCATCGTAACTCCGTTGCGCATCCATTTTTCCTTGATGCGATCTTGCATCAACTCTTCCGCGTTTGCCAGATCATATCTGCTGTTGACCCCTTTGAAAGAGGTCTCATCGACCCAGACAGGTTTGATATGCAGACCATCTTCTCGTGCCATTTTGACGATATCGGTCAGATAGTACTCGGCCTGGGCATTGTCGTTGGACAGGAGAGGAAGATAGCGATCTAGAACCTCTTTTTTGAAAAGATAGACGCCCGCGTTGACCGTTTTTATCTTTTTTTGCTCTTTGGTACAATCTTTCTCTTCCACTATCGCCATCACTTCGCCGTTTTCTATGACGACACGCCCATATCCTGAAGGATTGTCGAGATCGAAAACGCTCATTACTATATCGGCGTCGCACAGGATGAGAGGCTCGAGAGATTCGGATGTGACCAGCGGCATATCGCCGTTTAGCACCAGCACCTTGTCGTGCATCGTTTCTATATTCATAACCGCACCGCCGGTTCCGGGATACCTTGCGTGATCTTGGATTTTGAATTTCACATCGGAAAAACGGGCTCTGACCGCGGTTTCGATCCTTTTGGCTTGATGAAACAGTATGACTGTAATATCGTCGCTTAGAGTCTTGGCGGCTTCTATGACATAATAGAGCATCGGCTGGCCGCTGATCGGATGGAGCACTTTTGGAAGATCGGATTTCATTCGCGTACCCTGACCGGCCGCGAGAACGATGACAGATAAAGACATACTATTTCCTATTAACGATGTAATTTGTCGGCGGCACCATTTTGGAGGTGACCTTTAGGTGATTTTAACGCAACAAAGATTAAAATGTGCCCAATTCCAATTGGTTTATATAGAGGTGTTTTTTGGAAATAATTGTTTTCGAGGCCCGTGAATTTTTGCAATATTTATGTAGCTTTTGAAATTGCCGATATTGTTTTTATCTTTAAATAGTCAGGAGTGTCGATGGACTTAGGCAGCGTCATCGGATTGGTATTGATTTTGGGCCTGCTGTTCGGTGCGATGGCGATGGGTGTGGGAATCGGTGCGTATATCGATATCCCTTCCGTATTGATCGTTATCGGGGGGTCCATTGGAGCTCTTCTTGTGGCGTTCAAGATGGAGCAGATGAAAAATTTCGTCAAAATTTTCATGATCGCCATAAAGCCTCCCCAAGAAAACGTTCCAGAGCTCATCAAGAAGCTGGTCGAATACTCCACGCAGGCGCGCCGTGATGGAATCCTCTCTCTCGAGGCGGCCGCCAACAGCGAAACCAATGAATTTTTGAAAAAAGGCCTTTCGATGGCTGTAGATGGGAATGAGCCGGACACGATTCGGGATCTGCTCGAGATCGAAATGGAGCAGACAAGTGAACGACACAAGGGAAATGCGGCGATTTTCGGGCAGTGGGCGGGCCTGGCAGGCGCTATGGGTATGATCGGCACTCTGATCGGACTGGTCGCGATGCTTTTGAACATGTCCGATCCCAGTGCCATTGGTCCATCGATGGCAGTCGCGTTGCTTACAACGATGTATGGGGCGATGATAGGAAACATCTTCGGCGCGCCGGTCGCCAATATTCTGAATATTCGAGATGCCGACGAGGTGCTTGTCAAAACAATCATTTTGGAGGGGATCATGTCTATCCAGGCTGGCGACAACCCCCGTACTCTCGAGGCGAAACTTCTTTCGTTCCTCCCTCCAAATGAACGTGTGAGTCAGTTTGAGTAGGGCTTCTTAGATGGCAAAACAGAAATGTCCCGAGTGTCCCGAATGTATGCCGGAATGGTTGGCGGCGTTTGGGGACCTGATGAGTCTTCTTCTATGTTTTTTCGTTCTTCTTCTTTCGATGTCCACGATGGATGCAAAAAAGCTCGAAGAGGCGATAGGATCGCTCGCAGGTGCACTGAGCGTACTCGAAGGAGGGGAGCGTTCCGAGCTTCAGGAGAGGCGCATGGAGAGCGGCACCGGCGGAGGTACCGCCGCTACCGCCCCTACACAGATAGAAACGTCGCAACAATCGCAGTCGAAGATGATCAAGCAAATCAGCAAGATCTGGATGCAGATGATTTCACTGAAAAATGAGATCAATGAAATTGCAGTAAGCCAGGGGGCTACGCCTGTCACGATGGAGGAGTCGGAAAAAGGCTTTCTTCTCAGGCTGCCGGCCGAACTTCTTTTCAAGCCGGGTGAAGCAAAGATCGACAACATGGATGCGATTTTGTTCCTCAAGCGTATCGCGATGATTATTCACAAGCTTCCAAATACACTCGAAATCAGTGTCAGAGGGCATACCGACAATGTTCCGCCAGGGCCCAATAGCCCATTTCGAGATAACTGGGAGCTTTCGGCAGCCAGAGCGGTATCGGTCGTCAAAGAGTTGATCAAAGATGGAGTGCAGCCAAAAAGACTCACTGCATGCGGAAGCGCACAATATAAACCGATTGCATCCAATGCCACTCCCGAAGGCCGTGCCAAAAACCGTCGAGTGGAACTCTACTTCTTCTCCACGGAGCCGGAACTTGAAGGAAAGGCAAGAAAATCGATTCTCGATTCGGGTCCGAAGGCGCCATGAGAATCAGACGGTTTTTACCGATATTCCTGCTTCTTGTCGCGGCGGTTCCGCTCTTTTCGGCTGTGGATATACCCACGGTAAATCTTTCGCTTAGTACCCCCACGGAGCCAAAAGAGCTGGTCAATACTCTCAATATTCTCGTTGTTCTGACACTATTGGTATTGGCTCCTTCGCTGATTCTTGTAATGACCAGTTTTATTCGCCTTATCGTAGTGTTTGCCTTTTTGAGGCAGGCTCTAGGTACCCAGCAGACGCCGCCGACGCAGCTTTTGGTCTCTTTGGCGCTTGTGGTGACGCTGTTTATCATGGAGCCTATGGGCAAAGAGGCCTACAACGATGCGATCAAGCCATATATGGATAAAAAGATAGGTTACGACGTGGCATTCGATAAAGCGGTGGTTCCTTTCAAACATTTTATGCTTAGAAATACCAGAGAATCGGATCTGGCACTGTTTTACCGCATCAGAAAACTTCCCAACCCCAAAACCGAAGAGGAGGTTACACTGCCGATACTGCTGCCGGCTTTCATGATCAGTGAGCTAAAGACCGCGTTTGAGATCGGATTTTTGATATTCCTCCCTTTCTTGGTGATCGATATGGTGGTCAGCTCGGTTTTGATGAGTATGGGTATGATGATGTTGCCGCCTGTCATGATATCGCTGCCTTTCAAGATATTGATTTTCGTTCTTGTGGATGGATGGCATCTGTTGGTAGGCAATCTGGTGGAAAGTTTCAAATAAAGAGCACGCTAAAAGGATAATTTTTGGAATGTAGTCACTTTAAAGAGTGCGGAAGCTGCACTTTATATCAGGAGAGCTATCCGGCCCAGGTAGCCCAAAAGATGGGACGGCTTAGCGGAATGCTTGCACCTTTTTACAAAGGAGCGATCACTCCGTATTCTTCAAGGAGCGATCACTACCGTGCAAGAGCCGAGTACAAAGTTTTTCACGATGGCGAAGGGTGCAGATACGCTATGCGTTCACTCGATAAAAAGCGGTACGTGATAATCGAAGAGTGCCCGATGGTTGCAGAGCCGATCGAAAAAAGAATGTGGAAGCTGCTGGAGTCGATCAATGCGGATAGAGAGCTCTCTTTCAGGCTTTTTGGCATAGAGTTTTTATCGACTACCACCGATGAGGTCCTGGTCACGATGCTTTATCACAGAAAGCTCGAAGAGGAGTGGACGCAGCGCGCAAGATCGCTTGAGGATTCATTGCGTATCAAAGTGATAGGCCGCAGCCGCAAGCAGAAGATCGTATTGGGTGATGAGTTCGTCACAGAAAGGCTTTTGGTCTCGGGAAAGCCCTATCTGTATCGTCACTACGAGCAGAGTTTCACCCAGCCCAATCCCCACGTGAACGAAAATATGATTGGATGGGCAATGTTGCAGGCATCGCGTTATAGGCAGGGAGATTTTTGTGAGCTCTATGCAGGTGCGGGAAATTTTACGATTCCGCTTTCTACGCTTTTTGAAAAAGTGATAGCTACGGAAATTTCAAAACGGTCCATCAAGGCAGCTATAGA
>JAMOOM010000159.1 GCA_027065515.1 Campylobacterales bacterium
TGTTTCAAAAGCTCCATTCCGCCAAGGCCCATAATCACTCCGACCGATATTCCGCCTATCCCGATAATCAGTCCGAGTCTGAAAAATATATGAAGGATCTCTCTTTTGGAAGCACCGAGCGAAAGAAGCAATGCCACCTCGCTGCGACGATTCATCACTGTCATCAGCAAAGAGCTTACGATATTCAAGGAGGCGATCAAAATAATGAGCATCAACACGATAAAAAGTGCATGTTTTTCCATCTGCATCGCTGCAAAGAAGTTTCCGTTTTGCTGCCACCAACCTACAATACCAACACCGATAGGCAGCTCCGATCGAACAAGCTCGATATCATCCATAGGGTGCGACGAGACGATATGGATACCATCATATTGGCCCGGTTCGCGCTTGAGAATTTTTTCGAAATTTGCAAAGGTGGTATAGTAGTAACTTTCATCATAGGCGTTGAGGCCGGATCTGAAAAGACCTTCTACACGAAACCTTTTTGTGAGCGGCATCAGAGAAAGGCCCGCAGGCTCCATTTTCGAAAAGAGAAAGGTGACTTTGTCTCCCACTCTCACCCCAAGTGAATCGGCAAGCGGACGTCCAATGATCACGCCGAATTTTCCCAGCGGCCTGGTGTATGCCTTGGCGAACACTTCATTCACCTCTTTTTCACGCAGCGGGTCGATACCGAACATCAAGCCCCCCTTAAGTACGCTTCCTTTGCGTACGAGCACCTGAGTCTGCATATAGGGGCTGAATTTCAGGTCTATGAATTTCTCTTCGAGGTCCGAAAGCAGATTGTCGTTTACTGCACCCGGAATCTTGGGGTAGATCGTCAACGGATAGTTCATAACGAAGAGTCTTTTTTCGAACTCTTTTTCCATACCGTTCATGATGGCCATAGCGATAATCAATACCGTTACACCGATAGCTATGCCCAAAAAAGCGAGAATCGCCGATAGAAAGATAAAAGGATGCTCCGAATCAAAGCGCAGATAGCGCCTCACCATCGTGCCTACGAAACGGGGATTCATGCCCTCTCGGATGCCAGTACGCCGCGTTTCGGGCCGCTTTTTCCACAGCAATGTTTATATTTCTTTCCGCTTCCACAAGGGCAGGGATCGTTGCGTGCAGGTTTCTTTTT
Organism: Campylobacterales bacterium; assembly: GCA_027065515.1. GTDB lineage: Bacteria > Campylobacterota > Campylobacteria > Campylobacterales > Hydrogenimonadaceae > Hydrogenimonas. Next base: position 1,130 of record JAMOOM010000159.1, read on the forward strand.
TGCCAGTGGTGCAAGCTCCTCTTCTTTGTTGGTAGATATCTGCTGCACCTGCTCTTCCATCTGCTGACGCATCTGCTCGATCGCCACCTGTTCGCGCTCTATATCCTCTTCACTCTTGAAACGGATGAGATAGAGTGTTTTCAATGTTTCTCGCTTGATCGATTCCACAAGCTCCGTAAACAGGTTGTAGCTCTCTTTTTTGTACTCTACGAGCGGATCTTTCTGGTTGTAGCCACGAAGACCGATACCGGTTTTTAGAATATCCATCTGGTAGAGATGTTCGCGCCATGCATTGTCAAGAACCTGCAGATACATGATCCGCTCGATCTCGTGGCGCTGTTCTGGATGCAAAGCACCCATCTTCTCTTCGTAACGCTCTTTTAGCGCCCCTAGGAGATATGTCGAGAGCTCGGCGTACTCCTTGTCGGCAAGCTCTCGCTCTTCGAACGGTTCGCCAAGCTCTTCGAGAAGCTTCAGGCGAAGTTTTTCCAGGTCATAATCTTCTCTTGGCGCTCCTTCGAAGATTCCGCACTCCGTCAACAAAGCCTGCAGATACTCGTCGCGAATCTGATCGATCTTCTCATCGATTTCATATTCGGGATTTAGAAGCTCATGACGGAAACGGTATATAATCTTTCTTTGCTCATTCGCCACATCGTCATATTCGAGCAGATGTTTACGGGATTCGAAGTGAAGGTTTTCGACCTTTTTCTGGGCTTTTTCAACTGCGCGGCTCACCATCTTCGATTCGATGTATTCACCCTCTTCGACACCCATTTTATCCATTATCGTCTTGATGCGGTCACTACCGAAAATCCTAAGAAGATGGTCTTCAAGGCTCAGGAAAAATCTACTCTCGCCGGGGTCGCCCTGACGGCCTGAGCGTCCACGCAGCTGGTTGTCGATTCGGCGGCTTTCGTGGCGTTCGGTACCTACGATATAAAGCCCCCCAAGAGCACGCACTTCGTCATCGATTTTGATATCGACGCCACGGCCCGCCATATTGGTGGCGATCGTCACGGCCCCTTTCTTTCCGGCATCCTTGATGATCTCCGCTTCATGCGCATGGTTCTTTGCATTTAGGACGTTGTGAGGAATTTTCGCTTTCTTCAGCAATGCGTGAAGCGTTTCCGATTTTTCGATCGATGCGGTACCCACGAGTATGGGCTGGCCTTTTTTATTTCGCTCTCGAATGTCGCGAATGACCGCTTCGAATTTTTCGCGCTCGGTCTTGTAGATGAGATCGGGCTGGTCTATTCTGATTACCGGCACATTGGTAGGGATGGAGATTACATCCAGATTGTATATTTCAGAAAACTCCGTCGCCTCCGTCTGCGCCGTTCCTGTCATACCCGCCAGTTTATCATACATGCGGAAATAGTTTTGGAACGTTATATCGGCCAGAGTCTGAGACTCCTCCTTGATTTCGACCCCCTCTTTCGCCTCCAGTGCCTGATGAAGCCCTTCGCTAAAGCGTCTCCCCTCGCTCAGTCGCCCGGTAAATTCATCGACGATGACGATCTCTCCATCTTTGACCACATAATCCACATCTCTCTCGAAAAGATTGTGCGCTTTCAGTGCCTGATCCAAATGGTGCGCCAATATGGCATTCTCCATTGCATAGAGGTTGTCCACCTCAAAAAGCTTTTCCGCTTTCTCGATCCCTTTTTCGGTCACGAGAATGACACGGTTTTTTTCATCTACCGTGAAATCTTCATCACGAACCATTTGAATAGCCACTTTGTCGGCCCTGGTATAGTTGTCAAGCTTGCTGTTCGTGGGACCGGAGATAATAAGCGGCGTACGAGCCTCGTCGATCAGAATCGAATCCACTTCATCGACGATAGCATAGTAATGGTCGCGCTGCACCATCTCATCAAGAGAGTATTTCATATTGTCGCGCAGGTAATCGAAACCGAATTCATTGTTTGTGCCGTATGTGATATCCGCGTCGTATTGCGCTTTTCTTCCTGCATCGTCGATAATATCTGCGGTAATAGTGCCTACCGTATAGCCCAGAAACTTGTAGATTTCACCCATCTGCGAAGCATCGCGTTTAGCAAGATAGTCGTTGACGGTTACGACATGTACGCCGCGTCCGGTCATAGCGTTGAGAACGACAGGAAGGGTAGCCACCAGCGTCTTTCCCTCACCCGTCTTCATCTCGGCGATTCTATTCTCATGCAAAACCATGCCGCCGATCAGCTGTACATCGAAATGGCGCATACCGAGCGTGCGCTTGGAGACTTCGCGTGTAATGGCAAAAGAGTCGAAAAGCACGTCATCGAGGCTCTTTTCGCCATTCTGGACACTCTCTTTGAGGGCGTTGAACTCGTTTTTGAGAAGATCGTCGTCCATTTTTTCATACTTGGGTTCGAGGGTGTTGATTTTTGCCACTCTTTTGGTGTATTTTTTTAATTCCCTATCGTTGGCCGTGCCGACGATAGAGCGAAACAGGGATTTCATCATGGGTGTGTAGCCTTTTGTTTATGCCGTATTATAAAACCATAATTTTATCACAATTTTACAAAGTGTCATATAAAATCTATCTATGATAAAAATAACCGCCATAGCGATTCCATTCGCCACCTTGCTATCAATCTCTTTGCATGCCGCACTACCGGTTCCTGAAAACCTCAATGCACTGTTTCTTCAAACAGTCAGCAATCACGAAAACAACCGATCTTTGAATTACGAAGGAAAAGTGTGGATCAAACTGCCAAAACAGGCCAAATGGATCTACGAAAAACCGGTCAAAAAGATCATCTGTGTCACGAAAGACCGTGCGTGGGTGATAGAACCGGAGTTGGAACAGGCCACTCTTTTTCGGTTGCAAAAAGCTATTCCATTGATGCAGATACTGCAGAATGCGAAAAGAATCTCCAAAGGCCATTACAGAGCGGAATACGGAGGTGTCGCCTATCGTATCGATGTCGACGATAAAAAAAGATTGAAATCGATAAGCTATGAAGACGATCTTGGAAATATGGTCACTATTTCATTCAGAAATATAGACAATTCACCTATAGATGAAAAAGTCCTTCAGTGCGATATACCACAAGATTACGATATTATCGACAGCAGATATTAAAAGCCCCCTTGATGAACCAGGGCGGAGCTTAGAGTCGCCCTTTCAATATTTCACGTATCTTTTCGAGTGTGCATAGCTCTATTCTGACATTTTTGATATAGACGAAATCCACTTCCAGTCCATACTCTTTGTCAGCCAACTCTATCACTCTTTTTTTAAGTGCCTGCTTGCCCTGTGCTGTAAGAAGCTTTTCGGCACTCATGCTCCCAAGCGCGGTCTGCAACGCATCCATCAACTGATCTTCACTCTTTTTATCCACATCTCGTCCCTGCAAAACGATGGAGATATCGACATTCACGGGTTTGTTGTCACGTTGGCTAAGAAGTGTGGTTTTGATGGAATCGAAACGAATTTCGCCCGAAAAAAGAAACAGGGACAAAAGGGAGAGAAAAGCGAAAAATTTCACAAAATGTTCCTATATGCGAAAGATCGGGCCAAAAGGCCCGATATGCAAAAATGGATCAACTGACCATTGATTCAAGAGTATCCCGATCGATTTTATCGAAGCTGAGATATTTATACACATCCTCCTCTTTGCCGGAAATCGCCTCCGGCACAATCTCCAGATACTCCTCTTTGGTCGGTATGCGGCCAAGAAGTGCACAGACAGCGGCCAACTCCGCGCTTCCGAGATACACCTTGGCATCTTTTCCCAAACGGTTATCGAAATTTCTCGTAGATGTCGAGAACACTATAGCTCCATCGTGCACTCTTGCCTGATTTCCCATACAAAGAGAGCATCCTGGAATCTCCGTCCGAGCACCTGCTGCGCCGTAGATCGAGTAATATCCCTCTTCGATCAACTCTTTTTCATCCATTTTTGTCGGTGGAGCGATCCAAAGCCTCGTAGGCACCTGTCCTCTACCCTTCAGCACTTCGCCAAGTGCACGGAATACGCCGATATTGGTCATACAAGAGCCCACGAACACTTCATCGATTTTATGAGGCCGACTGGAATCGGCGAGAACTTCGCTGAGAGTGGCTACGTCATCAGGATCGTTGGGGCACGCCACGATCGGCTCTGTTACGTCGCTTAGATCGATTTCGATGACCGCGGCATATTCGGCATTTTTGTCCGCTTCAAGCAATTCGGGCTCTTCTAGCCATTTTTTCATATTATCTATGCGGCGCTGAATCGTCCGTTTGTCTTCATAACCATTATCTATCATGGCCTCCAGAAGCTTGATATTTGAATTGATATACTCTTTTACGGGTTCTTTGTCGAGCTTGACCGTACATGCTGCGGCACTTCTTTCGGCGGAAGCGTCGGAGAGTTCGAATGCCTGCTCGCATTTGAGGAAAGGGAGTCCTTCGATCTCCAGTACACGGCCCGCAAAGATATTTTTCTTACCCTGTTTCTCGACTGTAAGCAGACCCTGCTTTATCGCAAAATAGGGGATCGCGTTGACGAGATCGCGCAGCGTGATGCCGGGCTGAAGCTCGCCTTTGAAGCGCACCAATACCGATTCTGGCATATTCAAAGGCATCGTTCCGGTAACTGCCGCGAATGCGACAAGACCACTTCCTGCTGGAAAACTGATTCCGATCGGAAAGCGGGTATGGCTGTCGCCACCGGTTCCTACCATATCGGGAAGCACCATTCGGTTCAGCCAACTGTGGATAATACCGTCACCCGGGCGAAGACTTACGCCGCCGCGACTGGTGATGAATTCCGGCAGTGTATGCTGAAGCTTGACATCGGCAGGCTTTGGATAGGCTGCGGTGTGGCAAAACGACTGCATGACAAGATCGGCACCGAAACTCAATGCGGCTAGCTCTTTGATCTCGTCGCGCGTCATCGCACCCGTGGTATCCTGGGAGCCTACCGTTCTGACTTCCGGCTCTACATACATTCCCGGATAGACTCCTTCCATTCCGCACGCTTTTCCAACCATTTTCTGTGCGAGCGTATAGCCTACGCCTTTTTTACCTTTGGGCTGCTCTGGGCGCGCAAAGATATTCTCTTCACCCATACCGAGCGCTTCACGTGCTTTGCGCGTAAGGTTGCGGCCGATTATGAGCGGGATGCGTCCGCCCGCTCTATACTCGTCGGGAAGCGTGTTGGGTTTTAGCTTGAACTCACTTACGACTTCGCCGTTTTTATAGATTTTGCCTTCGTAGGGCTTGATCGTGATTACATCGCCCATTTCCAGCTTATCGACAGGCGCTTCGATCGGAAGGGCCCCGGAATCTTCCGCGGTATTGAAAAAGATCGGCGCGATAGTGCTTCCTATGATGATTCCGCCTGTACGTTTGTTGGGCACCCCGGGAATATCTTCGCCAATATGCCACTGTACCGAGTTTATACCCGATTTTCGGCTCGACCCGGTGCCGACTACATCGCCTACATATGCTACAGGATGGCCTTTTTGCTTGAGCTTTTCGATAGTGTCGAGTGGATTTTCCATCTTGCTGGCGAGCATGCTTTTGGCGTGAAGAGGGATATCGCTTCGTGTAAACGCCTCGCTTGCCGGTGAAAGATCGTCCGTATTGGTTTCGCCCGGGACCTTGAATACGGTGACCGTAATCTCTTCCGGCAATGGTGGGCGGTTCAGGAACCACTCGGCATTCGCCCAGCTCTGCATCACCTCTTTGGCATATTTGTTCCCTTTTTCGGCGAGCTCTTTTACATCATTGAAGGCATCATATACAAGAAGAGTGTTTTTAAGCTGATTCGCAGCCTCCTGCGCCACTTCGGCATCTTCGTGGCCAAGTGCATCGACAAGAGGCTTGACATTGAATCCTCCGAGCATTTTCCCGAGCATTTTCACCGCATGCACAGGAGAGATAGCGGCTGATTTCGCTTTGCCTTGAACGATGTCGTTTAGAAAGGCGGCTTTTACATACGCTGCATCATCTACACCCGGCGGAACTCGATTTTCAAGAAGATCGAGAAGCTTCTCCTCTTCCACGATAGGAATCTCTTTCAGAAGCTCAATCACCTGCGCAGTCTGTTTCGCATCCAGCGGCAGAGGCGGAACGCCAAGCGCTTCGCGCTCTTTGACATGTTTTTCATAATCGGCCATAAAACCCATTATTTCTCCTTACATTTGGTTTGGTTTCAACCATTTTATCAAAGAGTGGCGTAAAGAGTTTATGGGTGTAACCCAAAGTAACAGTAAAATTCGGTTGTGTGTGAAAAAGTAACGCCAGCTACAGGGAAGCCGCAACTTCATCGGAAGAAAAGCTATCCTCCGATAATTTCGCGATTTCCTTTGGCATTTGGTGCGGAGATAATTCCAAGGTTTTCAAGCTGCTCGATGATTCTCGCAGCGCGGTTGTATCCTATCTGAAGTCGCCGCTGAAGATAACTGATGCTGGTCTTTTTATCGTTCAAAACGACCTGCTTGGCATCCTCGAAAAGGGGGTCGATATCATCCGACAATGTGCCCCCTGCCCCCGAGGCGCTCTCGTTTTCGCTCTCTTGAAGAAAATGCTCGTCATATTCGACCGGGCGTTGAGCCTTTAGATATTCGACGATCTTTTCGATCTCCTCTTCGCTGCTCCAGGGCGCATGCAGGCGAATCAGGCCGCCTCCTCCAGGGGGCGTAAAGAGCATATCTCCTCTCCCAAGAAGAGATT
>JAMOOM010000160.1 GCA_027065515.1 Campylobacterales bacterium
CGAAGCTGTTCAGCAAAAAATCGACGAGACGAGAGCCAAAGCGTCGCAGATCAGGGAGAAAGCCAAAGAGGCGGCCGAAGAGGCGCTCGAAACCCTCAAGCAAAAAGGCGAAGAGGCCGCCTACAGCGCGAAAGAGAAGGCCAAAGAGGCGCTCGATGAGGCAAAAGAGGAGATCGAAGAGCTTGCCCAGCGCATGCTCAAGATAGCCAAAGGCGCGCTTTCAGGGATGGTCGAAGGCGCGAAAAATGCGATGAAAGAGGAGGAGAAATAACGATATGACGCTTTTTGGGAAGGTGAAAGTATGCAGGAGGCGCAGGAGGCCATGTTGATCGCCTTGTCGACCAAAGGCGTCAGGGCCGTGAAGTCGTTCTTTCTGATCAGCGATTGACCCGCTACGTATCAGGACCTACAGGATCGTGCGAAGATGCAAACCGAAGCCCGTTTGCACACGCACGATGACCGGAGGCTAAAGGCGCATACCTGAGGGCATGCGCCTTTAGCCTGTATAAAAGGAAAAATCATGAAATGGAATTATAAAAAAGATATACCTTACGGCGATATCTCTATAAACAGGATCGAGGACAACGATTATCTGTTTCGGACGCTTACGATCGCTTCTTTCATAGAGATCACCTCCAATGTCTACGAAAAAAATCTGAGCGTTTATTACCGGGACGACGCTTCGACGGTCCAATGGCTTGAAGACGTTTGGGAACCTGAAGAGATTCAACACGGCGAATCGTTGAAAAAATATATCGAAACGGTATGGCCGGAATTCGACTGGGAGCGGCATTATGAAACGTTTTTGAAAAACTATCTGCCGTTGTGCACGGTAGAGTCGCTCGAACCCACAAAGGCAAAAGAGATGATCGCCAGGATGGTCGTCGAGACCGGAACTTCCACCTTTTACAAGGCGATGGCGACTTATGCCGAAGAGCTGGGCGAACCGGTATTGGAGGATCTGTGCCGCAAAATCTCCAAAGACGAAGTATATCACTTCGAAATGTTTGAAAAAGTGTTCAAAAAGCATAAAGAGGAAGAGAACTTGTCGAAAAAGGAGATTCTGAAAGTTCTATACGACAGATTGAAAGAGATAAACAACGAAGATGTCAAAATCGCCTATGAAGCGCTCGGCTCCGACGGAAGCTACGACGAGTATATGCGACAGACAGGAACGTTCGCCAAAAAATATTATCCGTACAAAATGGCCGCCAAAATGTTTATAAGGCCGCTGGGCCTGAATGACAATTTTGAAAACGTCATAGCCACGACGGTTAAACCGGCGTTTAAAATATTGGGGATATGACTTTTTTCACTCTCTTTTTATCGCCTCGGTAGCCGGAAACGCTTTACGATATCGTGTCGGCCCGCTTCAATCTCGCCGCGACATCGGGGTTGAGATCGGCTTGTGCTTTTCGATGCCGTTAAGCTACACTCCTGTATAATTATACCAACCGGTCGGTATAAAAGGTGAGAAAATGGAAACCAAGGAAAAAATTCTCGAAACGGCGGCCCGGTCTTTCGCGAAGCGGGGATTTGAAGGCACGCGTATCGATGCCCTGGCAAAAGAGGCGGGTGTGAACAAGGCGACGCTCTATTATCATTTCAAGAGCAAGCAGGAGATCTTTGAAGCGGTTTTGGCGCGCAATTTTCTCGCATTGCAAAAGGAGATCGACGACAAGCTTTTTTCGTGCGCGACTCCTGAGGAGAAAATCGCGGGTTTTGTCGATGTGATGTTTGCAAGAGAGCGGCGGGACGTGCTTTTGATTATACGGGAGATCATCGACGGGGGCGACAACCTTTCTGAGGAGATCATCATGCTGATATCCGCTATCAAGGCGCGGCTGCATGAAATCCTGAAAGATGGAAAACGCCAAGGTGTGTTTGGAAATGACGACCCGTCCTCGGTCATGTATCTGATCGTGGGGGTGTCGGATTTCTATATCATGAGCGAACCCTTTCGCCGCCGATGGAAAGAGTTTCAGCATACAAAGAGCCTGTCGCCCATCGATATGGACGAAAAAGAGTTCATAGAAAAGATCAAATCCGTCATCATGAATTTCGTCAAAGAGGAGGGGAGATGAAAAGAGTTTTTCTGTTGGTGATATCCGCGGCGTTTTTCGCGAACGCCTCGGATCTGAATGCCATCTTGGAGTATGCTTTGTCGCACAACGAATTGAGTGTATCGAAGGATCTGGATACGAAAAAGCCCCTGCTGGAGAGGCAATCGATACAAAAAGAGTACTTTCCGAAAATCGACATAGGTGCGATATATCAAAGAAGCGACCCCAGAGCTTTTTTCAGACCGGGAGATACATATGACGCGCATACAAAAATTTCTTTGAATCTGTTCGATGGCAACAAGAAAAGATATCAGATCGATGCAAAGAAGTTTGAGCGTCAATCGTTGAAATTTGCAAGCGAATCGTTCAAAAAAGGGTTGCAGTTCGACATCGTAAACCTCTACTTTCAAGTTAAAACGCTGAGAGCGAATCTCGTGGCGCTTCAAAAGGCCAGTGAATACCTGGATGCCGAATACAAAAGGGTCGAAGATCTCTACAACGTAGGTTCGGTGACAGAAGACGAAGTCAAAAAGATCGAAGCGTCGCTGCTTAATACCGTCTATCAGATAGACGAAATGCACTACAGGATCGAAGAGGCCAAAAAAGAGCTTTCCCTGCGCGTGGGTAAAAGCATAAACGGCATCGGCAGTTCAAAGATCGCTCCTCCCGCCGCAACTGTAAAATCGGATACGCTCGACAGGATCAAAACGCTCGAAGCCCGACAAAAAGCCGTCGAGTACAGCGCGGCGTCTCTGGATTCGGCATATCTGCCCCAGGTGAATATGGAGGATAGTTACCATCTCTATGGGTATGACCGAACGGACTCTTTTCATCCCAAGGGAGAAGATCATGAAAACCGAATTATGTTGACATTCAATATGCGTCTTTACGACAACGGATCCGTCAAAAAACAGAAAGAGGCGATACTCGTTCAAAAGCTCTCTTTGCAACAGCAGATTACGTATTATGAAAAAGAGCAAAAAAAGAATATCGAGCTCGCTCTCTTGAATATCGAAACGATCAAAAGCCAGATTACAAGCGCCGAAAAATCGCTTGAAGCCGCAAACAAAGCTTTTGAATTGATCACGAACAGATACCATGAAGGAGCGGTGACGGTCGTGGATTATCTGGATGCGCTGAAGGTTAAAACCAATGCGATGGCACAATATAAAGCAGCACTTTACAGCCTGCAGGTGGCGTATGCCACCTATTATCTCTATATAAACGAAGATATCAAGGAGTTCGTACGATGAAAAAGATGCGTCTGGTAAGTTCAATTTTGAGCGTTATCCTGCTTCTATCGGAAACGGCGGTTTTTGCCGGCGGTCCGCCCCAGGGCATGAAGATGCCGACTCCGCATGTCGATGTTTTTGAGGTACAACCGCCCCAAAAGCTCAAAATTGACAATCTCGTCTATCCGGCGGAAACAAAGGCTTACAGCTACGTGACGGTCGTCGCCAAAGTGAACGGCACGCTTGAAAAGATCTTTTTCAAAGAGGGCGATGTCGTAAAAAAAGACGAAACCCTTTTCAAGATAGACGATAGTATCTATAAAGCCCATCTCGATAGCGCCAAAGCGAATCTGCACATGGCACAAGCCACTTTTTATAAGGCGAAGAAAGATTGGGAGAGAACCGAAAAACTCTATAAACGGCACTCCATAAGCGATAGAGAAAAAGATGCGTACTTCAGTGCCTACAAAAAAGCGCTCGCCGGAGTGGAAGCGGCCAAAGCCAATCTGGAGCTCGCCCAGATCAATTACGACTATACCGATGTCGTCTCGCCCATCGGCGGGATCACGACGATCAAGAAAATCGATGTGGGAAACTATGTGACCGCCGGGACGCCGCTTGTCGATATCTACGACATTGACAGAGTCTACGTCTATTTCTCCATGCCCAAAAGCGATTTCGAAAAGTTGGGAAACCTCTATGAAATCGACGGCAAACTGAAGATCGACATTTTAAAGAAAGGCAAAATCGTTGCTGCCGGCGTGGTGGATTACCAAGATAAAAAGATAGAAAAGAGCACTTCGACCGTTCGGTTGCGGGCGGTGGTGGACAATGCGCAAAAAAAGATATTGCCCGGGGATTTCGTGAAAGTGAGATTGTCGAACGTCTATCTGGAGCGCGCCCTGTTGATTCCCCAAAAAGCGCTGCTTCAAAGCCAGAAAGGCACGATCGTATTCGTCGCGAAGAATTCGCACGTCGGCGTCAGCCCGATATTCTCTTTTTCGGAGTATAAAGACAAATATGTCGTCCAGGGGATGATCAAGCCGGGAGATAAAGTCATCGTCAACAACTTTTTCAGAATCAAACCGGGCGCCGAAATCGTTGTGGACAAAATAGTGAACCGACAAGGAAAATAGATGTTTTCGAGATTTTTCATCAACAGGCCGATTTTTTCGACCGTCATCGCCCTGGTGATCATCATGGCGGGGGCGATCTCCATAAAACTTCTCCCGGTGCAGGAGTACCCGAGCATCACGCCTCCCCAGATTGTCGTCACCGCCATATACCCCGGAGCCGACGCGGACACATTGGCCAAAACGGTGGCCGCGCCTCTTGAGGAGAGTATCAACGGCGTCGACGATATGATATACATGAGTTCGACCCTCTCCCCAAGTGGCAGAATGACACTCAATGTCTTTTTTGAGATAGGCAAAGATAAAGATCAGGCGAAAGTCGATGTCAACAACCGCGTCCAGCTGGCGCTCAGCAGGCTTCCCGAAGAGGTGCGAAGACAGGGCATCAGCGTCAAAGCGCAATCCCCGGATATTTTGAAATTTCTTACCTTCACCTCGAAAGATGGCGTCCACGACGTGGCGTTTATCCATAACTATCTGAAAATCAATATGGTAGATGACCTCAAAAGGATCCCCGGAATCGGTGACGTCATAGTGTTTGGCGACAGGGATTATGCCATCAGGATCTGGTTCGATCCGCAAAAACTGAGCTTCTACCATCTCTCTCCTTTGGAGGTGATCAATATCATCAGAGAGCAGAACAACCAATACGCGACGGGAAGCCTGGGTGCCGAACCGCTAAAAAGCGGCACCGTGTACAAATATACCATCAAAACGAAAGGAAGATTCACCTCGCCGAAGGAGTTCGAAGAGATTATTATCCGTTCAAACACGGACGGCAGCGCTTTAAGGCTCAAAGACGTGGCGAAAGTGACGCTTGGGATGAGCTCCTACAACGTAAAAAGCTCCTATAATCTGGAGCCGATGGTCGGCATGGGGATCTTTCTGGCTCCCGGAGCGAACGCTCTGGATGTCTCCGAACAGGTCGACAAAACAGTCGACGAACTGATGCAAAGATTTCCAAAAGACATAGAGTATCATGTCCCTTACGATACGACGCCGTTTGTCAAAGCCTCCATCGACGAAGTTTTAAAAACACTCTACGAAGCGATTATCCTGGTCGTCATTCTCATCTATATCTTTCTTGGCAACTGGAGGGCCACGCTGATACCGGTGATCGCCATTCCCGTCGCCATCATAGGAACGTTTGCCGGCCTGTACGCCTTCGGCTTTTCCATCAACCTTCTGTCGCTTTTCGCTCTGGTGCTCGCCATCGGTCTGGTGGTGGACGATGCCATCGTCGTTGTCGAAAACGTCGAGAGGAACCTGCATGAAAACAAAGAGATAAGCGTAAAAGAGGCCACGATCAATGCGATGAAAGAGCTGACCTCCCCGCTTATCGCCATCGTTCTCGTGTTGAGTGCCGTGTTCGTTCCGGCCGCACTGACGCAGGGATTCAGCGGAGAGTTTTACAAGCAGTTCGCGCTGACGATCGTCATCTCCGTGACGATTTCCGGTCTGGTCGCCCTGACACTCACGCCTGCCCTGGCCGCACTTTTGCTAAAAAGAGAAGAGAAGCCCATCTGGCCGATTAGAGTATTCAACCGGTTTTTTGGCTGGGTAACCGACAAATATACGAAAACGGCCAGACTCGTTATAAAGATCGGGGTGTTTTCCCTCCTGTTGTATGGAATACTGATCTACGCGACGATCGAGATCAACAAAATGCTCCCCACCGGGCTGGTTCCCACCGAAGACAAGGGCGTGTTGATGATCTTTAAATACAATATGCCCGGAACCTCTTTGAGCCAAACGGACAAAACGACCCTGGATGTCGAAAAAATCCTTATGAAAAACCCGCTTATCGAAGAGGTTGCCGGCGTCAGCGGGCTAGACTTGTCGACGATGGCGTTCAAGAGTGACGCGTCGTTCATGTTTGCCAAACTCACCCCCTGGGATAAGCGAAAAGATCCGAACGACTCCTCCATGGCCATGGCCGGGAAGCTTATGGGACAATTCTCTACTTATAAAGATGCTCTGGCCCTGGCTTTCAACCCGCCGCCGATTCTCGGTATGAGTATGACGGACGGCTTTGAAATGTGGATACAGGACAGAACGGGCGGTGATTTGCATCAGCTCGACAATTATGTCAAGCAGATCGTGGAAGAGGCGAACAAAGACCCGAGACTGATGATGGTCCGTTCGACACTCGATACGAGAACGCCGCAATATATGCTGACCGTGGACAGGGAAAAGGTGAAGTCCATGCATGTGAACCTCTCCGATCTGTACAATACCGTGGGAGCCTATTTTGGGAAAGCGTATGTCAACGACTTCAACCTTTTCAGCAAAGTGTTCCATGTCGATGCCCAGGCCTTTGGCGATTTCAGAAAAACGCTTCATGACTTCAAGGCCATTTATGTCAAATCGCTCGACGGCAGGATGGTGCCGGTGAGTGAACTGGTCCATCTCAAAAGAGTAGTGGGCGCGAGCGTCATCCAAAGGTTCAACCTCTTCAACGCGGGGTATGTCACAGGAACTGCGACGCCGGGATACACCTCGGGAGACGCGATGGAAGCCATCAGGGAGATAAGCGCCAAAGTCCTGCCCAAAAGCGGTTACACGCTTTCGTGGGCCGGAACGTCCTACCAGGAAGACAAGCTGAAAAATTCGAGTAACTACACCATGGTCTATGCGATGATTTTCGTATTCTTGATTCTTGCGGCACTCTACGAGAGCTGGAGCATCCCCATATCGGTGGTGCTTTCCGTGCCGTTCGCTCTCTTTGGGGCGGCGGGGGGAATCTATCTGCTCAAATTCATGCACCTTGAAGCGGATATCTACTACCAGGTGGCGCTGATCACTTTGATAGGGCTCAGCGCCAAAAATGCTATTTTGATCGTGGAATTTGCGGTCGAGAGACTGAAAAAAGGTTACACCTTGATGGATGCGACACTCGAAGCGGCACGACTGAGATTTAGACCGATCATCATGACCTCTTTCGCGTTCATTCTGGGAACGCTGCCGCTCGTTTTGAGCAGCGGCGCCGGGGCGAACAGCAGGCATATCCTGGGAACTTCCGTTGTCTTCGGCATGGTTGCCGCGACGCTGATTGGGGTGCTTTTCATACCGTTTTTGTTCTATATCGTCATGTGGGTCAAGCAAAAATTCACAAGATTCGGGAATATGGGTACTTTGCCAAAGGAGGATTGACAACGTGGTAGGATGGCGACAACGCTACCTGTGTCGCAGACTGTGCACTAAAAAAGTGCTAAAATACAAATAACTTCAAATCGAAAAGGAGAATTGAAATGTTGGAAACCATGAAAGAAGAGATCGGCC
>JAMOOM010000161.1 GCA_027065515.1 Campylobacterales bacterium
ATCGCCGTCATCTAGATGGATGATCTTTTCACCCGATTTGATGTATTATGATATGTTTGAAAGCACGGTTTTACCGATGTTTGCAAAGGATAGTGAAATTTAATGATTTTTTATGAAGTATTACTTTTAGTAGTTAATGGTGGAGTTGAGGGGAATCGAACCCCTGTCCAGAAACAAGCAACTCCTGGCGTCTACATGCTTAGATGGTATTGCATGGTTTGACACAGCTTCGCGCAATACCCAAAGCTACGCTGTGCGAGTCTCGAAGATTCTTCGGCAGACGAGACACTCTGCCGATATAGCCATAAAAGTGTGATACTCTCCAAAACCGCCTATATGGCGTCGGCGGAGAGAGCAGCCCCAATAAGGGTTAACTTACGCAGCGTGTGCGTAAGCGGGGCGGTAATTTGTGTTGTTTGCGTTTATTGCATTGTGAACAGTGGTAACGGGATGTTCAACCCGACATGCAGCCAGGAATCGCCTGCTCCTGTCGAAGCCAAGTCAACCCCATATGGCAATAAATTACGCACCTTGCCCCTACTCGTTGATCTTCTCCTTGATCGAACGGGCAAGTGTAGATATTTTAGCGATCTTTTCACTGTTTGTCAAGTTTTCTTTAAGCAAAATTCGCACAAAGGCACTTCCGACGATAACTCCATCCACATTTTCCGCCTTTTGCCTGGCTGTCTTTTCATCGACTCCAAATCCGATATAAAGGGGAGTATCGGTATGTTCTCGTACCGCTTCGATAACCGGCTCGAGAGGCTCTTTTTTTCCGGATCCGGTAATGCCGGCGTAAGCTACCATATAGATGAATTTTTTCGCATTCTCGACGATTTTGGCGATTCTCTCTTTCGAATCGGTGGGAGCTACGAATTCTATCAGCGACACACCGTGCGCCTCGAATTGTGGCCGATAGGCGGCCCCTTCTTCATGGGGAAGATCGGGGATGATGAACCCGCTTACGCCAAACTCTTCGGCCTTTTCGAGAAAAAAATCTACACCGCGATGGTAGAAAGGATTGAAATACCCCATCCACAACGTATCCATTTCGGGAGCGATTTTTTCGCTTATCTCAAGCAGATCGGCCATTTTGAAGCCTTTTTGCAGAGCCATAAGGTTGGCCGCCTCTATGACGGGGCCATCCGCGACCGGATCGGAAAATGGAATACCAAGCTCAAGAGAGTCCACGCCTGCTTCTTTGAGCGATAGTGCAAGATCTTGTGTGAAATGTTTGTCGGGGTATCCGGTGGTAATGTAGGCAACAAGTTTTTTCAAAAGTCAATACTCCGGTAGATTTAATATTTTTGGGTCGATCGGGGTGAGATCCTCGTCGGCCATAAGCTCTTTGTACCATTTTCGCATCTGGTCACTCACAAGAAGCAGCCAGTCTATGACATTTTCATCGACCGAAGCCGGATTGCTCCTGATGCGTTCCATCTCCTCTTCCGCCAGCTCGGCAAGCAGGTAGATCCGTTCGATCTTTAGATAGGATGTAGCCGATTTTATATTGTGAAATATTCTAAAGAGCTCGTCGATACGCTCTTTTTCGACAAAGGAGGCATCAAGCGCTATTATCGTCGGCTCCATCACCTCGGTCATAATATCGAAGTGGTCTATAAACTCATCCACCACTTCATAATCGTACTCCTCTTCGAGTCGTTTCTTTATCCCCATCCACAACAACTTTCCAGGGCTACTTCGTCTCCATATTGCTTCAACATTCTCTTTTGGGACGCCCTGTTTGATTGCAATTATACCATTTTTTGGATAAAATCACTCCAATTAAGAGGGAGTTGAAATGCGCAAAAAAGAGACGATCACATCGCTGCAGGCAGGCAAAGGAAACCGCAAACTCGTTATGATCACTGCCTACGATGCACTTTTTGCGTCGCTTTTTCATGAATCCGTGGATATGATCCTTGTGGGAGACAGTCTGAATATGAGTTTTCTGGGCGAGCCGGATACCCTTTCGGCCACACTCGATCAGATGATATACCACACCAAAGCGGTATGCAACGGCGCCCCGAAAAGTTTCGTGATATGCGATATGCCTTTCGGCACTGTCGGTACCGAGCGCGACGCCCTTGCCAATGCCGTAAAAGTATTCAGACAGACGCGCGCCGATGCGATCAAGGTAGAAGGCGGAAAAGAACGGGCCGCGATCGTAAAACACCTGACTCAAAACGCTATCGCGGTCATGGGGCACGTGGGGCTTATGCCCCAATCGGTCCGATCCGAAGGGGGATACAAGATCAAAGGACGCGACTCGAAAGATTTCGAAGCCATCATGGAAGACGCTCTCTCCATCGAAGCGGCCGGTGCATTCGCCATCGTAATAGAAGGTGTCACTCCCGAGCTCGCCCAGGCGGTTACGGAGGCCTTGAGTATTCCCGTCATAGGCATAGGCGCCGGGCAGGAAACAGATGGACAGGTGCTTGTATGGTCCGACATGCTCGGATTTTTCGAGAATTTCAAACCGAAATTCGTCAAGCGATACCTGCAGGGCGCCACCCTGGTCAAAGAGGCGGTAGGAGAGTATGCCAAAGAGGTTCGATCCGGCGCCTTTCCAACCGAAGAGCACACTTATTGAGTGAAGATTTGATGACCATGGGTTATCCGCCTATCATCGTTTGCGGAGCTGTCTGAATGGAACGAATGGTAGAGATCGAAAAGTTCGACACCGAAAACAGCTACGAAGCATCGCTGCGCCCAGGCAGGTGGGATGAATATATCGGGCAGGAGAAGATAAAAAAGAATCTCCAGGTATTCATCCAGGCAAGCAAAAAACGCAACGAGGCTCTCGATCATGTCCTCTTTTTCGGCCCTCCAGGCCTTGGCAAAACGACACTTGCCTATCTGATCGCCGCGGAGATGGAGAGCGCCGTGAAAGTGACGGCGGCACCGATGATCGAAAAGAGCGGGGATCTGGCGGCGATTCTTACCAATCTCGAAGAGGGAGACATTCTTTTTATCGACGAAATACACCGTCTCTCTCCGGCGATCGAGGAGATCTTGTATCCTGCAATGGAAGATTACAGGCTCGACATCATCATAGGCAGCGGACCGGCGGCACAGACGATCAAGCTCGATCTGCCTCGCTTCACGCTCATAGGGGCCACGACCCGCGCGGGAATGATCTCCAATCCGCTCAGAGAGAGGTTTGGAATGCATTTTAGGATGCAGTTTTATGAAAGCTCCGAACTTGCCAAAATCGTCGTCCAGGCTTCCGAAAAGCTCGAAAAACCGTGTCGTTCCGACGCCGCGCTCGAAATCGCCAGAAGAAGCCGCGGTACGCCCCGAATCGCATTGAGACTTCTGCGCCGAGTCAGGGATTTTGCCGAAGTGGCGGACGAAACCGCCATAAAGCTCGAGCGCACCAGATTCGCTCTCGATCAGCTTGGTGTGGACGAAGAGGGTTTCGACGAACTCGACATCAAGCTCTTGAGGCTCTTGCTCGAAGCGCGCGGAAAACCGCTGGGTCTCAACACCATAGGCGCTGCGCTGAGCGAAGACGAGGGGACTATAGAAGATGTCATCGAGCCATATCTTCTGGCCAACGGCTACATCGAGCGCACAGCCCGTGGCCGCATCGCCACTCCCAAAACCTACGAGAGATTCAAGTTTTCAGCGGATGCAGTGCAAAAAGGGCTTTTTTGAAAACGGATCACTTCATACTTTTCATCCTGACAGTATCCAGCTACTTCCTATACCGCGTCTATGCGCCTTTTTTACAGGATATCGCAATCGCTATTCTACTGATGCTCGCCACCCTCTCCATTGCAAAATTTTTCGAAAAATTCCTGAAAAAAAGGTGGCGGATAAGTGCGCTGATGTCCCTGTTTCTGGGTCTGATCTTTTTCCTTCCTCTTCTATACCTGATAAACGCCGCCGTAATCGCCGTCAGCCACTTCGACCCGTCGGCGATCGCCCAACAGATCAAGGATCTCTCACTTTTTTTACAAAATGCGACGATCCCGGACTCGATCGCCAACGGTTTCGATCTCGACACCTCCTCCATTAAAGAGAGTATCGCTACGATCTTCAGTGACGAAAACATCAAGAGCGTGCTGAAACAGGGGGGCGCTATCATCGGTTCGGTAGCTGCGCACAGCGCTGTTTTCATCAAAGATATGCTTTTGATATTGATATTTTACTTTTTTACACATCTGTACGGAGAGGATCTGGGGCACTTTATCAAACGGATTTTACCGCTCGATTCCGGCCAGACGCAGATTCTGTTCAACGAACTTTCCAACTCGATGGGAGTGGTCTTTTTCTCCATTTTGGCTACCGCGATGTTCGAAGGCGCTCTTTTTGCCGTCATAGTCGCATTCTTTGGAATGGATGCGCTCCTTCTTGGGATTTTATATGGATTCGCCTCGCTCGTGCCGGTGGTGGGTGGCGCATTGATGTGGGTTCCCGTTTCTATATATCTGTGGAATACACAAGGAGCCTCTGCCGCCATAACGGTGGCGATCTACTCCATCGTCGTGATATCTTTCATAGCCGACACCCTGATCAAGCCGGTAATTATCAAAGAGATCGATCAAAAACTTCTGAAAGAGACGAATGCGATCAATGAAATCCTCGTATTTTTCTCGATTCTGGCAGGACTTTCCACATTTGGATTTTGGGGCATGATCATCGGCCCTGCCGTCACCACCATATTCATAGCGATCTTGAAACTATATGACCAGCTTCAAGAAAACGAAAAACAATACATCTAAGGAGAACCTCATGAAACGTCTAGTCGCTGCATTTTTTGCACTCACAACCATCCTGGCGCTCAACCTTTTTGCCGCCCAGACACCGGTATTCACCCTCAAAGGGATGGGCTCGCCGACTCTGCACATAAAAGAGAGTCCAAATGGCATAATCATAGACGAATACAAGGGAAAAGTGGTTTTGCTGAACTTTTTTGGCAAACACTGCCCATGGTGCCTAAAAGAGATACCCCACCTCGTGGAGCTTCAAAAAGAGTATGGCAAGGATCTGCAGATCGTAGCGATACATGCGCAACAGCCGATGACGATGGCCGAAAGATCCGAGTTTCAAAAACGGTTCAAGTTCAACTATCCTATCTACGAATATACCGACAACGAAGACTTTGTACAGTATATTTCACAACGCTCGAACTGGAGTGGAAACCTGCCGTTTTCGATCGTATTCGACAAAAAAGGGAGTGCGGCGAAGATAATTCCCGGCTATGCGCCGAAAGAGGATATCGAAGCTATGATCAAATATCTGATCGAGCGCTAACAAGGGGTTTCTTGCCCCTTCTGTAAAGAAGATAATACCCTACGATGCCCACCAATATCATCAGCAGGGATAGAAACTGTCCCATCGTCACCCATCCACAGCATATGAATCCCAGCTGAATATCGGGCTCTCTCCAAAATTCGGCCACAAAACGTGCCGTACCGTACAAAATGGCATACAACGCGATCAGCTCTCCCTCGAATCGTTGCCTTTTTCTGTAAAAGAAGAGAATGGCGGCAACAAAAACCCCTTCGAGAACCGCTTCATAAAGCTGGGAAGGGTGCCGCGGGGTGCCGTTTACATAGATGCTCCACGGCACATCGGCAACCCGGCCCACGAGGCCCTGGTTGAGGAAATTTCCGATACGCCCGAATATATACCCGACCGGCACACTAAGCGCCACGAGATCCATCCACATCCAAAAAGATGTCTTGCTGCGTTTTGAAAACAGCCATGTGGCGATTATGAAACCGATTACCGCTCCGTGATAACTCATACCGCTGATACCGGTAAACGCTCCGCCGTGAAAAGGGTTGAAAATCTCCCATGGATGAGATAGATACCATAACGTATGCGGATCGTAAAACAGAATATACCCAAGCCTCGCGCCAAGAATCACACCTATTTCAACATATATGAAGTAGCCATCGAGCCTCTTTTCATCCACAGGATATCCATCGTGCTTTACATACCACTTCGCCGCAAGAAGAGCGGTGACCAGCGCCAGAACGTACATGATTCCGTACCAATGCACATGAAAAGGGCCTATACTGAAAGCTACGGGGTCGAAATGTTCGTATATATGCTGCCAAAAATCCATAGTCATCTTTTCGGTACGAAAATCAGACGGTTGACGTCATCGTACAAAAGCAGTTTGCCCGAACTCTTGATGCGCCAGTGCTTGGGGCCCTGCAGCGCTTCGAAGTAGGAGTGCTCCAGGGCATGCCCCGCGATACAGTAGCGCCGCGTCGATCCGATTGCGCCAAAAAAGATCGTATGACCTGAAACTTTTGCTCGTCCAAAGTATTCGTTGCATCCTCCAAAACCTCCAAAGCGCCCATCCTCGTCGATCTTCAGCGTCGGAATTTTGGAGCCTGCCACGTGGTCGCCATTGATGGACAAAAGCTTCCATTCGGTTTCGTAAAGCGTTTTCGAATCGGCTTTCGGTATGGACAAGCCGTTTGTGCTGCACCCGGCAAAAGAAAAAAAGAGCATGCCCGCAACGAGCATGAAGAGTTTACGCATCACGCCCCTCCAGCGCATCGGCGATCAGCTCGATCGGATTTTTGAAAATGGCCTTGCTGTCGGCTTGATACAGCGCATTTGAAATCTGCATTCGGCACGCACTGCATTCGGCCGCCACCACATCGGCGCCTGTTGCGTCGATCATGGCGGCTTTGGGCTTGCCTGCGGCTTCGGCCAGATGAAATTTTTCGGTCTGAATCGTCACGCCGCCGAATCCGCAACATCGATCGGGCTCGCTCATCTCTTCGACTCTGTAGTTTTTGCCTATCAGCGTACGGGGCTCTTTGAAGATTCCTTGTACTTTTCTGGCATGGCATGGGTCGTGATAGGTGACCAGAATATCCTGATTCACGCCTTTCTCTTCCAGCAGTTGCGGCAGTCTGGTATTGTTCGCCAGCCATTCGGTCGCCATGAAAATCTTCCTGTTCAATCTTTTGGCGCGCTCCGCCCAGTCGTACATCCCACGATTTCTGAAAAATATCTCCCAGTCGTGTTTGATCATCGCCGAGCAGGTCGCCTCCGGCACGATGATGGCATCCACTTCGTCGATGAAGCTTTCGAAATAGGCGATATTCTTTTTCGTAAGATTCTCCACCGTGTCAAAATCGCCTGTAAAATAGGCGGGAGCCGAACAGCACTTCTGATCTTTCGCGAAAAAGATATCTATCTCGAGCGCTTTTAAAATCTTTACCAGCGAGTGCCCGATGCCGGTATAGTTGTAGTTTGCCAGGCACCCTATGAAGATCGCTACGCGACCCTTGCCGCCATGATCGATATTTTCGGGATAGAAGTTCAGTACACTGGTGCTCGCCATGGATGGAAGAAGTCGATCTTTTTTGATGATCGGAAGATTGAATCTCGAAACGAGCCCGCCTCTCCTTTCATCTGTCTGCACGGCGCAGGATTTAAACACATACCCCAGCTTGCTCGCGATGTCCATGATCTTCCTGTGTCGCAAAAGAAAAAAGAATAGCCGTTTGTACCACGCGATTCCATACTTGTCGGCGATCTCTTTTCTTACCTCTTCTATGACCATATCGGTAGGTAGATCGTTGGGGCATACGTCAACGCAATGGGTGCACAGAAAACAGCTTTCGAAAATCTCTTTGGCCGTTCGGTCCAGCTCCAGCTCTCCACGCTCGTGGGCACCCAAAAGGTCGATAAATCCACGCGGACTGG
>JAMOOM010000162.1 GCA_027065515.1 Campylobacterales bacterium
AACATCCATGCCTCCACAAAGCGTAGAGTTCAATACCCCTTTTTCTTTACTGAACCATATATGCCACTCGTCTGTCTCTTTTTCACAAACCAGATATCCGATACCATGTCTATCGGCGATCATCAGCAATGGCTGCGGCATACGATGGATAACGAGCTTGAAAAGATCGTTTCGTTGCATATTTTTCAGCACTTCTACCGACCTCTCCAGTGGCTCGGGATGCTCCAAGCCGCGCACATCCAGCTCAACCGTGGGCTCCATCAGAGTATTCGCATCTTTTCTACGATCTCTTCGGCATTGGTGCCAAGAGCCCTGTCACACATCGCATAGAGCATCTGCTCCTCTTTCATATTGTGCTGCTGCAAAAGAACCATTAACGTATCGGCAACGGAAAAGAATCTCTCCTTGTCCTCGTTTTTAATCGCTTCGGCAAGCTGTTCCAAAAGATTTCGAACCTGATTGTGCTCGTGGCGCATCATCTGCGTCGGGCCTTCACTGCTTCCTGTAGCCTCTTCGAATGCAGGAAACAAAATCTCCTCTTCTTTGTCGAAATGCTTGAGCGTATCTACCATAAAATCTTCAAAAAATGTAAATGCTTCGGTAAAATTTCCGTTACTTGCAGCCTGCTCAGCTTTCGAGAACGTTTCATCGCATCGCCTGTGCTCGGTCTGCATAAAATTTGAAATTTGCATACTATCTCCTGTTTACTCTATTTGAACATAAAATATATTTTTCCCATCAACACACTCGTAAGAAAAAGAAAAGAGACTAAAATCCAATCCATAAACCTGCTCCTTTTCATCTGTTTGTCCGGTGATTTTACTATAAACCGGCCTAAAACACGTTGATGCTCATCAATCGTCACTACATAGTCACAAAGGATATATTTCATATATTGACGTGACGCTATCGTGAGATATTTTTTTATGGCTTAAAAAGTGCGCTTGGCCTATCATTTGAATGTCGAAAATATTTCGGTATTTACCTCAAATACCCAAACTGCATACGGGAGCGATGGCCGAATGGCTTTGGCTCCGCTCCTTAATATAGAAAAGAGAACAGAATGAGAATCAAAGAGATTTTAAAACGCGACGGTTCCACGGAACCATTCGCTCCATACAAGATTGAAGATGCGATCAAGGCTGCATTCCAAAGCCGCGCCAAGCCCTACAACCCGACTATCTTCTTTGCCGTCATAGATCGTCTCTCAAACACCAGACGCGTTGCGGTGGAAGAGATACAGGACATGATCGAACAGACACTTTTTGAAGCCGGACATTTCGAGGTGATGAGGTCGTTTATGCTCTATCGTCACACTCACAAAATGCAGCGTGAGCATATCATGGGGCTTACTGACGATACGACCTATATCGATTCCAGTGCGACGATCGAAGAGTATATCTCCAAAAGCGACTGGCGCATCAACGCCAATTCCAACACCGGATACTCCCATGCAGGCCTTATCAACAATACTGCCGGGAAAGTGATTGCAAACTATTGGCTCGACAAAATATATTCCAAAGAGGAAGGATATGCTCACCGAAATGGCGATTACCATATTCATGACCTCGATTGCCTGAGCGGTTATTGCGCAGGATGGAGTCTGCGCGTATTGCTTGACGAGGGATTCAACGGGGTCAGAGGCAGAGTAGAGAGCCGACCGCCAAGCCACTTTCGTGAAGCCCTTGGACAGATGGCGAATTTTTTGGGGATTTTGCAAAGCGAGTGGGCTGGAGCGCAGGCTTTCAGCTCGTTCGATACATATCTTGCTCCATATGTATTCAAAGACAAGTTGGACTATTCCGAGATCAAAAAGGCGGTGCGTAGTTTTGTTTACAACCTGAACGTTCCTGCAAGATGGGGGCAATCTCCCTTTACGAATATCACGATCGACTGGACGGTGCCGGAAGATCTAAAGGAGCAGATTCCCACGAAAAACCAACACCATCTTTTCGAAGAAGTGAATGACGAAACGCTGCTCGAAGAGGCGAAAAAAAGAGACTCTGGTGTAAAATCTCTCAAAGATCTCCAGTATCGCCACTTTCAAAAAGAGATGAACCTGATAAACCGAGCATACTATGAAGTGATGACCGAAGGCGACAGCACTGGACAGCCTTTCACTTTTCCGATTCCTACCGTCAACATCACCGAAGATTTCGACTGGTATGGCGAAAATACCGATATACTCTTTGAAAATACGGCAAAAATCGGATCCTCCTATTTTCAAAATTTCATAGGCAGCCAGTATATTCGAGGTGAAAACGGCGAGCTTATACCGAATGAAGAGGCATACAAACCAGGTCATGTGCGCAGCATGTGCTGCCGTCTGCAGCTGGATCTGCGCGAACTTCTCAAGCGCGGCGGCGGACTCTTTGGAAGTGCGGAGATGACCGGAAGCATAGGAGTAGTCACCATCAATATGGCACGCCTTGGATATCTCTACAAAGGCGACAAAGAAGGCCTTTTGACACGCCTAGAAGAGTTGATGGATATGGCCAGCTCTACACTGGAGAAAAAAAGAGCCTTTATCCAAGACCTCTACGATCGGGGACTCTTTCCGTATACAAAGCGCTATCTTCCGGGCTTCAACAACCACTTTTCCACAATAGGCATCAACGGTATGAATGAAATGATACGCAACTTCACCAGCGATACGGACCATATCGCAAGTGAAAGCGGCCAACGATTCGCGATCGAAATTCTCGATTTCATGCGAACAAAACTCAAAAAATACCAAGAGGATACAGGCAACCTCTACAATCTCGAAGCCACACCTGCGGAAGGGACTACCTATCGATTCGCCAAAGAGGACAAGAAGCGCTACCCGAACATATTGCAAGCGGGTATGGAGGAAAATATCTATTACACAAACTCTTCGCAGATTCCCGTGGATTGGACCGAGGACCCGTTCGAGGCCCTGATGCTGCAAGATGAGCTACAGTGCAAATATACCGGCGGTACGGTTTTGCATCTATATATGCGTGAGAGAATAAGCTCGGCACAGACATGCCGAAATCTGGTCAAAAAGGTCATTACCAACTTCCGGCTCCCATATATCACGATCACACCGCTTTTTTCGGTCTGCCCCAAACACGGATATATTCCGGGTGAACACGAGTATTGCCCCAAGTGCGATGAAGAGATTCTGCTCGCTTGTGAAACCGATGAAATCTGTGAAGCGGACGTGAACGATAAACCCAATTCAACAAAGGAGGAAAAAGATGCATCGTAAAGAACTTTTAAAACAGATGGCTCACAAGAGGACACGCTGTACAGTCTATACCCGCGTGATGGGATACCATAGGCCCGTGGAGAGTTTCAATATAGGCAAAAAAGGCGAACATCGCCAGAGAAAACAATTTGTCGAACGATAAAATCATATACGACATTACCCCGTTTACCCATCTGGACTATCCGGGTAAACTGGCGGCAATAGTCTGGTTTGCAGGGTGCAACATGCGTTGCATCTATTGTTACAACAGCGATATCGTGTTCGCCAAAGAGGGAAGCTATACACCAGAAGAGCTATATGCATTCCTGCGCAAAAGAGAAGGATTGCTCGATGGCGTAGTGCTAAGCGGAGGCGAACCGACGCTTCGTGATATAGAACCGATCTGTAGCACGATTAAAAAGATGGGGTTTTCCGTAAAGCTCGACACCAACGGGCTTCGCCCAGATCGAATCAAATATTTGATAAAAGAGGAGCTGATAGATTACATTGCACTCGATTTCAAAGCCAAAAATGAAAAATTCGGCTATATTACAGGATCGAGCCTTTTTCAAAACTTTATGGAAACGCTCGATTTTCTGATTACAGAATCTTTCGATTTCGAAGTTAGAACCACTGTCCACGCCGATCTTCTAGAGCCAGAAGATATCAATGAAATGATACAGGAATTGGCAAAAAGGGGATACAAAGGAAACTATTATCTACAAAAATTCGTTCCTACACAGGCCAATATAGGAAACATCGACTCTCCCGTTCAACATTTCGATACCACCCTTCTGAGCGAAACCATTCCTGTAATTTGGCGATAGCACTACTTCAGTCGCCAATACCGTTTTTCACCCTTAGCACATACCCCTGTCCAGATATATTTTCTATCAACGATTTATCGCTCTTTTTGCGAACACGCCGTATAAACGTCCGCAATCTTTCGTCGCTGACATTTTCATCCTCCCAGAGCCTCTCCTTGATCGCCTCGTTGCTGAGATAGTTATTGGGGCTGTGCAGCAATTGGGCTATAAACCGGCTCTCTCTTTGACTCAAATGTATAAGTATTCCGTTTTTGAAAAGCTGTTCGCTTTGCAAGTCATACGCAAAAGGCTCTTTGAGCGCTATCAGGCTGCGCTTTTTCAATGTTTTGGCCAAAGAGCAAAGGTATGTCAGAAGCTCTTCGGGGTCGAAAGGCTTGATGAAATATTTCACCACTCCTGCATCGATGGCACCTAGAAGCTTCTCTTTGTCGCTGTATGCGCTTAAAATCACCACAGGAAGATCGGGAAACTCCTTTTTGACCACACCCGTCATCTCCAGACCGTTCATTTTAGGCATCGTGATATCGGTAATCAATACATCCGGTTTTACATCTCTTATCTTTGCGACTCCCTCGATACCGTCGTATGCCACGACAAAGCGTTCGAAGTAGTCCCCTATCGCCTCTTTCAAGAGTCCAGCCAGCCTAGGCTCGTCCTCGACCAACACCACTTTCATCCTTGCAAGCCTGCCAGAACAAGGCATCACTCTTCCCCCTTCATTGGCAGATCGATCAAAAATACCGCACCTTCTGGGGTATTGTCTACCTTAATCGTACCCGCAAAACTCTTTTCGATAATCATCTTCGACATAAAAAGCCCCAATCCGGTTCCTTTCGCTGCATGCTTGGTGGTGTAATATGGCTCAAAAAGTCTCTCCAGTACATCTTCGGGGATACCCCCCGCGTTATCCTCCACGCTTATTCTCACACACCCATTTGGTCCTTTGGCCACTGAAATATCGATATTTCGCCCACTCTCTTTCGAAGCTCCTTCGAAAGCCTCGTTGGCATTTTGAAAAAGATTTATAAATACCTGGGAGAGCTCGTTGCGTACGCCTTTGATTTTCAAAGACTCATCTATCCTCTTCTTTATGTCGATTTGATTTTTATCGAGTGTCTTTCCAAAGACCTGTAGCGCATCCTCTACGCTTTGTGCCGGAGCGAACACCTCTTTGGGCTTTCCAGGTTTGAAAAAGTTGATGAAATCCTCGATCGTTTGCGACATATTCTGCATTATCTGCTTGGATTCTTCATAAAAAGCATCCACCTTTTTCAGATCTTGTTGATGGGCGACCTTTTTCATATTGAAAAGCGTCAGTGACAGTTCCGTAAGAGGCTGCCTCCACTGGTGGGCTATATTGGCCATCATTTGCCCTAGATTGGCCATACGAGATTGAAAAAAGAGCATTTTCTGTTTCTCTTCATTCTTGCGAACCTCTTCGGCCACTCTCTCTTCAAGGCTTTTGTTGAGCTCATATAGTTTTCTCGTCTGCATACGCACCCTCTCTTCAAGAGTCCGGTTGAGCACTTCGAGCTCTCTATCTTTTTTCTCCAGCGCTATTTTTAATTTCATCTCCTTTGTTACATCGTATCTAATCGCGATGAACTCTTCTATTTCACCTTTTTGATCGAGTATAGGAATGATGGTCGTATTGACATAAAAAGTGGATCCATCCTTGGCCATATTCATCACGGTGGAGCGAAAAGTCTTTTTGGCTAAAATCGTAGCCCACAACCGACGAAAACTCTCTTTCGGTACATCGGGATGGCGAATGATATTATGGTTTTGTCCCACCAGCTCATCTTTTGAATAGCCTGAAATTTTGCAAAACTCATCATTGACGAATGTGATAATTCCATTAATGTCGGTTTTGGAAACGATATTCGAATTCTCTATCGCCTCTTTGTATTGTTGAAACAACCATTTTCCTTTCTGTTTTTACGCGATCCTTTATGCGTATCCGCTCTCCCACTCTTCAAACTCCGGCGAAAAATAGCGTATTCGCACCTTTTTGAACTCTCTTGTCGAATAGAGATAATCATACTCGTTCACGCCGATCTCTTCAGCCATCTCTTCGACGATACTCTCCACCTCTTCACGGCTCTTGCCATGCACCATCGAAAAGAGAGGATATGGCCACTCGGGATATACAGGGCGCAGATAGCAGTGACTGACCGCACTGTAGGCGGCCACAGTCTCTCCTATCTCTTCGGCGCTATCTTCTGGCACCTTCCATACCACCATCGCATTGGCGGTAAAGCCCGCTTTTCTATGGTATAAAATAGCAGCGAACCTCCGCATAAGCCCAGCTTTTTTCATACGCTCCACCTCTTTGGAAAGCGTTTCGTAGTCTATACCGAGCTCCTCGACGACTGGAGCAAAAGGCTCTTTGAACGGCTCGATATCTTTTTGCAACGCCCTGACGAGCTCGTAATGGATATGCTCCATCGTCATGGGCTCTTTTTTTGAACGCCTGAGTCGCTCTTTTTTCGCTCGGTCGCCTTTGACATCGAGCTGAACGGATATTTTGAACATCTTCTTGGTCGGCAATATCACATATCTCTTTGCACCTGTCTTTTTTGCGAGCAATTCCACGGTTTTCTCCAGCCCCAGCTTGGAATCTGGCGCCACTGCGATCGTGAACCACAAGTTGAAGGGATTGTCACGCTCGTAATTGTGGCTGACTCCAGGATGAGTGTTTATGATAGCCGCCGCTTCATCGATATTGTCGGTTTTAAATGCCACGAGGGATGATTTGTAACCAAGCGATTTTGTATCGAAAATCGCCGATGTCTGACGAATGACCTTTCGCTCTTTCAGCGAACGGTAAAGATCCAATACATCATCCTCGTTACTTTC
Source organism: Campylobacterales bacterium (assembly GCA_027065515.1). Taxonomy (GTDB): domain Bacteria; phylum Campylobacterota; class Campylobacteria; order Campylobacterales; family Hydrogenimonadaceae; genus Hydrogenimonas. Next base: position 6,898 of record JAMOOM010000162.1, read on the forward strand.
CAATTTTTCGGCCAGATCGGCGAAAGGTCGCTGCGAAACAGGAAAGCCCTTCTGGATGAGTGTCAAAAATTCTTTTTCCATAACAATATTCCCCTTTGTCGTTCAGTGACACCACTTTGAGGCGTCCACAACTCTTTGATGAAATAATACAATATTTTTCTTGATAGCAGTCAAACATACACAAGCTGGGCTATGGTAATATACTCCACTTCAAAAAGGATATCATATTGGCCTATTTCCCGGCATTCATCAAACTAGACAACCGCAAAGTCCTGCTGGTTGGAGGTGGTCATATCGCCACTGAAAAACTTGAAAAACTGGTAGATTTCACAAACGAAATCACGATAGTGGCGCCAGAAATTTCCGAAGAGATCGAATCCATAGCAAACGAAAGAGGAATCGTTTGCCATCGCCGCACCTATCGACATGAAGATTTGAACGATATTTTCATTGTTGTCGTGGCAGTTGACGATATGGCGTTGCAAAAAGAGATATACGAAGCGTGCCAGAGTCGGCACATACTCTGCAACAGCGTCGATTCGGTAGATTATTGCGATTTCATTTTTCCTTCATATACGAAAAAAGGATCTCTTACCGTCGCGTTTTCGACTTCGGGCATTTCGCCCTCTGTGGCGAAATATCTTCGTCGAGCGATCGAAAAGGTTATACCGGACTCAATTTCCGACTTTCTTGAAGAGATGAAAACACTCCGGAAATCTCTACCAAAAGGAAAAGAGCGAATGAAACTGCTCGATGATAAGGCCAAAGAGTATATCGACAATCTGTTCGACAAAAAGGAAAAACAGTGATGTTCAGCAAAAAAACCGTCTACCTTCTTATGGCCGTATTCGCCTTCTTGAGTATATCCGCATTCATAGTCAATATGCCGGCAAAAAAAGACGAAGTCGTGTTGGCCAAGATCAAGCCATATTTTCCCTATGAAATAACCAAAACATTCGGAGGACTCGATCTTCTCGACAAACGCACGGGCGAGCGTCTCAAGCTAGACAATGCAAAAATCTTCATTGCCTACGATGATTATCTCAAAAAATGGGGAAAAGGGCACCTGAAACTCGAAGGCAACCGTTTAATCATAATGGATGACAACGGTACGCAGATAGATTCGATGGAACTCGATCCAAAGCAGTTATCTTTCGTCAGAAGTTTTTTCTTCGAGCGTACACCCGGGTCATAGTAGCAAGAGAGGGCAGTACAAACTATACGCCCTCTCCCCTATTTACCTTCGTCAATCCATTCGAGATCTTTTTTAAGCTCTACGACGCGCCCCACGACAATGAGTGCTGGCGTTTCAACCTTTTCATCCCTGACTTTACCGGCGATATCAAAGAGTGTACCTGTCACACTTTTTTGCTCGGGCGTTGTACCCTTGGAGATTACGGCCACTGGCGTATCTTTTGGCCTTCCTATACGGATCAGATTCTCGGCAATATTTTTCAGGTTGTGTAGGCCCATTAGAAAAACGATCGTCTCATCGGCCTTCATCGATTCCCAGTCAACCTGTGAATGCTCTTTGTTCGGTGCTTCATGCCCCGTAACGACTTTGAAAGAGACTGCGACATTTCTATGCGTTACAGGGATGCCTGCATAGGCCGGCACCGACACTGCGGATGTTATTCCAGGAATGAACTCGAACCCTATTCCACGCTCTTTTAGATACTTCGCCTCTTCCCCACCACGACCAAAAACCAAAGGATCTCCACCTTTCAATCGCACAACATTCTCATACTTGAGAGCATTCTGGTAGATCACTTCATTGATCTGATCTTGCGGCAATGTATGTCGCCCATCCTCTTTTCCCACATATACAAATTCGCATTCCGGTTTCGCTTCCTTGAGGATATCCGGATTGGCAAGCCGATCATAGATGATGACATCCGCCTCCCGTACTACGCGCAATGCCTTGACAGTCAGCAGATCGATATCACCAGGTCCTGCACCCGTTAGATAGACTTTACCCATTTATTTCCTTTTCACCGCAATAAAGAGATCTTATTTTTCACTTTTTTCAATTTCGTTCAAATAGCATGACGGATCTTCCGCCCACAGATCTCCATGGATCGCCCACGCCCTGCTTCTTGAACCGCCGTTGCAAATTTCCATTACGCCGCAATTTTCACATTTGCCGCCAAGTTTTCTCGGGTGCTCACGCAACTTTGCAAGCATCTCATTCTCGCTGTCTAGCCATATTTCACTAAAAGGCTTCTCGGTCATATTTCCAATCACAAACGGAAAGAACGGATCAGGCTTCACATTGCCCATCCAGTCGATATTGACGAGTTTCCTGCCCGCACTGTTGCCTCCCCAGCTTTTTAGGCGTTTTGTCATCTCTTCTTTTAAATCCGGATACTTTTTTGAAAACTTTTCGAGAAACAGTACCGCATCCATCTCCATATTTCCAGTCACGATATCTATTTTACGCCCTTTTTCGATATATTCGAACGCCTTGTCGATTATATATTCTACAAATTTACGGCGCTCCTCTTTGGAAATATCGATCTTGAGGTTATCGAGACCGCGTCCACTGTAAACCAGATGAGAAATGTATATCTTGTCCACTCCAATCTCTTCTGCCAGTTCGAACATCGCAAAAAAACTCTCTTTTGTCTCGTTCGTGATCGTAAAACGGATTCCCGCATTGCCTCCGTGCTCCTGTATGAGCGCGATTGCATCGAGGCTCTTTCGGTAGGCGCCCTTCAGTCCGCGAAATTTATCATGGACCTCTTCTATACCATCGATACTGATCCCGATATAGTTGAATGTATCGATAATGCGATCTACATTTTTTTCACTTACATAAAGTCCATTGGTGGAGAGGTATGTGACGATACCTTCCTGACGCATCTTCTTAGCAATATCGAAGATGTCCCTTCTGATCAAAGGTTCTCCTCCACTGAATATAACAAACTTGATTCCCGCTTTTTTCAGCTCAGGAATCGAATCCATGATGAATTCCGTGGAGAGAAAATCTTCGGAATTTGGATCCGCATAACTATAGCAGTGATGGCAGGCAAGGTTGCAGCGATTTGTAAAATTCCAGATAGCGATGCTTCCGTCCAGCACCCTCTCTTTTTTTCCTTCTGTGACGGAAGTGATTAGATTGGAGAGACGAAACACTTATTGGCTCACTTTCTTCAATATCGGTGCTGGCTCATCAGGCGCTTCGAAAAGAAATATGCCAGAAGGTTTCGGAACCGGCCACTCGAAATGTTTCCACCATTTTTTAGGGTCTGGATCGGAGACGTTGTAGGCAAGCACCATATCCTTGGTGTTTACACTGAAATACAGATGTGGCGTATCCACAGACCAGCGAAGATGCAGTATCCACCCGGGAAACTTAAGAGTTCGTACAATTTTCAGTGTTTTTGTATCGATAATCTGAACATATGGGAAGTCTCTACCGCTGAATGTGACCGCAAGCCACTTCTTATCAGGGCTCAAAGCTGTAAAGACGGGATTTCCTTTGACATCGATGGAAGTAATTGGATGAAACTCGTGGTCGAAAACGAATACTTTTCTGTTACCTACCGCGGGAATGAAAAAATAGTCACCGCTGATGCTCCAGAAGCCAAAATGCGGAACTTTTAAAATACGCTCTTTTTTTCCAAGATTCAAAGGAACTTTGCGATATTCCATCGTATCAAGATTCAAAACCCCTATATTGGGTGAATTGAAAAGGCCGACGACATAGAGATTTTTATCGATCATTGCATCGAAAGGAACTTTTCCGATATTTGTGACTTTTTTCTCGAGTACGAAATGCGGCTCTTTCTTGCCTGCATTTTCATCACGCATCACCCAGATCTCATCACTGTCCATACATGCGAATACAAGTCTGTCTCCATACTCTTTTATGCCTACATTGCGACTTCCTGTCTTGATCGTCTGTAGGTGATTGAGATCTCGATCGAGTATCTCGACAGTTTTGTTGTCGTAATTGGCGACTGCAACATAGTTGTCGCCGACTATGAAACCGATGGCGCTTTTGGAGGTTTTATACTCTTTAACCTTTTTGTCGTTGATTGGATCGATTTTGATCACATAACCGTCTCTCGTGATGACATATCCGTCATTGTCCCGAAACTTTACGACTGCGTGATTACAGTTGTGCATATTTTTGATCTCATCCCACACCAGATTGTGCTTGATGACCGCCAATGCCGAATTTTCTCTCTCTACTACAAATATCTTCTCACCGGCTGTAGCCACTACCCCTGCAAAAAGTAGTGAGCCCAATATCAGGTGGACGACTCTTCTCATTTTTTATCCTTGAATTTCATTATATAATCCGCCAGCGCCTCGAGCTGTGAAGCGTTTAGATCGCCAAAGGCCGGCATCGAGTTTCTACTGTATCCGAGTTGCTTGTATGTATTGTCAGGATCTGCTATCTGAGCGATAATCTCCCCTTTGGTGCGATTGTTTGCAATGGTTTTGAATGATGGCCCAAATGCCTCGGCAGTCTGATGATGGCATCCCCAGCAATATTCCTTAAAGAGTATTTCTCCCTTTGAAGGCTCTGATGCGCACAAAAATTGCGAACTAGTTACAGCGGCTACCATCAAAGCGGCCGAAGCGATCTTTATCTTCATTCATTTTACCTCGTATATCTTTTTTTCCATCAATATCGGCTCCATAAGGCTCTTGTCTTTTAGCTTGAGAGTGGACCAACAGCTCGGTTTAACCAAATATAGCATCAAAGAGACGGAGATTTTATCACCTTTTTTCAAAATTGGAACTTTATAAACCAAAGTTCTTTTTTCTTTTGCCTCTAGGTTGTTGACAAAACCATATCCAAAGGCAAATGAAGGGATTGCCACAGGGTGTCCATCTTTATCTACGAATTCCGTAACGAAAGTTCCCTTTTTATCTTCATATGGAGATTTTGAAAAATTTTTCCATATTACTTTTCCATCCCGTAATATTTCGATTTTCAGATACTTCATTCTGGCGGCTTGAATAATGAGCGGATGGCCCATTTTATTGACGAGCACAATTTTTAGTGTAGTGTCACCAGGTTTGGCGGAGATATTGATATCTACGGCTTTTTTCCGCATGGATGCATCGTGTATTCCCTCAAAACGATGGGAATGGTGTGATTGCCGCGCTTTTTTATTCATCTTTTCGGGAGGTCCGGGTGTTAATGGCATATGACATTTGATGCACGATTCGCTGCTCTCGCCTTTTTTCATCGCGCGGAAAATTGTAACATTGTGATCATTAACTTTATGCGAGTGGCAGCCCACGCAGGCGTATCTTTTATATATAGGGCTTTTAACCATGCTGTGTTTATCACTGCTATCCGGATTTTTCAAAGAGCCAAAAATTGTAGGCTTGTATCCCTCCGCCTGTTTTGCCAAAACGATTTTGTTGCGCTTGTGCGCCTCTTTGACGAATGCGATCTCATGACAGTAAAAACAGGATACACCCTCTTTTTGCCGCTTATGAATAGGATTTGGTCGCGCAAGTCCCCTCTCCATCGCTTTTAGATTTTTTGCTGCAGGCATATGACATGCACCGCAATCATACTTTCTTTGACTGGCAAGCTCCGCTACTCTTCTATGCAACTCATCGTTGAAATAATTTTTTGAATGATATGAACTCTTAAACTCATCGTAAATGTCGGGATGACATTCGTCACATGACTTGTTCGTCATATATACTGCATAGAGCAACAGCGGAGATAAAACTGATAATAGTACTATATTGAAATGTTTGAACATTGAGAATCGGTCCCTATAAGAGGATTCCCCCTCCACAAAGGAGAGGGGTGTTAGGTTTTATGCGCCCGGAATTTCTTGTCTGTGTTCGACAGAATATGTAAATGTCGGGGTCGTCATATTGTAGATATATTTGATGAATTTTCCGGTCTTGGCATCATATACACCAATACGTCCGGTTGTCCATTCAGAAATAAATGTCCATTTTCCATGGTTCGCAGGCTCTGCATGGAGGAGTCTTGGCTGTACAGGATGCTTGACTTTTCTACCATGTTTAGAGGTATATGTCAACAATTTTTCTTTCGAAAGCTTGGATGGTACCTCTTTACCTTTGATTGTCTGATACTGAGTCGCATTCCAACTCTGCAGGACTTTGCCGGTATGAGCATCGATAAGGCGGCCTTTTTTCTTGCCGACTTCAATGATGCGGTCAGTTTTGAGCGTCTGCTTGTCGATAAGATACACTTTGTTGTAATTGGCTGGCCCACCAAGTACACAGTCAGACCAGATATAAGGCGTATCTTTGCTGGTTCCTACGAAAAGTCCGCCGCCGGCTGTCGGCACATTCGCAACCACTTCGTTGTCCATATCCCAGATAACGACGTTACCGACATTCATACTGTTGGTGGCGTTGAGCTGACCATACTCTTTGTTAAACCATGAGCTTCCCTGACCAGGGTGTGGCTTGGTGCCTGGTCCTGTATAGATTTTTGCAGCAAGTTTTTTCGTTTTGAGATCCACGACACCCATCAGGTCGCTTCCTTGAGAAGCAACATAAACGAAACGTCCCATTTGCTTGCCTTCATTTTCGAATGCATCGTGAAGAATTTTTCCGATATTTGGAATATCTCCTACAATCGGGAAATCAGGCTTGCTGTAATCGACGATATATACATGTCCGCCATCTTTGAGGGCAAAACTGAAATATGGTGCATATGGCGTATCGGCGATATAGGCTACACGGCTTGGTCCGATGTTTCCATCAGGATCGATTACGCTCGATGTAGGATAGACTTTAAGTGGCTCGAGTGTCTTTGCATCACACAAAACTGCGCCGCCTGGATTGTAGTTACCCGCCATAACGTATTTGCCATCCGGAGAAACGGCCAATCCGCGCGATTCCTGTCCTACCTGCACACTGGCGATTGCCGGTTGTCCTGGAGCGTTGAGATCGAACATCGTCAAACGTCCCGAACGGCTTATCGAATAGGCATATCGAGGCATACGCTTGTTAGTAACGGTAACGTGGACAGCGAAGCCGGCTTTATGGCGCGAAAGTACCTTACCGGTCGTCCCATCGATAAAATCAACCAAGGAAGCATCTCTCTCCGTTGCGAAAACGATGTCTTTTACATCTTTTACATCAACAGGATGAGGGTATTTTTTATAAAGGGCATTTCTGTCTGCAAGCTTCTTCCATGATTTTTTGACTTCATCGAGTGAAAGCTTCAATTCGACTGTATTTTTCCAGTTCATCAGCCAATTGACCATACCTGCGGCATCGTCTTTGCTGAACATATGCTTCCATGCCGGCATTGCCGTACCTTCACGGCCATTCATAATCGTTTCTGCCAACATCTGGGCATTCTTTTTCTTCAATGCCTTCGGTCTCAGATCGGAACCGACACCACCCTGGTGAATCGGTCCATGACACCCCTGGCACTCTTTTTCATAGACTTTTGCAAAGTTCATATTTGATGTACCTGCATATGCCGTCGCTGTAACCATTGCTGCAGCAGCCGTAATACTCAAGAATTTACCAATTTTCATATTCTCTCCTTTTTGGGTTTTGTCTCCCCCTATCGAGAGTGACAGAGCCACTCTCGGATATATCACACTACTTTCAGTTCTCTTCCTGCAAGCGTTTCTTCTCCTGAAAATAGATGAAGAACATCGGAATTACGACAACCGTATGCAAAAAAAGTGTCAATGTCAATGGACCCTGATTGAGCCATGCGAATAGATTGTTGCAAGATATATCAGCACATGTTTCCCACATAAATACTCCTTTTTATTAAATTGAATCCGGAAGAGACGACTCTCTTCCGATTGGTCCTATGCAGTTGCTGCGGCTGCAGCACCTTCGGACTCTTCCTGAGCGGACTCGACTGCACCGATCGTGAGCAGATCCCAGGCGAGATAAACAAATCCGGCAAACGTCACGATACCCATTACCAGACGCCATCCTTGTGCCTGGATATACCATGGCAGATTTTGTGCGGTAAAGAATGCATCCCATCCGCCACCAAGATCTGCACGTTCGACAAGCACCTGCTCATAGCCTGCAATTGTCAATGCTACAGCCATACCCAATACGCCGAATATGGTAAGGAAAAGTGACATTTTTGTTTTGAATGTCATTGTCATTCTTTTTATGCCGTATGCACCCTGAACTGCCAGATACATCATAGCGATCAGAATCGTGGCATAAGCTCCGAAGAAAGAAAGGTGCCCGTGCGCAGCGGTAAACTGTGTACCATGCGTATAGATATTAACCTGTGGCAACGTATGGAAAAAGCCCCAGATACCTGCACCCAGGAAGTTTCCAAAAGCATTGGCCACAATCCAGGCCATCGCTGGCGTATTGTTGATAACTTTGGCATCGCCTTTTGCTTCAGCATGCCCTTGCTCCTTACCCCAGTCGTATAGAACGTGTACGAACATAGCCACCAGAGGCACAGGCTCAAGAGCACTAAATAGCGCACCAATTTCCCACCAGTACTCGGGTGTACCGATCCAGAAGTAGTGGTGTCCAAGACCAAGAATACCTGATCCAAACAGCATCAGAACTTCGATCCAGAGCCACATTTCAACGATTTCACGCTTGGCACCGATAATTTTGATCAATGCATAGGCCGCAAGCGTACCTACAAAGACTTCCCATGTAGCTTCAACCCACAGGTGAATGACCCACCACCACCAGTACTGATCCATAGAGATGTTGTCTGTAAAGAACATTCCGCACAGATAGAGGCCAGCCAGTGCAAAGAGGTTGGCAACCATTACCGTCATGATTCCTGTTCTTTTGCCTTTTATATAGGTCGCGAACACATTGTAATAAAATACCAAAATTACAGCAACGATACCGATATCCGCCCATCGTGGAGCCTCGAGATATTCACGTCCCTCATTGATAAACCAGATACTGGCTTCGGATCCGGAACCCACCTGGACAAAGATAAACACGAGCACGACAACGGTAATAGCGGCAGTGAGCACCCAAAATGCGAGCTTGCCCAGCTTTATGCCCACAGCTTCTTCGCCCGTCTCGTCTGGAATCATATAATAGACCGATCCGATCATTGCAAAAAGCATCCATACTACGAGTGCATTGATATGCACCATTCTTGCGACACTAAAATCGAAAATTTCAAAAAGAAATCCTGGATAAACGAACTGAATCGCGACGATCAGTCCCATCACTAGCTGTGCGCCAAATAGTACGAGCGCCACGCGGAAATAATTCATCGCGAGCTTCTGTGATTCATATTTCAAATGAGCATCAGTGAGCATGTGTACCTCCTTCTAAACGTTTGGCAGACTGGGAGAAGTTTCGCGGGAACCCGTTCGTATCGATAGAGCTCATATGCTTAAGAAACGCTACCAATGCCACTGCCTCATTCTTCGTGATACCAAGATCGGGCATCATGCGCGCATGAGTTGGATACTGGGAAGGATGCATCAGAAATTCAGCCATAGCCTCTTCTTTTGTATTTTTTCCGGTGATTCCGGTCATCGTGCCATCGTTCCACTTGGTATCGAGCCAGGCTTTTGTCAGGTCAGGCGCATAATAGCCACCGTTTCCAAGCAGCGTATGGCAATCCATGCAGTTTTTTGCCTGAGAAGTCAATTTTCCAAGATGCAGCAGTGCAGCCGCGTCTTTGGCGCTCCACTCTTTACCAAAGAATTTCTCTTTTTCACCGATAACCGGCACCTCATGACCACGTTTATCATCCATTTTGTAGTCGATATGGTAATTGATTACCGTTGCGGCAGGAATTCTTTTCTTGATTCCTTTTGCCAGATCGGCATCGCTTCCCATTGAAATCTGGCCCATCGTATCGAACGTCAGCCAAATAAGCAATACGGTTGCCGTACCGGTCACCCATGCCGCAGAACGGCGCCAGAACCGGATACTGGTCCAGACAGAAGCACTCTTGTTGCTCATCACTCCTCCTTTAGATTATTGTCCGTCTTCGGACGACTCATAGCGTTTTTCCGACTCATCGATAAGGTAGAAATACAGATGCGGCGCAAACAGATAGGCCAGCATTGCAACAGCCAATACCTTGGTCGTGAATGGACTGCTATGAATACGCATCCCAAGATCGTACAGAGTATACACCTGCAATATCCAAAAAGTGTACCCGAAAAGTTGCCATTTCTTCGCGATAAAACCCATTTTGGAAAGCGTGATCGACGCAGCATATCCGACACCGAACACTAATACCATCGTTGCAACGATGAATATCCCCAAAAATTGGTCTGCAGCTAACTGCGGCATATAGATCGTCGATTCCATAACACTCCTTTTCAAGATACACCTTGAGGACAAGGCATAGGAAAGTATAACTTTATTTGCTTAAGTTGAGATTGATTTTCGTCAAGAAGAGAGATTTTATCTGAATTTTCGCGTTTAATCGCTGCAATAATGGAATTATGAAGATAATCCATTATATTCGCAGATAAATAAAACTGAAGAGGATGTAAAAATAGTTAATCTTCCTTTATGGAATATGGGGTTTGGCCTTTTTATAGACAATGCAGCGTGCAGCAAAAAACGGACGACTATAGGCATCTGAGACGAAATAGTCGCCATTCAGTCTCCAGCCCTGGGATTTTTTCAATATTATAGACTGCGCACCCTTTCGGATCAGCCGGCTTTCACATATGATCGGTTCGTCTTTTTCAAATGCCTCCTTGACGCCTGCAATGCGGCTCATGGTAACTATATAGTGAGCTCCTATTGCAAAAGCCAATATCAATGAAACTCCAGCCAAGCCTTTTTTTACAGCCCCTTTTCCCATAAAAGGACGTGTCGTTACAAATAGAGTGATAAGTAAAACAAACAGCCCCAGAATCAGATATCCACCCTCGAGGAAAAAGAAGTTTTTCACGTGTAGCCTTAAAATCAAAGATTTAAAAAATGTATATTAGCACAGTTTCAAATATTTCTTTTTGATTCTCATCAAACCTAAACATACATTTAGCAAAAAACTTCTATACTATCTCATATTTTAAAAAACAAAGGGAATGATTTGAACATTGTTTTGACATTGGTTTTTAGTATTGTAATGCTTTTTTTTATGGCCTTTCCTGCGATGAAAATCACTGATTGGATCGATGCAAGGTACCCCATTCCAAAAAAATTATACACACCTGTAATGCTGACGATAGTGGTAATATTATCTTTAATAATAGGGATCTTTTTAAAATATGCGTAGATCTGAAATTGCGGAAAAACTCAAAGGATTCTATTTCTTTCGCCATATAGAAGAAGAGAGACTTCAAAGAATAATAGAAATCTCATCTATCGTGGAATACAAGCGAGGAAGCGTCCTTTTCTACGAAGGCGAGGAAGCCAAATCGCTCGTAGTGCTTCTTGAGGGAATGCTGCAGATATACAAGACCGATCGAAAGGGAAACAGGATCATACTGCACCATTTCGTTCCGACGGCCATGATTGCCGAAATCGTGAATCTCGAACACATGAAATACCCTGCGACCGGGGAGTTCGAGAGTGATGGAAAAGCGCTCCTTATCAACTACGAAATCTTCGAAAAGGAGTTTTTGAAAGATCCGGAAATCTCTCTCTCTTTCATAAAATCGCTTTCTAAAAAGATCAAATATCTGGAAAATGTCATCGCTACCAATATGGTGATGAACTCCACGGCACGCGTAGCGAAATTCATCTGCGAGCACACCAACGAACTGGCACATTTGAAAAAAAGTATGATAGCCGCCGATCTCAATATGACACCCGAAACCCTTTCGCGGATACTCAAAAAACTAGCCACTCTAGGGCTCATAGAAAAGAGCAGTGATAGTATCAAAATCATCGATAAAGAGGGTCTTGAGACCTATTATCTCTAAATATTTCCCATAAAGTCTTATCAGTTTTTCATTCATCAATAATACTTTACAAGATTCACAAAATATTTGACATAAATCAAGCTTACTATAAGGGAAAAGTTGTAGAATTAGTTTGTGTTGGAATCGTAGTGCCTAGATGTAAGGAATTTTTTATTCTTTGCGTCTGGGTGCTATGCGGTTCCAGAAATGTGTAAATTTATTAGGAGGTAATTATGTCAACCATCTCACGACGTGACTTCCTCAAGAGTGCAGCGGCCGCAACGGCTGCAAGCGCTGTTGGGATGTCTGTTCCTACCGAAGTAGAAGCCAAAGCCAATACAGCCGAGGGAGGCTGGCGTTGGGACAAGGCAGTCTGCCGATTCTGCGGAACCGGCTGCGGCATCATGGTCGCCACTAAAAACGGCAAAATCGTTGCCGTCAAAGGCGACCCTGCGGCTCCGGTGAATCGCGGCCTTAACTGTATCAAAGGATACTTCAACGCCAAGATCATGTATGGCGCCGACCGTCTGACAACACCTCTGCTTCGCATGAATAACAAAGGCGAATTCGACAAACATGGAAAATTCGCACCTGTCAGCTGGAAGCGGGCTTTCGATGAAATGGAAACACATATTCGCAGAGCTCTCAAAGAGGGCGGCCCTGAAGCGATAGCGGTATTTGGCTCGGGTCAATATACGATTATGGAAGGTTACGCTGCTGCCAAAATGATGAAAGCGGGCTTCCGCTCTAATGCAATCGATCCGAACGCACGACACTGTATGGCATCGGCGGTCGTTGGATTTTTCCAGACATTCGGTATCGACGAGCCATCTGGATGTTACGACGATATCGAAATTACCGATACGATCGTCACATGGGGCGCCAATATGGCAGAAATGCACCCAATTCTCTGGGCACGTGTCACAGACCGCAAACTCTCCGATCCAGAACGCGTCAAAGTCGTCAATATTTCTACATATAGACACCGATGTTCCGACTTGGCGGATATTGAGATCATCTTCCGTCCCGGCTCCGATCTTGCGATGTGGAACTATCTTGCACGCGAAATCGTTTACAACCATCCGGAAGTAATCGATTGGGATTTTGTCAAGAAACATACAGTATTCGCGACAGGTTTCGTCGAAACAGGATATGGTATGCGCATGCCGGATGAAGCGAGAGCACTCGGATATAGCGGTAAAGAGCTCGAAACGATTAAAGAAGAGGCAAATCACACTGTATCGGAGCGCGAAGCTGCGGGACTGTCACCGCTGGGGTATAAAGCGGGCGACAATATGAAAATGGTCCACCGCGGACATGCCCTGGGACACTGGGGAATCAGCTTCGAAGAGTTCAAAAAAGGGCTCGAACCATATACGCTTGATTATGTCGCGAGTGTAGCCAAAGGCGATCCGGATGAAAGCATCGAAGTGTTCAAAGGCAAGCTCGAAGCGCTTCGCGACCTCTATATCGACAAAAGCCGCGGCATGGTCAGCTTCTGGACGATGGGAATGAACCAGCACTATCGTGGATCATGGGTCAACGAACAGTCATATATGGTACACTTCCTGCTCGGAAAGCAGGCAAAACCGGGACAGGGAGCCTTCTCGCTCACAGGTCAGCCTTCCGCTTGTGGTACAGCTCGCGAAGTCGGCACATTTACCCACCGTCTGCCAGCCGATATGCTTGTAAAAATTCCCAAACACAGAAAGATATCCGAGAAAATCTGGAAACTGCCGTCAGGTACGATCAACCCGGTAGGTACGCAGCATATGGTTAAAATCCATAGACAAATCGAAGATGGAAAGATCAAGTTCGCATGGGTCAACGTATGTAACGCATTCCAAGATACCGCCAATGCCAACCACTGGATCAAAGCGGCACGCGAAAAAGATGTCTTCATCGTTACATCCGATGGCTATCCTGGCATCTCGGCAAAAGTTTCCGACCTCGTTCTTCCTTCTGCAATGATCTACGAAAAATGGGGCGCATACGGAAATGCCGAACGTCGTACACAGCACTGGAGACAGCAGGTTCTTCCAGTAGGGGATGCCATGAGCGATACCTGGCAGTGGATCGAGCTTTCAAAGCGCTTCACAGTCAAAGATCTCTGGGGGGAAGCTCCGATCGCCAACGGCAAAAAGAAATTGCCAAATGTCATAGGCAAAGCCAAAGCGATGGGCTACGATGAAAATACGACAATGTTCGAAATTCTCTTTGCCAATGACTACTTCAGAAGTTTCAAAGCCGATGATCCGATCGCAGCGGGCTTTGATGATACAGAGACGAATGGTGACAGCCGCAACGTTCTTGGAAGTGATGGCAAACCATGGAAAGGATATGGCTTCTTCATCCACAAAGCCTTGTGGGAAGAGTATCGCAAGTTTGGTATCGGACATGGCCACGACCTCGCGGATTTCGATACATATCACAGAGTACGTGGACTCAGATGGCCTGTCGTAAACGGAAAAGATACTCCTTGGCGCTACAATGTCAAATACGATCCGTATGCACGAAAACACGCTAAACCAGGTGAGCAGTTCGCCTTCTATGGACCGGCACTCAAAACGATCAAAAGAGGAAATCTCAAGAGAATCGACCCCAAGCTTGGTAAATTGCATCTGCCAAACAGAGCGAAAATCTTCTTCAGACCATACATGGATCCGACAGAGCAGCCGGACAACGAGTATGATGTATGGTTGTGTACCGGTCGTGTAATCGAGCACTGGCACTCAGGTACTATGACGATGCGCGTACCAGAACTGTTCCGTGCGATGCCGGAAGCTCTATGCTATATGAATCCGGAATATGCAAAATCCAAAGGTCTCAAAGATGGAGATCTGGTCTGGGTAGAGAGTAGGCGTGGCAGAGTCAAAGCACACATCGAAACACGTGGACGTAACCGACCTCCAAAGGGCCTTGTGTTTATTCCATGGTTCGACGAACGCGTTTTCATAAACAAAGTATGTCTGGACCACACGTGTCCTATGTCAAAACAGACAGACTACAAAAAATGTGCGGTCAAGATCTATAAAGCATAAAAAGGAAATTCAATTTGGAGCAATCTAAAAGAAAAGTCGATTCGGCCCTGAAAAAGCCAAAAGTAACTGAAAGAAGACGTTTTCTGACCATAATGGCGCAGAGTATCGGACTTTCTGCGCTTGGAGGCATCATCTGGACAGGGTATGTCGAGGAGGCCAAATCGGCACCCTTGACACTTCGCCCACCAGGTGCACTGGCCGAAGATGACTTTCTTCGTACTTGCATCAAATGTGGTCAATGCGCAGAAGCGTGCCCATATGATACACTGATCATGGCAAAGCCCGGTGACAGAAAGCCGATGGGTACACCCTATTTCATTCCCAGGGATATTCCATGTTATATGTGTACGGATATTCCATGTGTGCCGGTCTGCCCGACCGGAGCACTAGATGAGGATTCGGTATCGAGCATTGTCGATGGCAAAAAGAGTCTCGATATCAACAAAGCCAAAATGGGTATCGCTATCGTGGACCACGATTCGTGCATCGCTTTTTGGGGCATACAATGTGATGCCTGCTACCGCGCATGCCCTATTCTTGGAGATGCGATTTCTATCGAATTCATTCGAAACGAACGCACCGGCAAACATGCAAAACTGGTTCCTGTCGTACACTCCGACCACTGTACCGGATGTGGACTGTGCGAGCACGCCTGCGTTACCGAAAAAGCGGCTATATTTGTACTACCGCGGGAAGTCGGAATGGGAAAACCCGGTGACTATTACGTCAAAGGGTGGAGCAAAAAAGACCAAGAGAGGGTCAAGGAGCGCAATCTGAATGAATTGAAAACCAAAACAGAGCGCAGCGAGAAGAAACCTCAGGATTATCTAAATATGGATGAGGAGTTGTTTCAATGAAAACGCTCTACAAAATGCGCTATCTGATTTTGCGCAGGATAACTCAGGTGGGCCTGCTGTTTCTCTATTTTGCAGCCAACGCATATGGTTGGAACATTCTGAAAGGTACATTGAGCGCTTCGCTACTGTTCGACAAAATCCCTCTTGCCGACCCATTTGCCGTACTGCAAATGCTTTCAGCCGGCGCTGTGATGGGCATCAACGTCTTTATAGGCGCTGGTATCATAACACTCTTTTATGGAATCATAGGCGGACGGGCATTTTGCAGTTGGGTCTGCCCTGTCAATATGGTGACAGATCTGGCCAACTGGATTCGCCGGGAGCTTCTGCTTGATAAAGCGGAAAGAAAAGTATGGGTAAGCCGAAATGCCCGTTATTGGGTTATGGGGCTCGCTTTGATCGTATCTGCACTGACAGGGTTGGCGGCTTTCGAGCTTGTCAGCCCTATCACCATTTTCAACCGGGGAGTGATCTTCGGGATGGGAATGGGCGGCGGCGTATTGGTTGCGATATTTCTTTTCGATCTTTTCGGCGTCAAGAATGGATGGTGTGGACACATCTGCCCTCTTGGGGGTTTTTACTCTCTTGTCGGGCGCTTCAGTCTGATTCGTGTCCGTCACAATCAGCCCAATTGCACGCTTTGTATGAAATGCAAAGATGTATGCCCGGAATCCGAGGTCCTCTTCATGATAGGAAAAGAGAGCACTACAGTAAATATGGGTGAATGCGTAAACTGCGCCCGCTGTATCGAAGTATGTGATGACGATGCATTGGAGTTCAGTCTGCGCGATTTTACAAAAAGCAAAACCAAAGGAGTCAACCAATGAAAAAATTGATATTTTCGGCACTTACAGCCGTGCTGGCACTGAGTCTTAGCGCTTGTGCCGACAAAGGCGAAACAAAAGCGAAAGAGCAGAGTGCCGCTACAGCCAAACCAACCATCAGTGAAGAGTCACTGGGTCTGCGAAAAGAGAATCTATACACCGAAAGCGGCGTTGCGCCCGTTAGGAAAGTTGCGCGCACCGAAGCACCTGGAACAGCAAAACGCTTCGAGCGATCCTATGAAAATGCTCCACCACTCATTCCGCATAGCGTGGATGGATTGTTGCCGATCACCAAAAACAACAATGCATGTCTTGGATGCCATATGCCCGAGGTCGCCTCGAGTGTCGGTGCAACACCTATCCCAAAAACTCACTTTATGGATTTCAGAAGCCAAAAGATGCTCGATCATCTGGCACAACAGCGATATAACTGCTCACAGTGCCACGTACCTCAAGCTAATGTCAAACCACTGGTCGAAAATAAATTCAAGCCAGACTATCGACGTCCAGGAGATAAAAGCAAATCTTCCCTCATTCATGACCTCAATGAAGGCGTGAAATAAGATGATCGATCGCAAAAGGCGGAGCCTCTTCGCTCCGCTTGGCGCACTACTTGGAGAACAGGAAGCGACAGAAATAGATTCTGTCGCTATACGTCCACCCTACAACACCGACACATCTCTTTTTCATATGCTTTGCCCTTCATGCGAAGCGAAATCTTGCGTAAAAGCATGTGAAGAGGAGATCATATCTGTCGATCCATCGGGCATACCCACTTTGGACTTTTCAACCAGAGGATGCACCTTTTGCGACGCATGTGCCGATGCATGCACACTGGGTGTTTTAAGCGATAAAACGATAAACTGCATTCAGGCTAAAGTGGAGATAGATATACTCAAATGTATCGCTTGGCACGGTGTTTTATGCAGCAGCTGCAAAGATCCATGCCAAGACGACGCCATAGCTTTTCTTGGACTTTTTCGTCCAGAAATAGAAGATGCAAAATGCACCGCATGCGGCTGGTGCGCGCATGTATGTCCAGCGGATGCCATAATTTTTACAAACAAAGGAGAGGCGTAATGAAAAGATTGTTTACGATCCTGTTTGCACCACTGTTTCTGCTTGCGGCCACCACCATCAAGCCCGCAGATACGATCGAAGTGGATGGCAACATCATGGACAGTGTCCTTTATGGCGATACAATTTTTGTAGGTACGGATGCTGGAACATTTGAAATATTCAACTGGAATACAAAAAAACTTATATCGAAAATCGTCTATCCGAAGATCGAGGATTTTATGGGCGATTTGATGAATCCAAAAATACTCGGAGTCGATTATGACCCCAAAAGTGGAGCCAAAGTGGTTCAGGTAGAAGCAAAAGATGGTCAGCGCAATCTATATTATTACGATAAAAGCGGTAAAATATCGACCTTGATCGACGAGCATATGCATCTTCCAATGCGTGAAGTCCGCTTCGTCGACAGCGACCATCTCCTGATCGCGACGATGGGTAATGAAATAATGCTATTCGATATTCCTCAAAAAAGGGTGATCTATCGAAAACAACTTTCAGAATCGGTCTTTTCGGACTATCAAATGGATGAAACCCATACGAAAGTGGCCAGCAGCTGCGAATCGGGTGCGCTCTTTATCACGGATATCAAAAATGGAAAAACGATCAAAAAATATTTCGATATCAATAAAGACAACGTATTCAAAGTGGATTTCAAAAATCACCATGTACTCACATGCGGAAAGGATAAACGTGCCGTCATATATAACCTGCCTGCCGATTCTCATAAAATCATAATGAGTGATTTTTTCATTTATGCAGGGGGCCTGAACGCAGATGCATCTTTGGCGGCCATTCAGATCGATGAGCAAAATACCATCGCAATATACGATGCAAACGATCTCGCCATTCAAAGCAAACTGGTTGGCCACCAATCTACGGTCAACAACATCTTTTTTATCGACGACAAAACGATCATCAGTACAAGCGATGACAACAAAATTTTAATTTGGAGACTTCCATGAATATATCGAGTATTGTAGTGCAGGTAAGACAGGAATTTGTTGACGAGGTAGTCGAAGCTCTCAAGGCTGCCGATTTTTGCGATTATCATTTCCATGACAAATCGATAGGCAAAATCATCGTCACTGTAGAAGGCGAAGACGTGGGTGAGGAGATCACGAAGGTTAAGCGAATACAGGCTGTCCCGCATGTCATCGCTGCGGATATGATGATGGCCTACAGCGAAGATGAGCTTGACAAAGAGCGATCGAAGCTTGAAATGGGAGGTCCGAATATACCGGAAATGCTAAACGACGATACGCTCCGTGCCGAAGATATCGTCTATCATGGCGACCTGAAGAAAAAAGATATTTAAGCACGAACTTCGCCAAGAATGGGAGCTTAAAGCCCCAGCAATGCTTTTTTGAGGCTTTGCTGGGCAGGCAACTCACCCAGCCAGATGCCAAAAAGCGCCTCTTTGAAATCTCTACCCGGGATCGTTGTGAGAATATGTCCATTTTTTACCACCGAAACTCCTGTGCCCGGGCTATAGAAAAGATCGTACTCATCCCCTTTTTGAATCCCCGAAGCAAAAGCCGCTATAAAGTTGTCGATTCTTTTCCCAAGAGACCCCATTTGTCCGGAGGTAGATTTTTCAAACCCCTTCTCTATCCCTTCTCTCATCGCTTTATCCGAAATGAAAGAGGAGACGATTACCACTTTTACCAGTTGCGGCTGCTCCTCTTTGATGATGAACGATGCTTTGCGGCACTTCGCAGGAATATATAGACCGATGCGGTACAGGTCGATCCAGAACTTCTCTCTTGTGCCAACACCATTCAAACGGAGCGTAACGTTACCCTCCACCAAGAGAGTTTGCGGAAATTTTTCTGCCGGCGCAGCGAATACCGTCACTATTGCCATGGCAAAGAACAATACCAAATATTTCACGATTTTCCTTTCATGATTTTTTTAACATTGCACTAAAATTATCGTGATCCATAGGTCGGCTAAATAGATATCCCTGATAGAATATCGATGGATCCATGGAAGCGAGTTTTTCACGCTGCAAGTCCTTTTCGACCCCTTCTGCTATAACACGATATCCAAACTCTTTGGCGATGTCTAGAATCGCCCGCACCAATGTCACATCCTCTTCATCCGTCAATATATCTCGAATGAAAGAACGATCGATCTTGAGCGATTCGAAATGGTACCGCTTGAGATAGGAGAGTGACGAATACCCGGTTCCAAAATCGTCGATCAAAAATCCGATCCCCTTTGCGATAAAACGCTCCAATACCGCCTTGGTCTGTTCGCTCTCATCCATCAACACGCTTTCGGTGATCTCAAATTTTATCGCTCTATTTTCTATGCCACTGTTTTTGATTTTGGACATGGTGTTTTCGAAGAAATTGGTATGTTTGACCTGCCTGGGGCTTAGGTTGATACTGACATAGTCAATTACAAAGCACTCTTCACGCTGCCATTTCGCAATCGATTGGCATACCTGATCGATCAACCAATCTCCAATCGGGTGAATCAGCCGCGACTCTTCTGCAATAGGTATAAACTCGGCCGGCGATACCATTGTGCCATCGGATTGTTTCCAGCGTAGCAGAGCTTCAGCCCCTTTCATTCTCTGGCCAACGATATCTACGATAGGCTGATAATAGACTTCGAGCTCGTTGCGCTCGATTGCCTGCCGTAGTCGATGCTCCAGTTTTATCGCCTGTTTCACCTTCTCGTCCATCTCCACTTCGTAAAAACTTGTAATACCCCTTCCCAGTTTTTTGGCATGATACATCGAAATATCGGCGCATCTCAACACCTCATCCAGACCCATATCCATCCCGGCGATCATGACTGCGCCTATACTTGTGGAGTTGTAAAGTTTCAATCCATTGATTTCGCAAGGCTCGCTAATAGCACGGTGGATTTTCTCGCAAATTCGCTGGACCTGCATGACACTTTCTTGAAGATCTGAAGAAATCATCGGCAAAAAGATGATGAACTCATCGCCGCCCAGGCGACAGACGGTATCGCTTTGGCGCAAAACCATCTGTAGTCGCCTGGTCGCCTCCTTGAGCAACTCATCACCTACTGTATGTCCATAGGTATCGTTGACGTGCTTGAATTTGTCCAAGTCCAGAAAAAGCAATGCCGAATATTGATTGTTTCGGGCCGCTTGCGCTGTCTGTAATCTATAGCGATCGGCCAGCAGTTTTCTGTTCGGCAATCCCGTCAGCTCATCGTGTAGCGCAAGGAACTCATATTTTTCATATACTTCGTGCTCTTTTGTCTTGTCCTCGAGCACGGCGATGGCACCAATTATCTTCCCGGAGTTTGAAAAGAGTGGAGCCACAACGGCGCTTATCCAAATCTCTTTTCCACTCAACATACTTGTATAAGGGCCTTCGTATCTGAGCCTGTTTTTCTCTTCAACCACCCTCTTTAATATCTGAAAGGCTTCTATATTATGAAGGAGTGTCAGATCCAGCCCAATTAACCTCTCTTTGGAAACACCCATCAAATCGCTCAAGGCCTGGTTGCAATCGATGATTTTGAAGCTCAAATCGTAATAAAATATTCCCGTAGGCGTCTGATCGAGAATCATATCGAGCCGATTGCGGACGGCAGTGAGCTCTGAACGCTGAAGTATCCCCTTGGACAATATATTACCCAGAAGCTGGATGCTCAATCCAAGAATCACCATGAATACGAGCGCCATGCCAAACAGGATCAAATGGGAAGTGTCTCCGCACATCAAAAAGCGTAATGCCAATGCCGACAGGGGCAGATAACTGTAGGCCTGTGCAATATTTTTATCGATTACAAGCGTAATCGCACCACCACTGGAAATCCCTGCCACGATAAGCGCCAGGAGCAGCTGATACTCCGTCTGATCTTCAGGAAAGAAGAAGAAGGCGGCAAAAGCCCACAGTAGTGCCGTTATCATCACTTCGATCCGGAATCTTTGGTAACTCGCCTCGATCGAGAGTCCTCGATACCTACAACCATGTATCGCATGATACATGCGCTCGAGCGCCAAGAAGCTAAGCAGTACGTACCATCCGACAAGCCACTCTCTTTCGACGATTTGCCAAAAAAGCACCACCACCCATGTGGCAATGAAGATCGTGGCTACCATTGTCGCAGGCACTTTTGAACAAAGCGTCGAAAGGACTTCGTCACGAAGAAAACGGTGTACGCTATCGCTATCCGATTTTTTTATCGGCATATTGAGACCTTTAAAAAAATATAACATCCGCTTCAACATTCGATAAAACATCTTACAAGAATCATTTCAGTTACCTCTTCTGTTCGTCATATAAAGAATACAGCTCACGATATGAAGGTCGCGGTTGGGCCGCAACGCAATCGAGCCTTCTGTCCACAGTAGCGATTCCCACCGGCCCGTCAGCCATATCACGAGACTACACACTCTCTTTTTTCCTTCTCACGCTTTTACCCATTACAGCTCTACGACCGTAGCCCCGAAGCCGCCCATGTGTTGCGGAGCATCGGAAAACCCTTTGACACTTGGATGTCTTTTGAGAAACTCCCTTACGGCATAGGAGAGTTTTCCCGTGCCGATACCGTGATAAACCAGCACTTCGTCAAAGCCGGCCAACAGCGCATCGGATAGAAACTTGTCGAGCTTTTCGATCGCCTCTTCCGCCCTCAATCCATGCAGATCCAGTTTTACGCCGGCAGTGGCCCCGCTTCGCTGGAGCGTAATAGACGTATTCTTTTTTTTCGGCTCTTTGGGAGGGTTTCCGGAGCGCCTGATCTCGCTTAGCGGCACCCTCAGCTTCATTCCTTCCACTTCGATCATCGCCTCTTTGGCTTTGAGCGCTACGATCTTTCCACGGTTTTTCCGGTATTTGACCATATCTCCGACTTTGTAGCGCTCAATTGGCTTCGGCGCTTCTATTTTTGCCTTCTGTGCAATCTTGTGAGCGCGTCCGAGCTGACGATGAATCTGCTTTTCATCCCTCATTTTCAACGCCTCTCTGGCCTCCTTTGTAGCCTCTTGGTATATCTTTTCAAGCTCTCTTTTTTTGGCATACAACTCGGCTTCGAGAGTATCGTTGAGTGTTTTGTAGCGCTCTTTCTCTTTTTCGAGCGCTTCTATTTCATGTTCAAGCTTTTCGCGTTTTTCACGAAGCTCCTTTTCCAGTGTACTGGAGCGCTCGATCAACTCGTTGAGACGCTCCTTGTCCTCACCATATTCGACACGGGCCTTGGCTACGATATTTCGCGGCACGCCATATCGTTCGGCAGTCTCGAATGCATAGCTCTTACCGATAATTCCTTGCAAAAAGGTATAGGTGGGCACCTGATTCTTTTCATCGTACACAGCTGCTACAAGCTCTACTCTCTCATCGCCAGCCATCATCGCAGCAAGACGCTTGTGGTGAGTCGTGATGACGATCTTTATCTTACGCCGCATCAGCTCCTCTATCATCACCTTGAAAAGCGATGCCGCCTCGTCGCTGTCGGTTCCGAGCTCGATCTCGTCCACGCCAACCAACACGCCATTCTGACCGAAAAGTTTCGAAAACTGGCGCATACGTCCTGCAAATGTGGAGATATCGTTTTTGACGTTTTGCGGATCTTCGATGATCGCTTCGATGCGCTTGAAACTTCCAATTTCGGTATTTTTGGCATCGCACCTCATGGGAAGCAGATATTTGGCCAGCCATGCCGATGCGAGTATGGATTTCAGCAGCATGGTCTTACCTCCCGCGTTGACGCCTGTAATCATCAAAACGTTTTTGGAAAAATCGATAGAAACCGGCTTCGGGTGCGCAAGTGCCGGATGGGCAAATTGTGAAAGCCTGATCGTGTCGTGATTTTTGGGAAGAACGAACGAAAGGTCCTCCATTCTGGCCATTTGCATTCTGGCTTGATAATGGTCGAATCTATCGAACGCCTTGTCTATGAAACGCCAAAATTTCAGCCATCCAGCCATCACGCCCGAGCTTTTTTTGGCGATATCGTCATATACCTCTTCGAGCCTGCTCGCAATGCCGGCCTCTTTGGCTTTTAACTTGCTTATGGCTTCCGGGAGCACATAGAAAAATCCGCCGCTGGTACGCCCTATAACGGTGCCTTTGAGCACATGGTTGAAGCCGCCGCGAACCAAAAGAGCCTCTTCGTCGTTGACATAATGTATCTGCCTATCCACCAGATATGGGATAAGTTTCGAGCTGCCGAGCATTCTGGAAAGAGTCTGCCTGATCGCTTCTTTGTTCTGTTTCATCGCCGCTTTCAAAGAAGCCAGACGCTCATCCACGCTCTCTACGACCTCTCCTTTTTCATCGAAAATTCTTTCTATTTGATGAATCGGCTCAGGAATCTGTATCTCTTTTAGCCATTCTCCCAGCTCGTTCTCGATTTTGAGCTGCTTCAGATAGGCAAAATAGCGCACAATCTTAACCGCTTCGAAAATCTCGTCCAGACGCAAAACACCCTGCTTGCTCAGGCGCATCCAAAGATCGTCGAGATTTTTCACTTTTGGCGGAGATTTGAACTCTACGCTCTCAAGAGCCCTTATAAATCGATAGTGGAGCGCGCGGTCTCCTTCCATGTAGAGTGATTTGGGCCTGGCCAGCAACCCTTCGAAACGCTGGATATATGCTCCAAGATCCAGCTGCTTGATCAATTGGCTCATTTTTGACCCCGTATCTGATAGGTGATGTCGCCTGCGCCAAACGCCACCACCAGGCCGTTGCCGAACTCTTTTACGACCTCTTCTTGCGAATTGAGCACCTTCACCCTGCCCCCCTCTTTCGTCACCCTTTTGGCCATCGTAAGATCGTAGTGGGAAAAAGCCCCTTTGAGATCGATGGGCACTTCCACTTCACCGGCTGCCCAGATAGGCAAAATCACCAATTCATCCACTCCGTCGAAACAGTCGATAAAGCCTGCCAGATTATCCATCGTTCGGCTATATTTATGGGGCTGCCATATAGCGCGTATCTTGCTGAATCCGCGCATATCGGCATAGGTTTTGAGTGCGTCCATAGTCGCTTTTATCTCGGTCGGGTGGTGACCATAATCATCTATCACTGCAAAATCATCACCGTTTTCAATGATGTCGAAACGCTTTTTTATACCTTTATAATTTTTCAGGTTTTCACGCACCGCCTCGAGAGACTCCCCCTCGTGCAGAGCCGCCAAAATAGCCAAAGAGGCATCCAGAGCGATATGCTCACCCAATCCAAAAACATCGAAACTTCCAAACTCTTTGAGGCAGAAACGCGTATGGGGTTCGCCATCTATCAGCACATATTCCAGATCCGTAATATCGCGGCTTGGGTAGAGTCTGATGGATGGCATATCCAGTGAAGAGATAAACGGGTCTTCGCCATTCAAAACACGTACGCTCGCCTTCGATAGAAATTGCCGATAGGCATCATAGAATCGTTTGGTATCGTATTCGTAATACTCCATATGCTCGGGCTCCACATTCGTAACGATTGCCATGTAGGGATTGGAGTTCAGAAAGCTGGCGTCACTCTCGTCGGCTTCGAAAACGACACGATCGCCAAGAGCGACACGGACATTGGATCGAAAGGTTTTGCAGATCGCCCCAATCAACGCGTTGGTATCAGGCAAAAGCTCAGCCAGCATCGCGGACGTGGTGCTTTTACCATGCGCGCCGCCCACAGCGTATACGCGCTTTTCGTTCAAAATGAAACCGAGTGCCTCTTTTCGCGAATAGAGCGAGATCGCCAGCTCTTTGGCGCGGATATACTCGGGGTTGTTTTTGCGCACAGCCGCCGAGTGGATAACCATATCCGCCCCCTCTACGGCGTCAGCGTGGTGCGGAATCGTAATTTTAGCTCCATACTTCAGCGCCAACTCATCCGTAATCTCACTCTGTTTGATATCGGACCCGCTGATGAGATGTCCATCTCCCGCCATAAATTTGGCAAGCGCCGATATGCCTATACCGCCTATGCCTATAAAATGAATCCTCACTTCTTCAGTGTCTCCAGTTCGTTCAAAGCTCCTTGAAGCACCTCACTTTTTTCCTTCATAAAACCCTCCACGCTCGGCTTGAAATTGGTGAGAAAAAAGCCATACGTTTCACTTTGGTTTGGATTGTCCACATCAACCAGCTCGTCGATGAAATCGTCGAATTTCATTTGCGAAGCGGCGGCGGCAATGTGTGGCATCATCGCCTTGGAGATCGTCTCATCGTTGGCCGTATGGTGCAGGATCAAAAATATCTCTTTGGCACCTTTGAAATCGTTGTCGCTGTAGCGCTCTATACCGTGCTCATAGATTCCCCGCATCGTATATAGATCTCTTTTGTCACCAATATCGAAAAACTCCTGTGCCGAGAGTTTCTCTGCCAGTCGATCGAATACTGTCTGCAAAATTTCGGTATATATGCGATCGAGTCTTTCGCTGGAGAGATCGAGCATCACCGAAGTGTCGAGCACATCGTACATACCGACGATATCTTTCGCTTTTACAGCTTTCTCCTCTTTGTTCGCCAATTCCATCATAAATTCAGGGTTCTTTTTCAAATCTTCAAACTCACCTGTTTGCATCATCGTTCTTCTCCATTGTTAAATTTTTCCAAACACTCTTTTAGGCGTTTCATCGCCTCGAGTATCTTTTCGGGTTCTTCCACCAGGGCGATACGGACAAACCCCTGACCGGCGCCCTCGCGCCCCAGGAAACTTCCCGGCAGCACCTTCACGTTATACTCTCCATAAAGGCGCCTGGTGAACTCCAGTTCGTCTCCCACTTCCATCCAGACATAGAAGGTCGCTTCCGGAATCTTTATGCCCAGCACTTCATGGGCGATTTCGAAATTTTCTCTGTATTTTTCGCGAAAGGCGATAACGTGCTCACTATCATCCCATGCAGCGGCGGCTGCCATTTGAAGAGGCAATGGCGAAGCACACCCGACATAGGTGCGATAGCGCATATATTCGCGCAGCACGGCATCGTCTCCTGCGATGAAGCCGCTACGCAGACCAGGGGCGCTGGAGCGCTTGGAGGCGGAGTTGATCACCAGAACGTTCCTGAATGTGGGGTTGCCCGCCTCGATCGAAGCCTGAAGAAGCGAAGGAGGGGGCGTATGTGTGAATATTTCACTGTAGCATTCATCGTTAATGAGCACAAAGTCGTGCTTCAAAGCCAGCTTCACCCATTCGGCCATCACCGAAAGGGGCATCACCGATGCGGTCGGGTTGTTCGGAAAGTTCAAAATCACCAGATCGCACCCCGAGAGCTTCTCTTCGTCGATTGTCGGCAGAAAATGGGACTCTTTGGAAAGATTCAGGTAGATGCGTTTTGCACCGCTGGCTATCGCCGCTCCTTCATATATCTGATAAAAAGGGTTCGTATATGCCATCACGGGCGCTTCCATATCGGCAAGTAAAAACTGCGGAAAATTGAAAAGCAGCTCTCTTGTGCCGAAGGTGGGAATGATCTGCGAATCGTCCAGTTCGATATGAAACCTTCGCTTCACGAACCTCCGCTGGGCCGCTCGAAGCTCAGGCTCTCCCGTGGTCTTGGG
>JAMOOM010000163.1 GCA_027065515.1 Campylobacterales bacterium
CGTGTTGATCGAAAGCACTATAGACAATCTCGTCAAAAGAGAGGTTTTGTATTTGCTGGAGGGGTATCTTGCCCATACATTTTATTATCGTGCCGAAAAATCGATTTACGATTTTCTTACACAAAGAGCCGCAAAAAATAGAGAGCCACTCTGCAATGAAATGGAGACCTTTATCGCCGATGCCGAAAAGAGTATGGGATTCTCTTTTGGCGAGCAGCAGCGAGAGGCGATTCGTATGCTTGGAAGCGGAAATCGAGTCATGGCGCTCGTAGGGTATGCCGGTACGGGAAAAAGCACCGTCGCCAAGGCGCTGTTGGGACTGCTGGAAGCCAGATATTCATATGAGGGCATCATCACCACCGCACTTAGCGGCATCGCTTCTCAGCGCATCCACGATACCACAGGGTACAAAAGCGCTACCATTCAGAGTCTTTTGATCTCTTACAAAGAGCAGGATTTTCTTCCTTACGATGTTATTTTGCTCGATGAGGCGTCGATGGTCAACTCCCAAATATTTTTTCAGCTTATTTCGAAAATCAGGGAGGATGCCATTTTTCTCATCGTTGGCGATGATGGACAGCTTCCTCCTATCGGTGCGGGGAACGTTCTGTCCGATATTATCAAATATGAACTAATTCCCGTCGTCAAACTGACCAGAATTTACCGCCAGAGCGAAGATCAGGCGATCGCGATCGTAGCCGACTCGATCCGTCGTGCCCAATTGCCAGATCTTAAAGAAGAGTATGCAGATTTCAGATTTATCGATCGAAGCATCGAAAACTTCTACGCCCTGCGAAACGGAATGAGTGATGAGGAGAAAAAGAGCCTCCGAGAAAGCCATAATCTACAGATTCTCGATACTATTTGTGCAGAAGCCATACCTTTTATACTCGAAGCAAGAGAAAAGCTCGAAGCCAAAAATATCCGAGAGTATCTCACCCATGTTCAAGTTATAACCCCTATGCGTGGCGGAATTTTGGGCGTGGAAAATCTCAATCAAAAACTGCAGAAGCTTTTCAATCCCGATGCGAAATATAGTGTAAAAAAGGGGCTCTACAGCTATGGTCTTTTCGACAAGGTGGTTCATATAAAAAATGAAAATATGCCCTCTTTTTCGCCGGAAGGATTCAAAAAAGGGATCGACTCCACAGAGCAGCGCATCTACAACGGTATGATTGGCTTGGTTTTCAAAATGGACGCGGAAGAGGAGGAGTGTTTCGTCTATTATCCAAACGAGCAGGTCGTAGTCCGCTACAGTTACGATACACTTTCGGACTACCTGCAGCTGGCATACGCCTTGACGATCCATAAAACACAGGGGATGGAGTACGATACTGTCATAATTCCCATGAGTTTCAGCCACTATGTGATGCACAATACAAA
>JAMOOM010000164.1 GCA_027065515.1 Campylobacterales bacterium
ACAGTGGTCAAATGGCTCTTCGTGATGTTTCTGCTTTTCAGCGCAACCATGATGATGTTTTTCAAAAAAGAGGCGAAAGCTCATGTCCAGAGTCCCTGGGTCATGGCACTTCTTGGAACGGTTGTCGGATCGATCGCGGGTCTTTTGGGAGTGGGTGGCGGAAATATGCTGCTGCCTATATTGATCCTGCTGGGATTCGAGCCCAAAAAGGTGGCGGTGGCCGTCAGTTTCGTCGTTCCATTCTCGGCCTTCACATCGTTTCTGAGTTACGCCAGTTTCGTTCAGATGGATTGGCCACTGCTCGGGATTTGCACACTGGGCGCCGTTACAGGCGGATACATCGGCAACTACATGATGCACTTCAAACTTTCGCAGCAGCAGATCAAAAGAGTGATCGCCGTCATTCTCTACATTCTGGCGGCCAGGATGGCCTTCAATCTGCTGACTTAGGGACGACGATCTTTGGAATGATATCTTCCTGTTGCACGATCATACCGACAGCCTGTTTGGCTTCGATAGGATCGTATGAGGGGTGTTTTTGGGGATTGAAACGGATTTTCATCCCCTCCGGCATCGAGCTTCTCTTCTTCGAGGGTGCCGTCAAAAAGTCAACCATCCGCTTTTCGATGTGCGCCTTGGAGCTGTAGAGCATCAGGTATCGGCGATAAACGAGTGAAAAAGGTGGTGCAGTCGTTTCGTGGCAGCCGGCGCACGTTTTCATGGCATCACCTTCGGCTGCGATACATCGAAACCCCAACAGAAAAATCAGAACTACTTTTCCCATGAAACCCTCACTTTCGTACCTACCCCTTTCTTGCTTTCGATATCGAGTCGCAACCCGTAGAAATCGACGATCTCTTTGACGATATTGAGTCCCAGACCGAACCCTCCCTCACTCCGATCGGCTCTGAAAAAACGGTCGGTTACCCGTGATTTGATCTTCTCGTCCATTCCGATACCGCTATCTTCGATTGACAGCTCTTTTCTGTCGAGTTTTACACGAATACTACCGCCCGGCTGTGTATATTTGACGGCATTGGAGAGAAGGTTGTCGATGAGTTTTGCGGCATCCTCCCTATCCATTTGCCGAACGGGATGCCCCACGAGCTCGCTTTCGAGCTGCAGCCCTCTTCGTTCCATCATCGGTGCGAAATAGGCGAGACGCTCTTTTAAAAGAGCGGAGAAGTCGATCGGTTCGATACGCCGGCGGCGTTGGTGGTTGAGTTGCAGATAGGCCAGGTCGTCGTAGATTCGACTCAAGCGTCCCGAAGCGATCTCGATCCGCCGAAGTTCTTCACTTTTCTGCAGCTGCGGATGGAGGCTTTTGAAGAGCTCGATATTGGTCAAAATGGTGCTGATGGGGGTGTTGAGTTCGTG
>JAMOOM010000165.1 GCA_027065515.1 Campylobacterales bacterium
GCTGATGATCGCCGATAGACATGGTATCGGATATCTGGTTTGTGAAAAAGAGACAGACGAGTGGCATATATGGTTCAGTAAAGAAAAAGGGGTATTGAACTCTACGCTTTGTGGAGGCATGGATGTTCAATAGGGGATTGTCGCTGGATCAGGCTCCACCTATCGATGTGGTTTTGCGTTTTTTTCTCACAATTGCGATATTTGGAGTTTTCGCTGGCGTAGCTATGCTTACGACAGATGAAGGGAGTGTCGGCATCTGGGAGGCTCCGCAAACGGTGGCGGTGGTGCATCTGGTGCTTTTGGGCATGGTCGGCATGGCAATGGTAGGAGCGCTATTTCAGATGCTTCCGGTCATGGCCGGCGCCCCGATACGCTCGCCTCGCTACCATGCACGATGGATTCATGCTCTTATGGGATTGGGGACACTGATATTGTCAGGCGCCTTCTATATCCCGTTACCGGCCATGCTCCATCCGGCGATGGCGATGCTTGTCGGATCACTTGGATTTGTGGTATTTTTGATCTTCACGAAACTTCTCGAGGTGGAAAACAAAACCGCTTCGGTCAAAGGAATGATGGCGGCAGTCGGTGCCCTTGGGATCGGGCTTTTGTTCGCTGTTTTTACCAGTTTGGCCTTTTTGGGGGTGGATTTTGGGTTTGGGATCGAAACTCTTCGATCGATTCATCTTCATTTCATGCTGTTTGGCTGGATATTTATATTGATTGCATCCGTAGCCTTTCAGGTCGTCGAAATGTTCTATGTAACGCCCCCATATCCCGATACGATGCGCAACCTGCTTCCTGCCGGTATGCTCGCATCCTTGGTGTTGCAGATACCCGTATCGGTTTTATGGCCAAAAGTCGCTGGATTGATAGATGCAGTGATAGCGGTACTTTTGCTGCTTTTTGCCATCGTCTCTTTGATGCGGTTTGCACGAAGAAAACGACCCGTAGCTGATGCCACGATAAAGTTCTGGTACACAGGGCTGTTGTCGCTGGTCGGCGTTTCTGTACTCTTTTTTATCTATAAGTTAACCGGATTGTCTTCACTGTTCAGCATGGCGGCCCTTCTTTTTGCCGCTTTCGTTCTTTCGATAATATTTGCCATGACTTATAAAATCATCCCTTTTCTCGTATGGTTTCACCTTAATTCGAAAGGAGTGATGGAGACTCCGATGATGGGCGATGTGGTTCCGATGAGGCGCGCATCGATCCATCTTTGGATCCACTGGGTGTTCGTCGCTGTGGCACTGGCGTCAGTTTACTGGCCTTTCGCCTGGATGGTTGCCGGAGCGATTTTGGCAATCGAGTCACTTTGGTATGGATACAACCTCGTTGTGGCGACCAGGATCTATTATAATCTCAAAGACAAAGGAATGTTTTGATGCAATACCCTACATTTTTCGACGAAGTAGAGCCGATCGAGACTTTCGATCCGTTGGCAGAAATTCTAGGAGCCATGAAAGATGGCCTGATTACGTATCAGTATGTCGATATGGTGAAACTTGCAGGTCACTCATGTCCAACCGTTTCCGGAGCATGGCTTATGAGTAAAATGGGACTACAGAAGCTGTACGGCGAAGATCTGCCTGTTCGCGGCAATATCAAAGTCGAAATGCGCGGTGCACTGGATGAAGGTGTAGAGGGCGTGATCGGAAGCTGCATCGGGTTGATTACCGGAGCTTCCAACGAAGGTGGATTCAAAGGGTTGGGCGGAAAGATGGGAAGAGACAACCGTCTTTTTTATGGCGTCCCGATGGAGGGTGAGGTGCGTATGACTCGCCTGGACAACGGCAATAGTGTCGAGATGAGTTACAATCCATCCATCGTGCCGGGCAATCCTTCGATGCAGCCGCTTATGCAAAAGATTATGCAGGGATTGGCGAATGAGGAGGAGAAAAGACGATTTGGAGAGCTTTGGCAGGAGCGTGTCGAAAAAATTCTTCTAAACAGGGATCTGTGGCCGCAGATGGTTAAATTTTCGTAAGAGTGTCTCTGGTGGACTCTCCATTCGGAGAGTCTCTCATACTTTTTTGATATATACTTTATATCGATCTTCGCTCAAATCTTCGGCGTAAACCTCATACCCTTTCTCTTTGAAGGTATCGATGAGCGGCGAAGGTAGAAAATCGCTCTCTATCAGCAATATTTCGCCGGGAGATAGCTTTTTGAGTACGCTATTCGCTTCTGCAAGCGGGTTTTTGTTTTCATCCAGTAGTTTTTTGGCATCCAGGATCGCTTTGGGAGTGGCGGATATCCAATCGGGGGCCGCTGTCGTCTCTTCCTGCTCTATTTCACCATCTTCGTCAAGAGGTGGCTGACCCACCTCTTTGCGTAGTATATTTACAAGATCCATCGTTTTGTATCCGCCGATTTTAGCCACTTGGGCTAGGGTCGCGATTTTCGCTACCGTACGGCGCAGGATAGGGTTTTTGAGTTTCTTGTATTTTGGATTGAGCTTCATCAGGAACTCTTCAAGCTGTGGATAAGTGTTTAGTAGATCATTTACTTTCGTATTCGGTCGAATTTCCATCGTTTTCCTTTTTGTCACCATTGTCGCTACGGCAGGATTTGGATGTGCAGTAGCTCTCTTTTCGTATGAACCATATATAGAAATCTTTAAAAACAAGAACGAGTGACCATATCCAAAGAGCGTCGATAATCCAATTGTCCGGGTAGTTCAGGTAGAAGCGTAAAATGGGCCACCCTATGAGAATGGGCCATTTTGCATAGTAAAAAAGAAGGATGCCTGCGCCGTAGAGATGGCGTAATTCGTGCATCCAATCCTCTTTTAAAGAGCGTTTTTTATTCATGGGAGCTTTTCATCAAAGCGCGCCGAGTGCTTTTTTGACGTTGTCTTCTGCCATGCTGATGTTCCATGCAGGCTCCCACACTACCTCTACATCGACATCTTTCACTCCCGGAACCGTCATTGCGGCATCTTTGACCCATTGTGTGAGCATCTGATGCAGAGGGCATCCACGGGTGGAGAGTGTCATTATCACTTTGACATTGTTTTCGTCATCGACGATTACATCATATATCAGCCCCATCTCGACGAGGTTGAATCCTACTTCCGGATCGATCACTTTGCGAATCGCATCGTAAACCTGCTCTTTTGTCACTTTTTCACTCATTGAAGCTCCTTACAACTCTATTGTTTACCAAATTTCATCATCCAATTGACGCTGATGACGAGAAAGACCGCTCCCACCGCTACAAACGCTGCGCCGGCCTTGAACATCATATCGCTTTGAAACAGCAGTCCGATGCCTGCGATGACTACGCCCGCTGCGCTGAACCAGAATTGGTAGTCGGCCATCTTTTTCGGGTACATATCCGCCAACATCGGAACCTTTTGCTTGCCAACCAGCGGACTGTAGCGTTCAAACCAGACCAGAAACGGAATGATCTTGTAAAGATGGCCGCTGATAAGGAAAGTGAAAAAACCCATCACAAGAAACCAGGCGGCTGTCATTCCGATGTTTTCAGGCGCCCCCAGAGAGGCCAGGAGCCCCAAAGGAAGCGAAAAAGCCAACGAACCGTATCCGACAACCATGGAGCGGAACCATATGTCGTTCTCTTTCCTAGCGCGGGTCTTGTAGATAAGCCATATCTGCCAAAGATACAGACCCATCGCACCCAGCATTGTCAGCATCGCCAAAAAGCGCACCACCTGCGAGTCGATAACGGTGCCTGCAAGATAGGCTAGAACGCCGCCAACCATCACTTTGAAGCTCATATTGATCGGACGTTCATCGAAGCCGTGAGAAAGCCCGAACATTGGAAGCAGAATGAGGCTCATTCCTATGATCGTCAAACTGACATAACCGCCCAGCACCAGAACGATATGGGCATTTAGCCATTTGTTGACATCGATGCCTACACCGGCACCTATGCCCAGCGCCATCGCAAATCCCACCAGAATTCCCAGCAGCAGAAAGCCATTTGTTGCCGCAATGGTCTTGACGGTCAAAGAGATGTGCTCCACCTTGCGGAGTGTCATGATCGTATCCGCCAGGAATATAAGCATCGAGATGAGGACCATCATACCGCCATATGGAAGCACTCCCGGCGCCAGCCAGAAGCCGATAACCATCAGAATCGTCCCGATCGCCAGAAGCGGCCAGATGATATAATAGAAGTCCACACTGAAGTGTCCTACTTCGAGTACGACGGGCACCAGCTGCGCCATCGCCCCGAAGATCACCATCATGACGAACCCCAGCAGAAAGAGATGAGCCCATCCGACAACGCTTATGTCAAAATGGCTTGCATCGGCTCCGAACATCGGCAGTAGAAATGTGGCGACCATATAGAAGATAGAGCCGATCACGAAAAAAGGTGCGATCAGCGCGAATGGAGGAGCGAACTCCCTAGAGACATTGAACATACATTCTCCCTAATATTGTGTTTTGAATCAGCCGTGGCAGGCGGAATCGTCGAGTTTGGCTTTGTCGCTGGCTCCCTCTCTGTAGCTGAAAATGAGTTTGACGCGCCCATCTTCCAGGTTTTCGGTATCGATATCGTAGTTTTCGCCGATTTTATCCAGAAGCCCCATCGGTTTCTTATGGTTGATCATTACCAGTTTCTTGTCCGGTCCATCTATCAGTTTCAGACCGCTCATGGCGTTTACCATAGGTTCTGGTGGCCCACAACGCGACGTATCGAACTGATAATAGGTAATCCCATCTTTTGTATATTTGTAAAAATCGACCGTTGCACCCGGCACCTCAATTTTTTCCGCATCTGACGGTAAAATCTCCATAAACTCTCCTTTATTCGTCAATTTGTGCCCCAATTATATACTAACTCCACTCAATTTTTTCTTGATATATGTCAACGAATAAGAGTTATTTTATCCTAATTAACTCTTTGGATATAATGCGGTTAAAATTTTATAGAAGGAATCTGAAAATGGGACGCGCGTTCGAATACCGCAAAGCGGCAAAATTGAAACGATGGGGAGCGATGTCGCGTATCTTCCCCAAGCTTGGACGAGTCATCACGATGGCCGCCAAGGAGGGTGGGCCCGACCCGGAGATGAATCCGAAACTGCGCACCGCAATTTTGAATGCCAAAGCGCAAAATATGCCAAAAGACAATATCGAAGCCGCTATCAAACGCGCCAGCGGAAAAGATGTGGCGGATATAAAAGAGATTGCCTATGAGGCCAAAGGCCCGCATGGCACTTTGATGTATATAGAAACGGCGACGGACAACGGTACTCGGACTGTGGCGAATATCCGCGCCATTTTGGTGCGCAACGGCGGAGAGTTGCTGACAAGCGGTTCGTTGGATTTTATGTTTGACAGGAAATCGGTTTTTGAATTTGACAAAAAAGAGGATGTCGATCTCGAAGAGCTGGAGCTGGAGCTTATCGATTATGGCCTCGAAGAGCTCGAAGAGGATAAAATCCCGCAAGAAACCGGAGAAGATAAAGAGATCGTTCGCGTATATGGTGAATATGCATCGTTCGGGGAGCTGAGTAAAGCACTTGAAGATCATGGTATCGAAATCACCAAAGCGGCTCTTCAGAGAATACCAAGCGTTCCACTCGAGCTCGATGAAGAGCAGATGGATGAGGTGAGCGAACTGATCGACAAGCTTGAAGACGATGAAGATGTTCAGGCGGTTTACACCAACCTGGCATAGTCTATTTCGCCTCCGAAAGAGCCTTTTTAATTTTGTGCAATAACTGCGCCGGTGACTTTATTGGGTAGGAGAGCATACGAGCGATATCTTTTCCATCGATCCCTTCTAATCTTAACGGAGCCAAAGTTTTTTCTAAATCTTTGGACGAGGTGATCGGATAGTGTAATCCATGCGTATGTTTCAATACCTGATATGGCCACGGTTGGATACATCCTGCGGCTAACATCACCTGTTGGGCCATTTCGTGGCCGTATGCTATAACGGTAGCCGCATCTTCCCCCTCTTTTACAAAACTGTAGGCGAGTTTTGCAATACCTCCGGCGGTATGCACCCTGAAAGATTTTTTTTCATTTTCGTCAGCGCTCTCCATCTGTTGAATCTTTTTTATAGCCGCTTCGGAATCTGCACGCAAAATAGCTTTTACAGCGGCACTGGTCAACCCGGTAAATCTGGCTATCTCCTCTTCGCTTTTCATATACTCCTCTTTGAGTACGATGGCAAATGAAGCCCTGGCGAGGCTCGAGAGCCATGTAAGAGCGCGATACTCTATTAATTGCCTCAGGCCGCCCAGCAAGTCGATAGATTTGTAAAATACTCTCTCCGCCATTCTGTCTAACGCTTCATCATCTGTCGTTACGGGAATTTTATCAGGATCGATCGTTATCATTTTTTGCTCCTATCGGCTCTTTTATTTTTACAAGTCCTGTATCTGTAATCTCCATGTAATGGGTTTTTGTATCGTGACCACTCATGCGGCACCCATCAATCCTAAAGAGTCTCACCATCTCGCCAAGAGGTGCACCATAGGTGCGCGATGCATAGGCGCTAGTGATGGGTTCTTTTGCCAGAACCATTGTGCCATCCAATATATGGCCTACCGCATAGCCTCCGGCCGCTTCTGCGCTCAACTCTTCGTGAGAGCTCCTCTTTTGAGATATGAAAAGCGCAGTTTGATACCATTTTTTCATGAAATTGTATAGTTTTCGGATTGTTGAACGGGCTGCCATCTCCTTGTTTTCGAAAAGTCCGGTTACCGAATCTATAATACAGTAGTTCACATTGTATGTTTTGATGGTATAGGCCAATGTAGCCAATAGGTCGGGAATATTATCTCGTAGTTGTGTATAGGAGGCGGCATCGATCAGGACAATATTGTCCTGGATATCGTCAAAATTTATGCCCATCGCCAAGGCACGGTATTTGATAGAGGAGATGACAAAGTTTGCGGGTGACTCTACAGTGATGTAAACCACTTTCTCTCTTCTGCTTGCCTGCTCTACAGCAAATTGCTCTGCCATAAGGCTCTTACCCGTATCGT
Organism: Campylobacterales bacterium; assembly: GCA_027065515.1. GTDB lineage: Bacteria > Campylobacterota > Campylobacteria > Campylobacterales > Hydrogenimonadaceae > Hydrogenimonas. The sequence goes on from JAMOOM010000165.1 coordinate 6,974, forward strand.
TGACGCCGGTTATATTGAAAATACTGTACTTTGGTAGGCCTTTGAGAGATATCTTTTCTAGTTTTCCATTTCTCTCTTTGAGGGTGAAAAACAGATCGTCAAGCCCCTCCACGCCCGTAGGCACTCCTTCGATTCCAGGTGCCTTCTGTAAAGCCTTGCTTCCTATCAGGATACTCTCTTTTAAAACCTCTGGCTTAAAAGATGCATAGGATGTGCCTAAATCATCTGCTTGTTCATTCATCTGCAATCCATATTTTAAATTTGGGCATCTCTAAAACCCTATGCGGTCATAGCTTTGCAAAGCCCACAGGGAAGGCAAATTTGGGGCGATCTTCGGCGAGATATTTTCTTGACTTGACTATGGTTAGGCCTGCGGAAATTTCTCACCAAATCTTATCCCAAATTTGCCTTCTATGATCCGTATAGGGTTTTAGAGGTGCCAATTTATAAATTGTAGCCAATATCTGTTATAATTTCCTCATGAATGATGCATCCAAGCAAAAATCGGTGAGGCTCAAACCAGATACCGTAAAAAGCCTTC
>JAMOOM010000166.1 GCA_027065515.1 Campylobacterales bacterium
GCTGTTTAGTTTCATTTTTTACAGTGGTCTTTTCGTCAACTATATCGAAGCCAACGGCATCAAGGTATTTTTTAATCAGTTTTTCGTCGATTCCCAGATCTGGTGGTTGTGGATTGTCGGTATTGTGCTCTATGGAGCCGTTTTTATGACTGAAAACAAAACGAAAGAGAAAGCCGTTTTGTATCTGCTCTCCTTTATGATCGCCGCTTTGCCATGGGTGCCGGATTTTGGGCAGCAGATAGGTATGGCACTTTTTGCAAAGCCGCACGCCAGCTATAAATTTGGCAAAGTTCTCATAAAAGACGCAACGATACTTTATGAAGGCAGAAGATACGATTATGTCAAAATTCCTGGCAGGCAGATGACATTACGCTACCCAAAAAGCAATAGAATTCAGGGCACCCTTTAGAGGTCCACTTTAGCCATCTTGTTCTCTTTCGGCCTCTCTCATCTCGGCATATTGGCGTTCGGCCTTTTCTATTATGGGGCGCTCTGGAACCTTTCTTCCTGCAATATATCCTGTAATGTTTCCATTATTGTCGAATTTTGGCTTTATCCACACGATCACCCAGTAGTACTTGCCATCCTTGCGCATATTTTTAACATAACCTTCCCACATTTCGCCGCTTTTGACCGTATCCCACATCTGTTTGAATGCGGCTTTGGGCATGTCGGGATGTCGGTTGATGCTATGGGGTGATCCAATAAGTTCCTCTTTCGTGTAAACAGTCATTTCACGAAATTTTCTGTTTGCATAGGTTATGATCCCTGCGAGGTCGGTCTCGGTAATCATGACCCCGCCGTCAAACGGTACCTCTTCATCGACTGGTTCGGGTTTTGTGATTTTTTGTTTTGTAATTGAGTTGACAATCGTTGCCATAGAAATCCTCTTTTTATAAATTTTTGTATGCTGACCGATATTATAACAAACTATGAGTTTTTAGAGATGCCCTTAAAATATGCTTTTAAAATATCAACGGGCACCATTTTCAGAGTCTATTTGGGTAAAATCCAATATTACAATTTATCAAAAGGCAGTCAGTTGGGTGGCAAGAGAGATATCAGGGCATTGATGCAGCAGAAAGTTCTCGTGATCGACGGAGCAATGGGGACACAGATTCAGTCGATGGAGATTCCCGATCAGGCATGGGAGGGCAAAGAGGGGTGCAATGAACTTCTCAACGCAACGGCTCCCAACCTGATCCGTCGTGTTCACGAGCGTTATGCTATGGCGGGTGCCGATCTGATCAAAAGCAATACTTTCGGATCTATGGACTGGGTACTCGACGAGTATGACTTGGCCGGCCGGGCATATGAGCTCAGCAAAAAAGGATGCGAGCTTGTTCGGTCGGTATGCGATGAATACTCCACCCCTCAAAAGCCCAGATTCGTACTAGGATCGATCGGGCCCGGGACGAAACTTCCTTCTTTGGGGCATATCGAATACGATGAGATGTATGCAGGATACAAGGAGATGGCCCAGGGGATGATCGATGGTGGTGTCGATATATTTTTGCTTGAAACGTGCCAGGACCCACTGCAGATCAAAGCTGCGCTGCATGCATGCCAGGATGCGGCGAAAGATAGCGGGGTGGAGATTCCGGTAATGGTTTCGGTGACGATCGAGCTTAGCGGCTCGATGCTTATCGGTACGGATGCGGCAACGATCGCCGCAATCATGGAGCCTTTCGACATTCTATCTCTTGGCTTCAACTGCGGAACCGGGCCCGAACAGATTGAAAAACATGTGCGAACCCTCTCGCAACTTTGGCATAAACCGATCTCCGTCCACGCCAATGCGGGTTTGCCCCAAAATAGAGGCGGATACACCTACTATCCGATGGGTCCCGATGAGTTCAGTAGGCTGCAGAAGAGTTTCGTCAAATACGATGGCGTCACATTTCTGGGCGGATGCTGCGGTACCACGCCTCAGCACATAAAGGAGCTGTGTGATGCAGTGGAAGGGGTGGTACCCAGACCCGCCACCGGCAGCCATCCCGCATCGCTGGCCTCTTTGTTTGGAGCCGTGCCGCTGATGCAGGAGCCGGCGCCTTTGCTGGTAGGGGAGCGCTCCAACGCTACGGGTTCGAAAGCTTTTCGTGAGCTTCTTTTGGCCGAAGATTATGAAGGGACGCTCACTGTAGGGCAGGAGCAGGTGCGTGCGGGAGCGCATGTGCTCGATGTTTCCGTGGGGTTTGCGGGTCGTGACGAAACGAAAGATATGCATGAGGTCATAAGTCTTTACGCGCAGAAAATCGCGCTTCCTTTGATGCCTGACTCCACCCAGACCAAAGGGTTGGAGACCGCTTTGAAGCTTATCGGCGGAAAGCCTATCCTAAACTCCGTGAACCTCGAAGATGGAATAGAGAAGTTCGATGCCGTCTGTTCGCTCGCGAAAAGATACGGCGCGGCCCTCGTGTGTCTGACGATCGATGAAAGCGGAATGGCCAAGACGGTCGAGCGCAAGCTGGAAGTGGCCGAGCGTATTTATGAGCTCGCCACCAAGAAGCATGGAATCAGGCCCGAATATCTGGTTTTCGACGTGCTCACTTTCACTGTCGGATCGGGAGATGAAGAGTACAGAGACGCCGCGGTACAGACGATCGAGGCGATCAGGGAGCTGCGCCGCCGCCATCCTGAAGTAGGGGCTATTTTGGGCCTTAGCAATATTTCGTTTGGTCTCGACAAAGAGGCGCGCCCCTATCTGAACTCCGTTTTTCTGCACCACTGCATCCAGGCCGGACTCACCAGTGTCATCATCAACGTCAAGCATATCATTCCGATGAACAAGATAAGCGACGAGGATAGAGAGGTTTGTGAAGATCTTCTTTTCGACAACCGCAAAAAGGGAGACCCTCTTTTTCGTTTCATAGAGCACTTCAGCAAAAAAGAGGCGATCGACCAGGATGCGGAGGATGAAGCCTACCTGAAAATGAGCGACGAAGAGAAGATTCACAAGTTGTTGCTCGATGGCGAAAAGAACAGGCTGATTCCGCTGGTGGAAGAGGTGCGTTTGAGAATCCCTCCTGAAAAGATCGTCAACGAAATCCTGATCGATGCGATGAAGGTGGTAGGCGAGCTTTTTGGTAGTGGGCAGATGCAGCTTCCATTCGTGCTCCAAAGTGCCGAGACGATGAAAGCGGCCGTCGATCACCTCAACCCCTTTTTGCCGAAGAAACAGAAAGCCTCCGATACGACGCTGGTGATCGGCACCGTGAAAGGGGATGTGCACGATGTGGGTAAAAATCTTGTCGATATCATCCTTTCCAACAACGGCTTCAAAGTCGTAAACCTGGGGATAAAGGTAGAGCTGGAGCGATTCGTGGAGGCGGTCAAAGAGCACAAAGCGGATGCCATAGGTTTCAGTGGATTGCTGGTGAAATCGACGCAGGTGATGAAAGAGAATCTCGAAAGATTGGCCGAGATGGGTATGGATATTCCTGTTTTGATGGGAGGTGCGGCTTTGACGAAAGGGTTTGTGGATGAATATTGCCGACCGATCTACAAAGGCCCTATTTTTTACTGTCGCGATGCATTCGACGGGGTGGTGGCGATGAGCCGAATAGAAGAGGGTAATTTCGACACGAAGCTGGCAGGAGACAAAGAGCCTGAAGATAGGGTCGTCATAGAGAAAAAGGAGAAAAAAGAGGTCGTTATTCCTCCTCTTGGAAAGATACCTATGCCTTCGAGGGATGTAAAGGTGCCTGTGCCTCCGTTTTGGGGGCGTCGCGTGATGGGTAGCGATGATTTCAATCCCGAGATCGCTTTCGAGTGGCTCAATCACCGAATCCTCTTTAAATCTCGCTGGGGATATCGCAGCAAAGGGATGAGCAAGCAAGAGTATGAGAAGCAGCTCGATGAGGTCGTCAAGCCAGCCTACGAGCGCCTCAAAGCCCAATTTCTGAACGAAGGGCTTTTCGAGCCGACAATCATATATGGATACTATCCATGTCGAAGCGACGATACTACGCTTTTGATTTTCGACAAATCGGAAGGGTGGTATAACGACAAGGATGCCAATCGCGAACCTCTCGAAGATGTGATAGGCAGAGCGTGCGAACAGATGACATTTCCGCGTCAAAGAAAAAAGCCTTGGCGATGCATAGCCGACTATTTTCATCCCGATAGGCACGATGTAGTAGCTTTTACCACCGTAAGCGCAGGAAGCAAAATCAGCGAATACGAGCGCAAGCTTTTCGATGAGGGGAAATTTCATGAATACTATCTCGTGCACGGGCTTGGTGTAGAGCTGGCGGAGGCTTTGGCCGAGGTTGCCCACAAGCAGATCAGGCTCGATCTAAATATAGCCGACAAAGAGGGGCATACGCTGCGCGATGTGCAGATGCGGGGATATCAGGGTGCTCGTTATTCACCGGGATATGCAGCCTGTCCGGACCTGGAGCTCAACCGTCCCATATTCAATCTTTTAAGACCGGAAGATTATGGAATAGTGTTGAGCGACACATATCAGATCCACCCCGAGCAGTCAACCGCCGCGATCGTCGTTTATCATCCCGAAGCGATGTATTACAGCATATGATGAAGGAGAAAAATATGCGAACACTCTTTAAAAACATCTTTTTTATCGCGCTCTTTTTTGTCGGTGCCGTGCAGGCAGCTACACTGCAGCTCTACAAAGATAGCGCACAATATAGGCTCAAAACTCCTTCTGCTTTTATAGGTTTTGCGCCGGGCGATATCGAAGCAGAATGTAAAGATGCGACGATCGAAACATTCGCCTCCCCAAAATGCAAGAAAAAATCTGCGCTTTGTGAGCTGAAAAATCATATTGAGGCTCTGGAGCTCAAAAGCGCTTCTTTGCAGGCGCAGGCACATTTGATAGATACTATGATCAAGCAGAGCAAGCCGCAGAAGATAGATGCCAAAATGTGGCTCGAGGCAATAGAAAAACTGGGTGCCCGCTATGCGCTTTTGCAAAAAAAGGCCAAAGATAGCGATATTGAGGCCAAAAACCTGCGCCGGCTCTTTTTCTCACAGGCTCCCACCATGCAGGCGCGCTACCTTTCTCGCCCCTGCAATGGCATTTTACAGCTGAATATCCCAGGCGGGCTTATAGATGTGGAGATCTTTTACGAAGCCGATATTCTGACCGATGAATCGCTGAAGATCACACAGATTGCCCGTCTTCGCAATCGAAGCGGCATAGATATCTACGCAAAGAGAGCCGATATATTTTCCGAGCCGATCACGCGCGCGCTTCGGCCGATAAAGTTCAGTCCATGGATTATAAGAGAATCGAGAATGGCGCCTCTCGTGAAGCATCGGATGGAAAAAAGGATGGTGGTCGATATGGCCCTGGCAAAAGAGGTGCGCTACGTAAATCCAAGGCATTATCGTTTACGCTCTTTGCATCTTCCTTCCAATGGCGAAGTTGTACGGACTGAGATCAAGAGCTGGAAAATCCCTTTCGAAAAAGAGAATGTACTCTTTCCATATGTCGATCTTCATGTTTACGAAGCGCTTCGCTACAAGCCGCCCGTGCCCATAGAGAGCGATCACTGGAGTGTGAAATCGGGCAAGCGGACCATAGCGAAAGAGGTTTATGGCAGGTACGATGGAGAAAAGTATCTGATTTTTGCAGCCATAGATCGGGATTTGATCGCGAAAAAAGAGCCGTATATCCCAAAAAGCGGAGAGCATGGAATCATATTCGGCAAGCGGATAAAAAAGGTGGATGGATATACGATCGAGATAATCAACCAGTCGAATGAAAAGAGGGATATTCATATCGTAGAAAGAGTCCCCGTCTCCACGAAAGAGGAGATAAGAGTCGAGCTTACTGATGTCAAAGCGAACGTACCGATTAGATATAGAGTCGCAAAAAATGGAAAACTTTTGATCGATCTTTCGATACCCGCGAAAAAAGAGGCTCGTGTAGATGTGAGGTTTACCGTCAGCTGGCCAAAAGATATTCCGGTGATATATTGAGGAGAGGTGCAGTGAAAGATAGATTGGAAAAAAGATTCGATGAATTGCACAGTATCATTCTTTCACGACAGGATGCGATAACCGGGCTGCTTCCGGCGAGTACCGCCATCAATGCCCACGGAGATTATACCGATGCATGGGTCAGGGACAATGTTTACAGTATTCTTCCGGTCTGGGCGCTTTCACTGGCATACGGAAAACACGATCCGAAAAATTTCAAAAAGAGTTTGCTCGCTCAAAGCGCCGTAAAGCTGATGCGCGGACTTTTGATGGCCATGATGCGCCAGGCCGACCATCTCGAGCGGTTCAAAAACTCCGGCGATCCGATAGATGCGCTCCATGCCAAATATGGTACCAAAACGGCCCTTCCGGTTGTCGCGGATGATGGGTGGGGTCATCTTCAAATCGATGCCACTTCGCTCTTTTTGCTGACGCTTGCACAGATGCACGCTTCTGGAATCCCGGTGGTTCATACGATCGATGAAGTGGATTTTGTTCAAAACCTCGTACACTACATCTCCCACGCATACGCTACGCCCGATTATGGAATCTGGGAGAGGGGAAACAAGATCAACCATGGCAAAGTGGAGATCAACGCCAGTTCGGTCGGCATGGCGAAAGCCGCACTCGAAGCGCTGGATGGATTCAATCTTTTCGGCGCGGATGGATCGGCCGAGGGGGTGATCCATGTGGTATATAGCGATATCGCGCGTGCCAGAATGACACTGAACGATCTGCTTCCGAGAGAGTCTTTGTCCAAAGAGACCGATGCGGCTCTTTTGAGCATCATCGGCTATCCCGCATATGCCATCGAAGAGGAGGGGCTGGTTGAAAAAACCCGCACGGAAATTCTGCAGAAACTGGCGGGAAAATATGGCTGCAAGCGCTTTTTGCTCGATGGTCATCAGTGCAGCAACGAAGATGCAAAAAAACTCCACTACGAGCCTTCCGAGCTGAAAAAGTTCGAGAATATCGAGTGTGAATGGCCACTCTTTTTCACCTATTTTCTGCTCGATGCCCGTATGCGTCGCGATGAAGAAGATGCCAGCAGGTGGGAGGAGAGACTGGCGCCCCTTTTTGTCAGAAAAGATGGTCTTTCACTGCTGCCTGAACTATATATCGTCCCTTTGGAGTCTATCGATGAGGAGAAGATGCATCCTGGCAGCCAGATGCGCATACCGAACGAAAACATTCCTCTTGTCTGGGCGCAGAGCCTCTATATGCTATCTGAAATGTTGAAAGAGGGCTTGGTAGAGCCTGAAGATATCGATCCGATCGGACGCTTGCGCAACCGTGCTTCAAATTCGCGACATGCTCGTTTCGTCAATGTTCCTGTGATCGCGGAAAACACGATTGTAAAAAGCAGGCTCGAATCGATGGGTGTGGCATCCTGTACCCCAGAAGAGGCGATGCCAATACATATTATGCATGCCGGTGCCCTTACGCAGATACATGCCAGGATAGGTAAAAACGAAAAGCTTGGTATATCAGGAAGGCCGCCCTCCGTGGCTCGCTCCATCACCACGGCTTCCATATATCGGCTGGCGGGACGTGATGT
>JAMOOM010000167.1 GCA_027065515.1 Campylobacterales bacterium
CATGACGGCATCTTTGAGAAGAGCGGGGTGGCTGTGGGCTACCAGAGGCGCGAAGCCTGCGAAAAGGCCTTCGACCAGCTTCATCGCGTCTGTGCGTTTCAATCCCTCCTTTACGCCGCCGTCGGCGAGAGCTTCGGCGACGAGAGCCAGGTAGGCTGGGCCGCTTCCTGCGATCGCCGTGGCGATATCGAGCTCTTTTTCGCTCTCTACCCAAAGTGTCCGGCCTATGGAGGCAAAAAGCATTTCGGCCTCCTCTTTTTGTGCTTCGTCGCCTGTTAGAGTTGTCATCGAGGCGAAAAATTCCGCAGCGAGGTTTGGCATGGCCCTTATGTAGTGCTCCGATTTTATCGCTTTTTGCAGCTCTTTGATCGGAGTGCCGGCCAGGACCGAGTACAGGCTTTGGGCTTTTCCTTTCATCTTGGATGCGGTCTCTTTCAGCGCGTATGGTTTGACACATAAAATGAGAGTCTGCCCATCTATTTCGTATTTGTCCAAAAGCGCAGTTTTGGCGTGCTTGGAGAGCTGTTTTGTGAAACGCAGCAGTTTTTCGCCGTCGCGCCCTACGATGGTCAGCTCGTGCTCTTTTTCGAGCCCCTTTGCCAGTGCCAGCGCCATTTTTCCAGGCCCTACGATCGTGAGTTTCATGATGCGCTCCTTTGGGTGTCGAGGAATTTTTTAAGCGGTTCGGCCACCCCGTAATCGGGGTATTTTCCATTCTCGAGCACCACTTGGCCCATCTTGCCGTTTTTTTTGTTGAAAACGAGTGGCGCCGCGAAATTGATATGTGAGTTTTCCAACGGCGTATCCACGATCATTATATTGAGCACCATCGCGTCTTCGGCTTTTTCAAGACCCAGGGCGTTCGCGGCGCTTTCGGGCAGGTCGAAAGCGTAGTCGTTTCGCAGAGTTTCCGGCCCGATGAGCGTAAAAGAGGGTGTGCCGTCACCTTCTTTGTTTTCAAGACGATAGAAGATATCGTCGATCGCGACAAGTCGCCAGTTTGTGATCGTATCGAACCCTAGTATCGGCATTACGGCCCTGTATTCCATGAATCGCTTCCTTTTAATGCGTGAGTAATCATATATCGGTTAAAATCTATCAAAAGTTTACCGAAAGGTCCCACGAAAGGTTCTTAATGTTTACAACGTTTTTTCGTGCGATTGTTGTATCTGTACTTGTTTTGGCGATTTCCGGATGCGGTTCGAAGCAAAAGGCGGAGTATGAAAAACCGGCGATCTACTGGTATCAGAAAATGATGAAAAGCGCGGCGGCGGGCAATCTGGAGAAAGCAGACGATTACTTCACTTCGCTCGAGAGCGAGCATGTAGGATCTCCGCTGATTCCCGAAGCGATGCTTATCTTGACGCAAGCGCATATGGATGCCGAGGAGTATCTGCTGGCCAACTTCTATCTCGATGAATATATCAAGCGTTACGGAAGCGCCAAAAACAGGAAATTTGCCGAATTTATGAAGATAAAGGCGGCTTTTTATGGGCTAAGGTCGCCGCAAAGAGACCAGAAGTTGGTCATAGATACGCTTGAAAAAGCACAAAGCTATATCGCAAACTATCCCGATGGTGAATTTACGCCCATGGTTCGCACGATCGAGGTGCGGCTGGAGATGACAAGGTATCTGATGAACGAGAGTATCGCCTCTTTGTACGAGCGGCGCGGCAAGACGGAAGCGGCGAAGATCTATCGGGCGCGAAACAAAAAGAGCTGGCTGAAAAAAGATGAGATAAGAGAGCCAAATCGCGGCTGGCTGGGCCGCTTTTTCGATTAGGCCTTGACAAGCGATCCAAAAAGTAGTAATTTAAGAAAAATTTAAATATTGAGGAGGTTGAATGCAACTCAGTGATTACAGTGCATTCCCGGCCAAAATTCCGGTAATAGTGGAAGACGATCTGTTTCTATATCCTTTTATGATTTCACCCATATTTTTGAGTGACGATGCGAACGTTATGGCCGCAGAAGAGGCGGTGCAGTCCAATTCGCTCGTGATGGTCTGTCCCACGAAACCAGGCCACGAAGGAGAGAGGACGTTCGATGCCATCTATGATGCGGGCGTAATCGGCTCGATCATGCGGAAGGTTACGCTGCCGGATGGCCGTATAAAGGTGCTCTTTCAAGGACTCGCGCGTGGACGTATCATCGAAGAGACGGGAGAGGCTCCACTGGTGGCGAAGGTGGATGTGATCCACTCCAAGCCATACAACGAACTGAAGATCGAGGCGTTGATGGAGGTGCTGCGCGAAAAGCTTCGCACTCTTTCGCAGGTTAGCAACCAGTTTCCGCCCGATCTTGTCAGGACGATCGAAGAGAATCACGAGCCCAACCGTATCGCAGACCTTATCAGCAGTACGATCAAGATCAAAAAAGCCGAAGCGTATGAGCTTTTTGTCGAAGAAGATGTGGAACAGAGGCTTTTGCTGTTGATCGATATCGTCAGCGCTGAGATCGAGGCGAGCAAATTGCAAAAAGAGATTCGCTCCAAAGTCCATAACCGCATCGAGCAGGTCAACAAGGAGTATTTTCTCAAAGAGCAGCTCAAGCAGATTCAGCAAGAGCTCGGCACCGATACGCAGCGAGAAGAGGAGATCGAAGAGTACTACGAAAAACTCGAAGCCAAAAAGCCCTATATGGACGAGGATGCCTACAAAGAGGTGAAAAAGCAGATCGACCGTTTTGCGCGAATGCATCCCGATTCTGCCGATGCTAACATGATTCAGGGTTATCTGGACTGGGTACTGGAAATTCCTTTCGGAAAATATGCCAGAAAGCATCTGAAGGTGGAGGATGTACAAAAGCAGCTCGATAAAGACCACTATGGCCTCAAAAAGCCGAAAGAGCGGATCGTGGAGTATTTCTCGGTTCGTGAGCTGGCGGAGCTGCGCGGCGTGGGAGAAAAGGAGGTCAAAGGGGCGATTCTGTGCTTTGCCGGCCCTCCGGGTGTGGGTAAAACATCCCTGGCCAACTCCATCTCGAAAGCGCTCAAGCGTAAGCTGGTGCGTATAGCGCTAGGCGGACTCGAAGATGTAAATGAACTAAGAGGGCATCGTCGTACCTATATTGGCGCCATGCCTGGACGAATAGTGCAAGGCCTCATCGATGCCGGAGAGATGAACCCGGTAATGGTGCTCGACGAGATCGACAAAGTAGGGCGTAGTATGCGCGGAGATCCTACGTCGGTTTTGCTTGAGATCCTAGATCCGGAGCAAAATAGTGAATTCAGAGATTATTATCTGAACTTCAACATCGACCTTAGTCAGGTGATCTTCATCGCTACCGCCAACGATATCGGCTCCATTCCGGGTCCTTTGAGAGACAGGATGGAGTTTATATTTTTGAGCAGTTACACGCCGCAGGAGAAATATGAAATCGCCAAGCGATATCTGATACCTCAGGAGCTCAAAAAACATGCGCTCAAAAAAAGCGAATTTTCAATAACCAAAGCGGCTCTGGAGATGGTGATCGAGAACTATACCAGAGAAGCGGGCGTACGAAATCTGCGCCGGCGCATAGCCGATATGGTGCGCAAAGCAGTAAAGAAGATATTGCTCGATCCTTCTATCCGGAAGGTAACCGTTACGGTCAAAAATATCCAAGAGTTTCTCGACAAACCCGTTTTCGAGATCGATCAGACCGACAACGTTCCAACCGTAGGCGTGGTGAACGGTCTGGCATGGACTGCCGTAGGTGGAGATGTGCTGAAGATCGAGACTATCAAGATCAAGGGAAAAGGCGGGCTGGTGCTTACCGGAAGCCTGGGTGATGTAATGAAAGAGTCGGCGCGCATCGCGCTTAGCGTAGTCAAGACACTCATAGACCGTGGTGAACTGACTATCGATCAAAAAATCATCCCCAGAACGACCAAAGAGAGAGAAGAGAATCTCAAATTGGAACCGAGCGAAGTTTACAAGCGCTACGATCTGCATATTCATGTTCCAGAAGGTGCTACGCCAAAAGATGGTCCGAGTGCGGGCATAGCTATGGCTACCGCGATCGCATCGATATTTAGCGAATACAAAGTACGTGCAGACGTAGCGATGACGGGAGAGTTGACGCTGACAGGAAAGGTTTTGCCGATCGGCGGCTTGAAAGAGAAGCTGATAGCTGCCTACAAGGCGAAGATGAAAAAAGTGCTGATACCCAAAAAGAATTTCGAGCGGGATTTGGAAGATATTCCAGATGTCGTGAAGGAGGGGTTGCAGATCGTGCCCGTCACACGTGTCGAAGAGGTGTTGAAGGAGGCTCTCGTAATGGCTTAGTGCCCCTTTTATGGGGCTAAGCTGGCCGTTTTGAAATCAAAAAGAGGTGAGCCTTTCGATCTTGCCCATAAGGTCACTCTCCCGTACGGGCTTCGCTATGAAATCGTTGGCGCCGCTGTTGAGCGCTTCTGTCTTTTTCGATTCATCCGTCGTGAGCACGATTACGGGGATTTTTTGAAGCTTCGGATCCGAATTCATGATCTGCAAAACGGCTATTCCGTCCATAATCGGCATAATTATATCCAGAAGCACCAGATCAATATCGTTGAGATCCTTAAGGAGCGTAACCGCTTCCTGCCCATTCGACGCTTCCATAATGCTCTCGATATTCTTCTCTTTTTTCAGTATGGCCGTCATCAACTTTCTGTTGATCATATCGTCATCAACAACCAATACTTTAATTCCGCTCATGCACTAATCCTTTGTTTTTCTATAAATTTTTCAACCACCAGGCGTATCAGGTCGCGATTGAGAAGATTGATAATTACTTCGTCAAAGATTTTCCGCTCTTTTTCACCTATTTCCGTCGATGGATCAGCCATCAGAATCAAAGCGGCTTGTGGAGCTCTTGTTTCGATCTCCTCGCGCAACGCTTCTGGCGCAAGATCTTCGACCTCTTTGTCGATGAATACAATCGCTGTGCTTTCATTCATCTTCTTTTTCAAATCTTCGAGATTTTCCGCGATATCGACTTTATAGCCAAGATTTTGTAAAAGATTGGCAAAAATTTTACTCTCCAGAAGGCTCTTTTTCAAAATCAGAATCGTGTCTGCGTTCGACTCCGGTTTTTCGATTCTGTTCGCAGGAGCTTTCTCTTCGGAAGGCTTCTCGAAATCCAATTCTATTTCCTCATTAGCGGCTGTGGGTTGTTCAGCTTTTTGCTTATCGGAATATGCGCTTTTTGCAGCACTCTCTTTCGCGGCAATCTTGTTATCCAGAAATTTTTTCAAAATCGCGATGATCTCTTCACGAACCAAAGGTTTGGTCGTGTATTCATCGAGACCTTCCGCCAAAAATCTTTCTCTGTCGCCTTTCAATGCATTGGCAGTAAGTGCTACTATGGGAATATGCGGAACATGTTCGTCCTCTTCGTAATCGAGAATTTCATGAGTCGCTTCGATTCCATCCATGACGGGCATGGAGATGTCCATAAAGATAATATCGTAGTCACCGTTTCGGCGTTTTTCGAAGGCTTCGAGACCATTGTTCGCCAGATCCACACTCAATCCAAGGTCTTCCAGTGTTCTCTTGATGAGTTTTTGATTGATTGTATTGTCTTCTGCGACGAGTGCTTTCGCATTGAAGGAGATATGGTCGATATCCAGAAGCGGCTGCCTGCTTTTTTGTGCAGTACCCGATGTCGCCGCTTTTAGCACCGAGATCATTTTCGTAACGTTGACAGGCTCGTAAACAATCTTCTCGCAATGGAGCTTGAGTATCTCAATGCGTTTCTGTTGAGTTGTTTTTATGATGACATTGCAGTGCAGCGGGATATTGGCCATCTTCTGCAGTTCCGTATCGGAAGCGTAATCGGCATCGACCAGTATAGATTGCGCTTTTCGCTCCCTTGCCAGTGCGACCAGTTCCTCACGGGCGCTGAACGGTATCAGTTTCGCACCAAAGTAGTCCATGTACTCTTTTATATATTCGTCCTGTTTTTTGCTGCGCGAAGAGGTGGTGTAAAAGGCGAGAGCCACATTGATAAAATGGCCACCAAGATCTTCGTTCATCTGCGGAAGCTCTTCGAATTCCAGTGTGAAAAAGAAGCGAGTCCCTTTGCCTACTTCGCTTTCTAGATTCAGCTTTCCGCCCATCAGCTCAACGTATCGGGCGGAAATGGTAAGACCGAGGCCCGTGCCGCCGAATTTTCTGGTAACACTGGTGTCTGCTTGCGAGAAAGCTTCGAAAATATGCGCTTTTTTGTCGGGAGAAATACCTATGCCGGTATCCTCTACACTGAAGCTGATGCCACACCGTCCTGTCTCATGCGCATCTATTTTTCTGATCTCGACATTGATCGAACCTCGATGGTTGGTAAATTTTACGGCATTGCTCATCAGGTTGATCAGAATCTCTTTGATCTTTGTGGGGTCACCCTTTATCGGCTGGCTCAGGCTCGGATCGATAAAACATGCAAGATCGATATTTTTTTCTGCTGCTTTGACGGCATAGATATCTATAGCGCTTTCGAACTCTTCGATCGGATTGAACACGATGTTTTCGATCTCTACCTTGTTGCTTTCAATTTTGGAAAGGTCAAGGATGTTGTTGATAATTTCCAAAAGATTTTCCGAGCTCTTTTCGATGATTTCGACGAACTCTTTCTGCTCTCCTTTGAGCTCCGTGTTTTTAAGAAGCTCGGTAAAGCCGACGATGCCGTTGAGAGGTGTACGAATCTCATGGCTCATATTGGCCAAAAAGAGAGATTTCGATTCGCTGGCCTCTTCGGCGCGCCGCTGTTCGCGGCGAGTCTCTTCGATAATGGCCTGCAAGAGTGCATACGCTTTTGCGGTGCCTTCGGGAGTATCGAGGTTGATGTCCATCTTTTGGTTGGTCGACTCGGCCACATTTTGCAAGATGGTTTCAAGGTTTTTGATGTTTTGAGCGATTTCACGACTTACGATAAAACCTATGATCGCAAGAATTATGGAGATTATCCAAAGGGCGCCCGAAGCTACCGCTATATACATCTGTTCTTGCAGTATCTTGGCGGTTTTGTCGCTCATTGCTCGCATTATGATTTTTTGTGCATTGACAAGGATATTGATCTTTTCAGTGTTGAGATTGAACCAAAGTGTCGGGTCGATCGTATAGTATCCATCATTTATCGAGTGTAGAATTTCGATTCGAGCCTCTGCCAGTTCGTTGAATATCTCTTTTGAGTCGTCATTTTCGAGTATTGTCCTGATTTGTCGTTTTAGCTTCGTATCACCTATGAGGTCATACTCGAACATATCGGCTTGTCCGATATAGTGAATCCATTTGCGAAGCTCTTCGTCGCTCATCTTGGTATAGCGTGTCAGGATATACGATATAAATCCACGCTCGATACCGCTCGCTTCTTTGGCCTTTGCAAAATTGATAAAGGCTTTTGCTTCATTCGAAATTTCGCTATCGGGGCTGAATGTCGTGATCCTGTTCATCTCATCGAGAATCGATTTTATGAGAACAGAATAGTAGTTAA
>JAMOOM010000168.1 GCA_027065515.1 Campylobacterales bacterium
AGTAAACTGAAACTGGCACATATACCTTTCAGCCAGCATGAACTCTCCCACTCCACATACACCATTTTAAAATGGTTCGTCATCAAAAATATCTGCCGATAGAGAGTTTCACCCGCGTTATCGGCAGGTTTCATGGAATCAGTGAAGTTCGGCGTTGAGTTTCACTTCCCGTCGGCTTCGAAGTGCCACGATCTGTCCGGTCATACTGTTTTGGCGGAAATGGATACCGTTTCTGCCTGCCAGCTCGACACCTTTTAGGATATTCTCATCTTCCGCTTTGATATCCCAAAGAGGATTCACCTCTTTGATCTTTTCGAGTTCTGCGCGGCTTATCGCCACTTTGGTGCCTTCCAGTATCGCGATGCCGGCATCGACGATACATCCGTCACCAAGAGGAATACCAGTGACACTATTGGCGCCAAGCAGCACGTTCTCGCCAATAGTGACGGGGTTTCCGTTCGTGCCGCTTAGCACTCCCAAAATAGAGGCTCCGCCTCCTACATCGCTTCCGGCTCCCACGATAGCCGAACTTGAAATTCGCCCCTCTACCATT
Source organism: Campylobacterales bacterium (assembly GCA_027065515.1). Classification (GTDB taxonomy): domain Bacteria; phylum Campylobacterota; class Campylobacteria; order Campylobacterales; family Hydrogenimonadaceae; genus Hydrogenimonas. The sequence goes on from JAMOOM010000168.1 coordinate 554, forward strand.
ACCGCTCCGGTCGTACCGGCATTGAAATTGATATAGCTCGCACCAGGCATTACCGTAGTACCCGGATAGAGCTGCGCGCCCATTCTGACTTTTGCGCTGTCTAGTACGCGAGTATTGTCTGCAGGGATGATGTGTTGAAGATAACGTGGAAATTTATCCACACTCTCTATTTCAGGATAGGCGCCATTGAGTTTGAGATCGATCTCGTTGTCGCGAAGCCAGTCGAGCTCGAAAGGTTCGTTGCCAAACCATGCCACATTGTGCAAAATACCAAAAGCTCCGCTTAGATTGACGCTTCGAAGCTCCGCCTTGCCCAAGGAGAGCGCATACAGCTTCAGATAAACGGTTTCGACGCTGACCGGGGCTTCATCTTCAAACAAAAATACGATACGGTAGTTGTCGTCCAGCATCTCGGCTTCCGCTATTCCCGCAAGCGTAGCTATAACTTGAACATTTTTATGCGCATCACCCTTCGCCTCCTGGATAAAAGGTGCGAAAGCTTCCAGCGCATTTATGATTACAGCGTCTGTGACATCGAACACCTGTTCGCTTTTGCCAAAATCTATCGCTTCACCACTCTCTTGCAGCGCCGCGATAAGAACGGCGGCAGAACCGTAATTTTCTCTCCAGTTGATAAGCGGATATGTCGCCTGAAGAATTTTATCGTGAGTCTTTTGCCCACGATCTATACGACAGATACCGAACGCCATCGGCCTGCGGTACCCCTCCTGCTCCTCTATGCCGAGAACAAAATTTTTAAAAGCCTCTTTGGAAGCGATTTTTTCAATAGCCATAAAATCTCCTACGTAAAAATTACGCGATTATACTTAAAGCTAACTGATTTGCTATTGAATTTTTCAAAGTATTGCTGTAAAATTGTGCCCATAATTGTCAATACGCTGATGTAGCTCAGCTGGCTAGAGCACTTGATTCGTAATCAAGAGGTCGCGGGTTCGAGTCCCGCCATCAGCTCCACTTTAAATCCAGGCAAAATTAGACTCCAAAACACTTTTGCATACCATCGAGCAATCTTTCTTCCTGAAAGATTTAGAGATAGATATTTGTTTTTCCAGTAGCCGTTTTTTCCTCAAAGGAAGGCTTAATGAAATACCAACTACTATAAATAAAAGCTTTGTTTAAAGAAGGAGTGGTGAATGAAAAGAGTGTTGCTATGTGCGATCTTTTGTTTTTCACTCCTTGCAGCGCAGGAAAACGAATTTGAAAAACTCCTGAACCGCTACGCCAATCACCATGAACTCTATCTATCAACAAAAAAAGAGAACGCAGGGCATGTTATAATCTTTTCAAGAAGAGACATCGACCGGATGCAGGCCTACATCCTCGACGATCTTCTTAAAACGGTACGCTTTTTCAACATAAAGGTCGATAGTCGCGGGTTTGCCGTACCTGTTCTAGCCGGCGCCTCCAACAGCTACAACCAGCCGATCCGTATTTATATAGACAATTACCAGATCGAATCCAACACCTTCGGCAGCCCACTCGACAAGATTGGAAAAATCAACCTCTATTTCATCGATCATGTCGAAATCTATCTTTTGGGAAGCTCGACACAGTTTGGAGGTGATCCGGGCAGCATTGTCATCAAACTCTACACCAAAAAGCCCGAGCGGGAAAACGGCACCTTTCTCCAGCTGCTTGCAGGCAGCGACCATTCCAATAGCGAAGAAATTCTTTTCGCCGGGGAGCTGAACAAGGATTACAGCCTCCTCTTCAATGCCACTCGGCTCGAGGATCGTTACGACACCATTCACAGCAAAATCGGTCCGCTAGATCGCGATGGAAAACGTTATGACTTCTATGCCAAGCTGAACCACCGCGATGATTTCGAAATCGACATGGAGTATATCCACCACCGCTACGACATACTCAAGTCGGCGCTCAAAAAAGATATCCGCCTAAACGAAGGGAAACTGGAAAATCTATATATCCATCTCAATAAACGGCTGCCATGGCAAATGATGATAGACGTCTCTTTCACAAACGAAGAGAATGGCTTCGAGTTTCTAACCGGCACTCCGCAGATTCTGAGCAACAACAAAAAGGTTTCAAGTCTCGAACAGACCCTGGTGACCGAAATTGGATACGGTGCGCTCACCAAAACGTTCGAATGGAATAAAGCCCAACTTCTGCTAAGGGCCGAACACAAATCGAGCCATCTGCGACTCAAGCGATACAATGGCGACGGAAACGCGATGAAGCACATATCGGGCAATCGCAACACGATCCGCCGTACAGCGATCTCCGCCCATTTTCGGTACGACATCGACGACTCGAACCGTCTCGTAGTTGGACTTGAGCGTGCCTTCGTCGATCTCGATCGCTCCAGCGATAAAACCCTCGACTACGCGCGAGCCGGATACATAACCAATATCTACAAACGTTTCGACGTCAAAGTTTTCGCCACCCACAAAGAGATAATGCCGACATCCAAAGAGCTATACTACTCCACCGTCATAAAATCCAACCCAAATCTCAAGCCATACACTTTCGACACCTACAGTACCGAAATCATCTATAATGCAGACCGTTACACTCTGGAGTTTGGAGGTGGGAAAAATTTCGTCGAAGATATCGTCACCACTCCCCAAAACCCCAAAAGCAAACCCCCGACTTTCATCAATAGTGGACGCAAAACCTCCAGTTACAAAAGTTACTTGCGGCTCGACTACTTCCTGGATACGGACAATAAATGGACTGCCGAAATTTTCAAAACCTGGATTGACGATCCCACAAGTCCAACGGCGGGGGCGTATCTTGCACTCTTCAACAGTTTCGGTCAATTTGAATGCTACAACGGGCTGGTTTATCGGGAAGAGTACACGGATAGAAACGGCAAGGCATTCGATGCGAGTTTCGACTGGACGGCCGCGATCACCTGGCACAAAAGCAAGCATCTTCTTTTCAAACTAAAAGGCGAAAACCTTCTAGACAGGGCACTGGAATCCTATATCGCAGACGACGCGATCGCCACTCCCCGGGAGCGCCGCCTGCTCATCGGGATGGAGTACACCTTTTAAATCATGAAAATCTTTTTCACTCTCTTTTTTCTGATTGGCGCTCTTTATGCGGATATCGACGATGCGAAAATCGTCAAAGAGATCCTTCTGTACCTTAAATTCGCAAACGCTCCTAAACTGTTCACCCCCTATCCTGCATTCAAAAGTATCCTTCGAGAGGATTTCAACGTCACCTCCCGTTGCGACGAAGCCGATCTGGTTATTGTCAAATATCCCGAGGATCTACCCAGGCACTGCCCCCTTCCCTCCCAGGCAGTTTTCGGTCTCGACTACAAACTGCTCCATCACTATCCCAGCGCATTTGGCGCGTTTTACTGGAAAAAAGGCCGCCCCAATATCACCTTGATCGGCCCCAGAACCCGCCGTTTGAAAATAGAAATACCGGATGCGCTTGAAAAATATACGGAAGATCGGGTATGGTAAGTTTACCTCTTAAAAAAAAGGATCTATTCTTTTCTCTCCTTCTGGTGATTCTTCTGGGGTCCTTTATCTATATCTACACCTATCTTCACCATACAGAAAAAGAGATTTTCAAAAGGATCGAACGGGACAAGATCGCGGAATACACCTACATTTTGGCCAATATTTCAAATCATTTGACCGACTTTCACGGCCTCGATAACAGAAAAAAGATCCGTGAATACTTCAAAAACCCGAACAATCGACGCCGATGTATCCGTGTACTGCAAACACTCGTGACAAAAAACACGAAGTTCATTTACATCCTCCAAAAAGACGAAAAAGGAAGATTCAGGTTTTTGCTCGATGCATCCAAGGAAGATATCGCCCCATTCTGGATGAAATTCGACGTAAGCGGCAAAGCATACGACCGCCTATACGAGACGAAAAAACCGCAAGTCATTCACGAATCGGGTAAAGGAATCTACCTAACGCTTCTATACCCTATTGTCGGCAAGAAAGAGAAAGATGTTCTCGCACTTTTGAGCATGGATATAAATATAGGGATAAAAAATGAGATCTCAAAGCTGCTGGCACCCATGAAGGGCTATTTCACGATCTTCATTGTCCTGATGCTCCTCATCGCTCTTATCAGCATCGTCCATATCCTATATTATCTTAGCAGTAAAAAGCGAATCTATTTCGATCCATTGACGAAAGTATTCAACCGAAACTATCTAAACGATATCGTCGCCAACAAGGATTTAAGCGACTACGCTCTGGCTATCATCGACATCGACCGCTTCAAGCAGATCAACGATACCTACGGCCACGAAGCCGGAGACAAGGTGCTCACCGAACTGGTCGAACGCATCGCCTCGAATATCCGAAAAAACGATTTTCTCATTCGCTATGGGGGCGACGAATTTCTTCTGTTCGTATATACCCGGGGAGAGGACGACATTGTCGTGCAAACTTGCGAACGTATTCGAGAAAACGTGCAGTCTGCCGCTTTCACCTATAGACAATTCGAGCTGAACATAACACTCTCCATAGGAATAGAACCACATCCGACCGAATACAAAAATATTCAGCGAGCCATCAAAGAAGCGGATACTCTTCTTTTTGAATCAAAAAACGGAGGCCGGAATATCGTCTCCGTCAAAAAAGAGAAAAAAAGAAGCGCCATCAAAGATTTGACCTTCGTAAAAGATGCCATCAACAATGGCAGAGTTATCTGCCACTACCAACCCATCTACACTCCTGATGGTGAAATCGTCTCATACGAAGCCCTGGTGCGTATCGTTTCCGAAACGGGCGATATCGTTCCGCCCTTGATGTTTCTTCCTCAAATCAAACACACCAATGTTTACGCCAAACTCACAAAAAGGGTTTTGCAAATTGTTTTTGATACGTTCGAAAAAAACAATTCACGCATCAGTGTAAACGTCTCATATCAAGATATTATGAACCAGGAAATTTTCAACTACCTGTTCAACTACCTCGAAAATAGCGAAAACTTTGCGCACCGTTTCACCCTCGAAATTCTCGAAAGCGAGGAGATTGCAGATCGTAAAGCTTTTCGCCAAAAGATCGACCTTCTCAAGCAACTGGGGTGCCGCATCTCCATCGACGATTTCGGCAGCGGATATGCCAACTTCAAACACATCATCGACCTCAACGCCGATTATTTGAAAATCGACGGCAGCCTCATCAAGGTCGTGGATACCAACAAAAAGAGCCGTCAGGTAGTCGAAAACATCATTTCATTCGCACACAATGCCGACCTTTTGGTCGTCGGCGAGTTTGTCCACTCCAAAAAGGTACTCGAAATTCTCGAAGGGCTTGGAATCGATTATGTACAGGGGTACTATTTCAGTCCGCCTCGCCCTCCCGAAGAGTTGCCGATATAATCTGCCTGTATTAACAATATTGCGCAATAGGCCGATTTATTTGCAGTACAATAATGTAAAATAAATGTAAAGGCTCGTGAAATGGTGAAATCTCTCTTTTTTCGAATGCGTGTAGTGCACTGGGTTGGTATAATATTGCTTCTTCTGAATGCTTTTTTATTTACAGACAATCCTATCGGCATGGCCGTACAAATCATTATCGCTTTGGTGATCTTTATCCATGATCTCGATGAGAAGATCAATGGTGTAGATGTTGCGAAAAAGACGATAGCCTATATGCAAAGCATGAAGCTTTCAGAGCCTTTGAGTGTCGGTACAAAATTCAGCACAGAGTATGGCAAGCTTGTCGAAGCCATCAACAATTTTAGAGACAAGGTGCAAAAAGTCCTAGATACGGGAGCGTTGACGGATGAAATCGTCCATATGGAACAAAAAATCGATCGAACCGGCGAGCAGATCGACTCCATTATTCACGAGACACGTGATATATCGGAAAAAATCGATATCTCTTTGTCTCTTGCCGAAGAAGAGAGTCGAAAAAATATAGACTTTTCTTTCTCTTTGCAATCAGAAATCGACAATGTAGGCAAACTGATCGGGCATACCCAGGAGGTGGTTTATGAATTGAGCAACAATATCGATGAGCAGCACCGCCAAAGCCTCGAAGTCGATACCCGGTTGCGCTCACTCGTCGAGACAACAACACAAATCAAAAGTGTTTTGGGGATCATTTCCGATATCGCCGATCAGACCAATCTGTTGGCTTTGAATGCTGCCATCGAAGCTGCGCGCGCCGGAGAGCATGGCAGAGGCTTTGCCGTCGTTGCCGACGAAGTGCGCAATCTTGCCGAAAAAACTCAAAAGAGTCTTAGCGAGATCAATATCACGATCAACACCATCGTCCAGTCCGTAAGCGATGTCTCCCAGCAAGTCAACAAAGATGCGAAAAGGATGGAGATGTTGGTGCAAAAAAGTAACGATGCACAAGAGAGTATGACCAATGCGGAGCAAAAGATTCAACATGTCGTATCACTCAGTAGCGACGATATAGAAAATTCCAAAATCATTGAAGACGAAGTGAAAAAAACGGAAACCATGGCACACAAACTTCTCGCAAAAATCAAAGATATGACCCAGATCGTCAATGAAAGCCGCACGTATGTGCAATCCCTGACTCAAAAGATAGCGGACCTGAAAAAGAGAATAGAATCGGTCTGACTCTATCCCGTCAAACTATGCCAAAAGCCCCAATACCGTCGATCTTTTCGTAGTGTCGATGCGTCGGCATGCACTCTTGAATGCGGCCTCCTCTCCAATGATGATACACATCTTCTTGGCGCGCGTAACCGCTGTATAAAGAAGTTTTGTATTGTGCATCACATAGTGGCTGAAACTCATGGGAATTATGACAGTATCGTACTCCATCCCCTGTGTTTTATGGATCGTCAAGGCGTATGCCAGCTGCAGGTAGTCCGAAAGTGTATCGTAAC
>JAMOOM010000169.1 GCA_027065515.1 Campylobacterales bacterium
TGGAAGAGAAGTTCGCGGAAATTCTCTTCCACAATCCCCATATCGATTCCATCGTGCCTGTAAACATGCATGGGCTCAAGAAAAAGCCTTCGTTTTCCGCACTCGAAGTCTATTGTTACGTTACGGGGATTTTTTTGGAAAAAGACATAGGGGCGAGTCACAGGATACTCTTATGACAGATTCTATATACCTGGGCTCTTTCAACTTTTTTCGATGGGTCATCCTGCATACACCACGGCCAATCAAACGTACTTTTATCGATCTGCTCGCAGGAGTGGCCTACTGCATCGACTTCAAACACCGAAAATATGCAAAGGCCAACCTCGATCTCGCTTTCGGCGACACCCTTGATGAAATATCGAAAAAAGAGATCATTAAAAAAACGTATAAAAACCTGCTCTATCTGCTGGCGGATTTCGTAGAGAATCAGGGTATCGACCAAAAAGACCTTCTAAAAAAGGTGACTTTCAAAAACGAAGAGATCGTGGATGAAATTCATGGACGAAAAAACCCTGTTATTTTCATTACTGCGCACTATGGCAACTGGGAACTTCTTGCATTGGCTATAGCGGCAAGAAGAAGAGGCATAAGCGTCGTAGGTCGTCCTCTCGACTCCAAAGCCATGGACAAGATCCTGAAACGTAACCGAGAGCAGTTCGATATTCGGCTCATCAGCAAATATGGAGCCCTCAGACCTCTTATGAAGGAGCTCAAAGCGGGGCGCGACATCGGTCTGCTCGTCGATCAGAGCGTGAGACCCCACGAAGGGATCGATATCGACTTTTTTGGCCACAAAGCGACCCATACGACCAGCGTGGCACTACTTTCACGCAAATTCGACATTCCCATCGTCCCTGTCTTTATCTCCACCGAAGATCACGAACACTATACCATGACCTTCTACCCACCCATCGAGCCGACGCATACCGACGACATCCAGGCCGACATCCGCAAAAGTGTCGAAGCACAGGCCAAAATTACCGAAGAGGTCATCCGCAAAAAACCAGACGAGTGGTTCTGGTTTCACAAAAGATGGAAAATACACCATGGTGAAATCTATGAATAACGCCACAGAAAATGAAAAGCGTGTAGCGCTCTACTTCATCGCGTCGCCACTTCACTATCTGGCGGCAAAAAGTATCGCCAGACATTTTGAAAAAGGGGCGAAACAGATTCTGGTCTATATCAAAAAAGAGGATGTGGAATCGCATGTGGAAAAGGAGGCATGGGATGAAATTCTCTATATGCCATGGCCGCGACACGACCCACTCCCTGGCCCGCTGGGACGTATGCGCCGCATCAGGGAAAATCTCTATCGAATCCTCCGGCTCATCGAAGGCGCTTATTCCATCCATGTCCACGCTCACGAGTACGACAACGAAGCGCTCAACTATTTCGTCGACTTTCTTCCAAATAAGCTTCAAACGGATGTTCGCTTCAGAATCCTTCCAGATGGCGTTGCAAACCTATCCTACCATCCATTGAGTCCCGCCAAGTACCTCTGGCACTGCCTAAGAAAAACCAGACGCCTTCTCATGCCAGAGCTCAACTACCGCTGCTTCAAAGGAGACCGGTTCGCGACACAGGCCGATTTCGTAGACCGCATCTATACGCTTCCCGGTTTTTCCTGCCCCTACGATAAGTCGAAAGTGGCAAAACTTCCCAATCTCGTCGAACCGGCACTTCAACCCACCAGTGAAGATGGGCCCAAACGCGCACTGGTCATCGGCGGCTATATGGTGGACGTGGGGCAGACTACCGCCGAAGGTGCCAAGCAGCTGAAAAAAGAGCTCCACGCCTGGCTCCGATCCGAAGGTGTGGAAAAGATAGATTTCAAACCGCACCCAAAAGACAAACGCCACGAGCTGAAAGAGCCTTCGTATCGCATAATCCGACCCGACGCTCCCCTGGAGCTCTATATGGCCAAACAGCCATACGACTATATCGTCAGCGTTCATTCGACGGCACTTTTTACGGCACGGCAAATCTATCCAGAGACGACGAGAGTCGTCTCTTTTGGGATCGATAAGGTCAGGTTTAAAAGTGAAACCATTAAAGAAAACATCATCACCCAGATGAAAAAAAGCGGCATCGAAATCGTCTCCGCGGAGAAAACAGAGGGTGTGCTATAATTATCTATAACAACCGGAGGGACCACCATGCCGGTTCAAACTTCAAGGAACGGACATTGTTTAACGGAAAAAACATACTGATTACAGGCGGAACGGGCAGTTTCGGCAAAAAATATACCGAAATAATTCTTTCGAAATACAGACCAAATAAGATTATCATCTATTCAAGAGACGAGCTCAAACAGTTCGAGATGCAGCAGAAATACAACGACCCTTGCATGCGCTACTTCATCGGCGACGTTCGGGATTCCGAACGTATGAAAGAGGCTATGGAGGGTGTGGATTACGTCATTCACGCCGCTGCACTCAAACAGGTCCCGGCCGCCGAGTACAATCCGATGGAGTGCATAAAAACGAATGTTTCCGGCGCGGAAAACGTCATCAAAGCCGCTCTTGCCAATGAAGTGGAAAAGGTAATAGCGCTTTCTACGGATAAAGCGGCAAACCCGATCAATCTGTATGGCGCGACCAAACTGGCATCCGACAAACTATTTGTCGCCGCAAACAATATGGTGGGCCCAAGAAAAACCCGTTTCAGCGTCGTCCGCTACGGCAACGTAGTCGGCAGCCGCGGATCTGTCGTTCCTTTCTTTGCCAAACTGATCAAAGAAGGGGCCAAAGAGCTACCCATCACACATCCTGAAATGACCCGCTTTATGATTACGTTGGAGCAAGGGGTGAATTTCGTCCTAAAAGATTTCGAACGGATGCAAGGCGGCGAAATTTTCATACCCAAAATCCCATCGATGAAGATGACGGAGCTCGCCAAAGCGATGGCTCCAGACCTTCCACAGAAGATCGTAGGAATCCGTCCGGGCGAAAAACTCCACGAAATCATGTGCCCTGCCGACGATTCACACCTGACGCTTGAGTTTCACGACCACTATGTCATCCAGCCCACGATCCAGTTCGCCCACAAATCGGACTTCACCGTCAATCGCATAGGAGAAAAAGGCAAACCGGTTCCACAGGGTTTCGAATACAATTCGGGTAACAACACCCAATGGCTCACCCGCGAACAATTTCTGGAAATGGCGAAAGAGTTTCTCTGATGGCGTTTATCCCGTATGGAAAACAGTGGATCGACGAGCCGGATGTCCAAGCCGTCGTAAAAACTCTCGAATCGGACTATCTGACAACAGGCCCCAAAGTGGCCGAGTTCGAGAAGGCCATAGCCGGCTACTGTGGCGCGAAGTATGCCGTGGCAGTCAGCAACGGTACGGCGGCGCTGCATATCGCTTCGCTGGCGCTGCTGAAGCCGGGAGCAAAAGTGCTTACCACCCCAAACTCCTTTCTCTCCACCTCCAATGCCATTCTATACGCCGGCGCGAAGCCACTGTTTGTAGATATCGCAGAAGATGGAAATATCGATTTGGATCTTTGTGAATCCATGCTCGAAAACGATCCGCAGATAGAAGCGCTCTACGCGGTGCACTTCTCGGGCAACCCCATCACGCAGAAGAGGCTCGCCGCGCTAAAGAGAAAGTACGGCATCACGATCCTCGAAGACTGCGCCCACAGCATCGGTGCGGAGCGCGAAGGCATCAAGGCTGGCAGCTGCATCCACTCCGACGCTTCGATCTTTTCGTTTCATCCAGTCAAGCACATCACTACCGGCGAAGGAGGCATGGTTACCACCAACGATGCAACCCTTTACGAAAAGCTCAAAATCCTTCGCAACCACGGTATGGTGAAAACGCCCGATATGAAACCATGGGAATACGAGATGCGCACCCTGGGATTCAACTACCGCATCACAGATTTTCAGTGCGCTCTGGGGCTTTCACAGCTGAAAAAACTCGACGATTTCATTGCAAGGCGGCGTGAACTGGCGATACACTACGACGAAGCATTCGCAGAGGATGAACTCATCCGCCCCCTTTATCTCTACACAAAAAACTCCTCCTATCATCTGTATGTAGTCCTGATCGATTTTCAAAAAAGCGAATCAAAGCGCGAAGACCTCTTTGTAAAAATGCGCAAAAAAGGAATTGGCCTGCAGGTTCACTACATTCCGATCAACAAACAGCCCTATTACAAAGCCCTGGGTTATGGCGAGGAGCCAACGCCTGTCATGGATCGCTACTATGCGCGATGTTTATCCCTGCCTCTCTATCCTGCTCTTACAGACAAAGAGCAAGAGTATGTCATCCGGAATCTGAAGGAGATGGTGCATGGGTAGCATCGTAGCGCTGATCCCAGCCAGGGGTGGAAGCAAACGGATACCGCGTAAAAATATCCGCCTCTTTCACGGAAAGCCACTGATCGCCTACAGTATCGAAACGGCGAAAGAGAGCGGACTTTTCGACCGTATCGTTGTCAGCACCGACGACGAAGAGATCGCTTCCATCGCCCGCGAATACGGCGCGGAGGTTCCTTTTTTGCGGGATAGTGCCTACGCCGACGACCACACCACCGCCACCGACGCCATAGAGTACTCTTTATGCAAATTGGAGACGGCAGGGGAGAAGATCGACTACGCCTGCACCATCTATCCAACCGCACCGCTCCTGCAATCCAAATACCTGATGGAAGGGCTCGAAAAGCTGAAAAACTCGGACGCATGGTACGCCTTTTCAGCCGCGTCGATGCCCTTTCCCATCCAGCGGACCTTCCGCCTCACCCCCGAGGGGCGCTGTGAAATGTTCTGGCCCGAGCACTTCGAAACCCGGAGCCAGGATCTGGAGGAAGCATATCAGGATGCCGGACAGTTCTACTGGGAGCGCAGAAAGAGAGGCAAACCTCCGTTTTGCTTCGCTCCCTACGCCCTGCCGGTCATTTTGCCTAGATGGATGGTTCAAGACATCGATACCCTCGAAGACTGGGAGCGGGCGGAGCTGATGTACAGTATTCTGGAGGATATGCGAAAGAGATGAAAAAGATCCTCATCCGCGCCGATAGCTCTTCGACCATAGGAACAGGACATATCATGCGCGATCTCGTATTGGCGAAGCGCGACCTCTTCGATTCCGATGTGATCTTTGCGGTACGCGATCTGCCAGGAAACATAAACCACAAAATCGAAGAGGCAGGCTACAAGATCGCATCGCTCGCATTTGACGACATCGACGAGCTTGCAAATTTGGCAAAAAGAGAAGGAGCCGAAACGGTGGTGATCGACCACTACTATATCGGATACGAAGATGAAAAGCGGCTCAAGGAGCTAACAGGGGCTACGATTTTCGCACTGGATGATACCTACGAAAAACACTTCTGCGATATCCTGTTAAACCACAACGTATATGCCGATGCGAATCGCTACAAGGGGCTCGTTCCTGACGGCTGCGAGCTGCGTTGCGGTCCGAAATACACCCTTCTTCGGGACGAATTCATCGAAGCCAAAAAGAGAAAATCCCATCATTCGGCATCCGGCATCCAGCATCGAAAACTTCAAGTTTTCATAGCGATGGGCGGCGCGGATCACAGCGACAAAAATATCGACATACTCAAAGTTCTGGAAAATTTCGAAAACATCCATGCGCATATCGTGACGACCACGGCCAACCGTAACATCGATACACTGAAAAGATATGCGGCTGGCAAAAAATCGGTGACCTTGCATATCGATACCGACAAGATTGCAAACTTGATGGCCTCTTCGGACTTCGCCATCGTTACCCCCAGTGTGACGCTCAACGAAGTGATCTTCATGGAGCTCCCTTTCATAGCCATCCAGACCGCCGACAACCAACGGGAGATGAGCTACTACCTCCAAAAAAAAGGCGCACCGTTTCTAGAAACATTCGAAAAATCACGACTGCAAAAAGCGATAGAGGAAACAATCGAAAGCCTCGAAACGGAACTCGTCGATTTTACCGATCTATCGAGCGAGGAGAAAAATGCGGTCCTGGCATGGCGCAATCATCCTGATATCAGAAAATGGATGTTGACGAAAGAGCCGATCCCGCTGAAAAACCATCTCGCCTTTATAGACTCCCTTCGAAACCGGAAGGACAGGCTCTATTTCCTTGTCAAATACCAAGGAGCAGCGATCGGCGTCATCGATTTCACAGAAATAGACCCAACCGGGAAAACGGCCCATTTCGGACTTTACACCGTTCCTGGAACCCGAGGCCACGGAAGACGGCTGATGCGATCAATCATAAATTACGGGTTTAAAACGATGAACCTCGATGCGCTCGTTGCCGAAGTCTACAAAGAGAATGAAAAGGCGCTCAAACTCTACGAAAAATTCGGTTTTCGTAAAACCGGCATCTACCATAGAGAAAATCAAACACTGCTACGAATGGAGCTCCGAAGAAAATGAAAATAGGAACATTCGACCTGAATGGTGACAAAACGTTCGTGATCGCGGAACTCAGTGCCAACCACGGGAGCAGGATCGAAATCGCGAAAGAGAGTATCAAGGCGGCAAAAGAAGTTGGAGCCGATGCTGTCAAGATTCAAACATATACCGCCGATACGCTGACACTCGATTGCGACAAGGAAGAGTTCATCATCAAGGGAGGCACCCTTTGGGATGATATGAAACTTTACGATCTCTATAAAGAGGCGCATCTTCCATGGGAGTGGCACGAAGAACTTTTCGCCTATGCCAAAGAGTTGGGAATCGAAATCTTCTCCAGCCCTTTCGACAAAAGTGCCGTCGATTTTCTAGAGAGGTTCGACCCTATCGCCTATAAAATCGCCTCGTTCGAAATCACCGATTACGAGCTGATCCGCTACGCCGCCTCCAAAGGACGCCCGATGATCATCTCCACCGGCATCGCCACGATCGGGGAGATTCAAGATGCGGTAGATATCTGCCGAAGTGAAGGAAACGACGATATCGTCCTGCTCAAATGTACCAGTGCCTACCCTGCACCGCTCGAAGACGCAAACCTCCGCACCATTCCCAACCTCGCCGAAACTTTCGGCGTCGTTGCCGGTTTTTCCGACCATACCACAGGAGTCACCGCACCCATCGCCGCCGTAACGCTGGGAGCGAAAGTGATCGAAAAACACTTTATTCTCGACAAAAGCATCGGTGGACCGGATGCCGGTTTTTCATTAGACAAAGAGGAGTTTTCCCAGATGGTCAAAGCTATCAGAGAGACGGAAAAACTCCTGGGAAAAGTGGACTACTCTATGACGGAGAAGAAAAAAAAGAGCAGACAGTTCGCCCGAAGTCTTTATGTAGCCGAAAACATCAAAGCGGGTGAAGTATTTACAGAAAAAAATATCCGCTCCGTAAGACCGGGCTATGGGCTTCATCCAAAACATCTAAAGGAGATTTTGGGAAAAAAAGCGCGAAA
>JAMOOM010000170.1 GCA_027065515.1 Campylobacterales bacterium
TCGTTCTGTTTTCATTGGCATTGGTGATGGGATTGATCGTATCGCTTACCGACGGATTGATTTTGAGCGTAATCGTTCCGTCAGCGGCGATCTCGGGAGTTATATCAAGAAGAATACCCGCAAAAACCGAATCGATGATTTCATTCTGGGCTACGGTACTTCCACCTGTGTTGCTGACTGTCGTACTGTTTCTTACCTTGTAAAAATATTGTTTTCCTACAGTGATCATCGCAGCCTGATTGTTTAGAGTCAACACTTTTGGATTTGAGACGGAGTGGACATCTCCTTGTGATTTGAGAAATTTCAATATAGTGGTTAATTGTGCATTCATGACGATGTCGGTAAACGTGGCCAATTTGCCAGGAATTACTTCGCTGATCAATGTGGTATCGGTATTTGATGGGGTCGTAATTTCCGAGACTGCATCGCTTGTTCTGAGTCTTTCTGCAGAGACTTTAAAGTTTTGAAGATTGTAGATTTGGCGCCAGTCGATACCTGTCTCTTTCCCTTTGTTCAATACCACAGCATACATTTTGACATCGATGAGGACCTGCTTGTGCAGTCTGGCTATCAGATTGTCCAAATAATCTTCTACGCGGTCGAGCTGTTTTTTCGTACCGGTTATCGTCACGAGCCCGGACTCTTTGTCTATTACCGGATCGCCAGCTTTGTAATTGTCTTCGGGGCGATTGAGTATGTCATGGATCTGTTCTTTTAATTTGGCCCAAAAGATGAATTTGTCATTCGATGTCACATTGATACCACTTTCGGATTCACCTGAACTCATGGTGCTTGTTGAAGTGGAGCCGGCTCCAGTGGTTTGCTGTCCGCCCGAGCCGCTGCCGCTCGAGAGCATAACATGGGTCGTGCTCTCGCTCTGTCTGTCGGTACTGATATAATCCACATGGTATGTTTTGGTCAGAAGATAGGAAATTTTCAATATATTTCCTTCGAGCGAATAGTTGAGATTGTGCTCGTTGAGCGCGATCTGCAAAACTTCCGGCAAGGTCGCGTCTTTAAGAGAGAATCTGTCGAGTCGGGTTCGAAGCCTCTTTTTTGCTTCTCTGTCTTTGATTATAAGAGTCAGATCGCACTGATCGGCAAGTTGATCGACAAGCTCAATGATACGGGTGCCTTCTCGGGCTTTGATATTGAATAAATTCTCTTCACAGGCGGCATGAAGATTTGAATATAGACCAAACGATACGCTGATCATTGCAGCTGAAAGCGATAGTTTCATAGTTTTAACATATTTCATTTCCCGATCCTCACTTCACTAAGAGTTTGATGTTTTTGCTTTTTCGACGCTTCAAAAAGAGACGTATCTTTTCATTGCCGCGAGTCAAGAGCACATAGTTTCTTCCCACTTTTCTGATTGTAAAACCGTTGACTTTTGAGTTGAGCCTATACCATCTGCGGTTGATTTTTACGTGATCGTTGACGATAGCCGACAAAATAAAATGATGGCGCTTTTTGCTGCCTGACCGTATATTTGTCAAAACTTTCGAATATTTGCCGTTTAGATAGATGAAAGGATCTTTGGCTGCAGCGATCTCTTTGCTCGATAGGCCGATTCGCTCCTGTTTTATATCCGTGACGAGTTTGTCTATATCGCTGATTGTAATCTGTGCATGTAGTAAAGTCGCTGAAAAAAGGGCGATACCTACATTTTTCATCAATAGTTGATTCCCCATACCGATACCTTGAGATTTGTTTGGATTGTTTTGTTGCTTTCCATATCTATATGATATATATCGACAACCAGCTCGCTTTCTTCAATTTCGTTCATAAAACCGATCATATTTCGATATCTTCCCTCGCAATCGACACCGATTTCGAGCACATGACCGAAATTGTCCTGATTGTTTATGAATTTATTGGATATCAAGGAGATATCGATATTGTGTTTTTTTGCCTTCAGGGCGATCGAATCTAGAAATTTTGCCCAGTTTCTTTCGTTGAAAAGAAGTTCCGAGAGTGTTTGAATCTGATAATCGGAGTATTCGTTCATCTCTTTGATATCATTGTAGCGCACCTTCAGTTTCACGATTTCGTTTTGAAGTTTCTTGATCCTGTATCGCTGGTCACCGTTGACCGTTACCGACGACAGATAGCGCTTCTCCTCTTTGATCTTTTTGTCGAGCTTTTTTTGTGTTCGAAGATCTTTTTTTAGCCAGGTTTCAGTTATCGGTATCAGATACATATAGGACACGAGACCAAAAACTGCAACAACCGCCAATATCATTAAATAGAATTCACTCTCTTTCTTCTCCTCGAAATAGTTGTCGAGTTTTTCGAGGACATCTTCGATTATTTTCATAGTATGGTCACCTTTAGATCACCATGGTAGATACCGCTTTTTTTATCTTTGTAGATTTTGTCGATATCTGTATGGATCTTCCTTTCGTAGGTATCTGTAAGATATTTGATGAATCGTGTAATCTTTTTTTCGCTATTTGAAAAAAGAGAGAGTGTGAAGGTATCGTCGTCATCTGTGATTTTTGTCACCTTGACGCCAAATTTGCTCATATCGTTGCCAAAACTGACTATGGTTTTGGCTTTCATTGGATAGTTGACCTTTTTATTGTAAATCGCGGTTAGAATTTTTCTTTTTTTCTCGAAGAGATCGTTTTCGGCCTTGATTTTTGCAAGTATCGAACTCTTTTGCTTTTGAAGCGTACCGATTTCGTTCTTGATCGATGTGACAAGTTTGTCGAGTTGTTTTTCCTCTTTTTTCAATTTATCTATGGTGATCTTGACATAAGAGTCATAAGTGAAATTATAAACAGGAAGCGAGAGGGCCAGAACGATAGTTGCGGTGGTTGCAATGATGAACTGTCCACTTTTTCTTACAACGAAAGGGGGAGGTCGGAAAAAGAGGGTGAAATTCGGGCTTTCTTCACCCTCCATATCCTTAAAAGCTTCCAAGATTCCAAGATAATGAAATTGGTCGATGTATCCTTCCATGGCAGAAATTTCATAATTGAAATCGAAATCATCCGATTCGATGCCAAGGTGAGTGTAGGCATATTCGTTCAGCCCTCTAATCGGTCCCGTTTCCGATCCGGTATAGAACATATCGATTTTTTCTATTTCAAAAGCTCGTTTCGCATAAATTAAAATATCGTTAATATAAAGAAATACCTCACTGAAGAGTTTCATCAAATGGTCTTGATACTCAAAATTGGAGGTTTTCAATCCTTCGATCTGCAGCATGCTGTAGAATGCATCTTCGTCAACCCGTTCACCGTACAGTTCACAGAAACGTTCATAGATATTCTCAAACGAGTATCTCAGTGATTTGGAATAAATATACTCACCATCTCTAAAAAGTGCCAAGAAGGCATCCTCTTTTTGAAAGTAGAGATATCCGTGCACACCGTATGCTTCAAGAATGTCTTTTTCGTAAATATTTCGGATCAGATACGGCTTTGGGTAGATGTAATCAATATATTTGACTTGCTGTATGGCCGGTTCGAAAACTTCTTCTACGACTTTCGGGTCGGCTACAAAAACATGAAAAGAGCGCATCTTCTCATTTTTCAGGCTCGGTACTTCTATGTATTGGATGATGTATTCTACAGCTTGGTCGAGACCTAGATCATCATACGCTTTCAGTTCGATGGCATCCCTCAGATCTTCCGGAGGTATGTTGACACTTGTTTCGACAATGGATGAGATGAAATCTTTCGCATCAAGGGTGGAGATTACGAAGTTTTTTTTGTCATAACCAAGTTTGCCAATTTTTCGAAGTGAATTGTTGACAAACTCGTAGTAGACATTCTGGTATGCATTGATCGATACAATTTTCTGAAAACCGGGGTTTCCTGCCCCTCCAATCTCTTTTGGTGCCTTGAACATATAGAAAGCCTCTTATTTTTTGTTTTTAATTATATTTTAATGATTTTATCCTATGCAGACTTAAACCAATTTAAGGATGCTTCTAAAGAAGTTATGCGGACATAACTTTCTAATCGAAATCGTATCCAAATTCCGAGAGCATCTTTTTGTTTTTCGACCATCCGCTTTTGACCGATACGAAAAGCTCCAGGTATATCTTTTTTCCGGAAAATTGTTCCATCTTTAGCCGAGCGTCCCTTCCGATTCTTTTGATCGTGGCGCCACCTTTGCCTACGAGAATCATCTTTTGGCTCTTCTTTTCCGCAACGATTGTCGCCTGGACGCGGTCGAGACCCGGCTTTTCTTCGATCCTCTCTATGATGACATCGGTTTCGTAAGGGATCTCTTCGCTGAGATTTTCAAAAATCGACTCTCTGATCATCTCTTTGTAGATCTCTTTTATGTGCGTCGTCGTCATCAAATCGGGATCGTAGAGCCATTCGGAGCAGGGCAGGTGCGAAACGATTTCGTTCAGCAGCTGCTCTTTTCCCAGGTTTTTGTTGACAGAAATGGGAATCAGCGCTTTGAAATGCTCCTGATACGCCTGGTATTCGGAGATTTTATTTAAAAGCGCTTCGTTGCTGACCTCATCAGTTTTTGTCAAAACCACGATGTGTGGCCGCCTGCCAGCATTTAGCTCTATAAACTTTTTATAGTTGTCGAGCCTGTCGGCTGCGGGAGCAAGAAAAAGAACAAGATCGCAATCGCCGATCGCTTTGATCGCCTCGGAGAGCATGAACTGATTGAGCAGACGCTCTTTCTCGTGGATTCCGGGTGTATCGACGAAGATAATCTGCGCATTTTTGTGCATGACGATGATATTCATGCGCTTTCTGGTAGCCTGCGCCTTCTTGCTCACCATTGCCAGTTTTTCACCGACCAGCCAGTTGAGCAACGTGCTCTTTCCGGCATTGGGTCGGCCTACGACAGCCACAAAACCGGCGCGCTTGGAACAATCAGAGAATGTATCGTGCGACATCTTCATCCTCTACTATCGTATCGAGCTTGCTGTGTACATAATCGGCCGTTACCGTAAAAGTTTTACCCTTGTAGGTATCGGCTTCGAAACTTATATCTTCCAATACCTTCTCGATCACGGTGTGCAGACGCCTCGCACCGATATCTTCGGTCCGTTCGTTGGCCTGGAAACTGAGTTTGGCTATGGCGTGGAGCGCGTCGTCATCGAACTCGAGGGTCATGCCTTCGGTTCCAAGCAGCGCCTGATATTGCCTGATTAGAGAATTTTTCGGTTTGGTCAGGATTTCATAAAGGGCATCCTCTGTCAGGGAGTCAAGCTCCACGCGGAGCGGAAAGCGACCTTGAAGCTCCGGTATCAGATCACTCGGTTTGCTTACATGAAACGCACCTGCGGCGATAAACAGAACGTGGTCGGTTTCGACAGGGCCATATTTGGTATTGACGGTGCTCCCTTCGACGATTGGCAACAAGTCTCGTTGAACTCCCTCTTTGCTGGGATCTTGTCTACCGCTATTCTGGCTGGATACAGCGATTTTGTCCACCTCGTCCAAAAAGACGATTCCCTCCTCTTGCGCTCGACGCAAAGCCTCCTGCTTGATCTGCTCTTCGTCCAAAAGCCGCTCGCTCGCAGCCTGTCTTAAAATTTTGCGCGCCTCTTTTACCGTCACCTCTTTTTTGTTTTCCCGGTTTAGCGAGCCGAACACTTTTGCCAACGATTCTTGTATTTTGCTCATCTCGGGAGGCATATTTGTATCGCCCATCTCGATTTTGGGAGATGGCATCTCTACCTCTATCTTCAATGAATCGAGTTCGCCACGCTCCAGTTTCTGCCGCATCCTCTCGAAACTCTGTCTGTATTCTTGCTGTTTCGTTTCGGGAGCGTTTTTTGGAAGAGGAGGAAGAAGCTTCTCGATAATCATCTTTTCGACATACTTGTCGATATCGTTCGCCTTCAGCTCTTTTTGCTCATGCGTGACTATGTTGATAGCCGTGGCCACGAGATCTCTTATCATCGACTCCACATCCCGGCCCACAAAACCGACTTCGGTATATTTGCTGGCTTCGACCTTGACGAAAGGGTATCCCATCATCTTGGCCAGACGTCGTGCGATTTCAGTCTTTCCTACACCGGTCGATCCGATCATCAGAATGTTTTTTGGCATCACTTCGTCTTGCAGCTCTTTGGGGAGCTGCATCCGCCTGTAGCGGTTTCTCAGAGCTACCGCTATCGTCTTTTTTGCATTATGTTGTCCGATAACGTAATTGTCGAGATATTCTACGATCTCTTTGGGTGTCATATTCTCTTTTTTATTCATTTTCGAAGTTCCAGTGTTTTGATGTTGTGGTTGGTGTAGATGCACAGATCGGCTGCGATATGCAAGCTCTCTTCCACCAGGAGCTTGGGGTCCATGTCTGCATGCTTGGCCAACGCTCTGGCGGCAGATATCGCGAAGTTCCCCCCGCTGCCGATTGCAGCGATTTTTCCATCTTCGGGTTCGACCACATCGCCGTTGCCGCTCAAGATGAAAATATGATCGTTGTTGAGCACGATCATCATCGCTTCAAGGCGTCTGAGTACCTTGTCTTTGCGCCAAGCTTTGGAAAATTCGATAACGGCTTTGAGAAGGTCTCCTTTGCGGCTTTGCAAAAAACCCTCAAACATATCAAAAAGATTGAATGCGTCGGCGGTACTGCCGGCAAATCCAGCCAGAACCTGGCCGTTATAAAGAGTCCGGATTTTTGTGGCGTTGCCTTTGAGCACCGCATTTCCGAAGGTAACCTGACCGTCGCCCCCGATGACGGCATAATCTTTGGATTTGTAGGCCAGTATAGTGGTCGCTTCGAACATTCCGCTACTCTCCCGCGACTTCGAATTTCAGTTTTGCATGGATGCCGTGCCCTAGTTTGACATCGGCTTCATAGAGGCCGGTAGCTTTGATGGCACCATCGAGATGAATCGTTTTTTTATCGATATCGATTCCCTGTTTCTTGAGGGCTTCCGCGATATCGTGGTTGGTGATCGCGCCAAAAAGCGATCCATTTGCTCCAAGCTTTTTGGTGATGACAAGATGCAGCTTTTCGAGCTTCTCTTTTAGCGCATTCAGTTGCGCTATCTCTTCGGCCTCTTGCATCTCTTTTCGTTTCTGAGCCTCCTGCCACTCTTTGATTACATCTTCGGTAGCCACTTTTGCAAACCCGCGTCCGACCAGAAAATTTCTTCCATAGCCATCCTTGACCTCTTTGATCTCTCCCGCTCTTCCAAGTCCTTTGACGTCTTTGATCAGCAATACTTTCATAATATAGATCTCCTCGCGATAATTTATATCGATTATATCGAAAATAGCGTAAAATCGGCTATAATTGCGAAAAAACCGGATGGATATAAATGAAATTTGAAAACTTTAAGATGCCCGATTACGACCATTTCGAAAAGGAGCTTTTGCAGCTTTTAAAGGAGAATGAA
>JAMOOM010000171.1 GCA_027065515.1 Campylobacterales bacterium
GGGTAAATATTTTACGATATGTCTCCTCCATCGACCCAAATTCTCTGGCCATATCTTCGCGATCGGCATGAAAGCTGTACCCATCCTTCATGATAAACTCGCGCCCGCGCATCAGTCCAAACCTGGGTCTGGCCTCATCGCGGAACTTGAGATTGATCTGGTATAGATTTACAGGAAGCTGCTTGTAGCTACCGACAAACTGTTTGACCATCTCCACCATCATCTCTTCATGGGTCGGACCAAGCACAAATTCGTTTCCTTTGCGGTCGTTGAAGCGTAGAAGTTCCGCTCCATACTTTTCGTAGCGCCCACTCTTTTTCCAAAGCTCGGCAGGCGTCACGAATCCCAGCTGCACCTCCTGGCATCCCGCAGCATCGAGCTCCTCTTTCACGATGGAGCGCACTTTGTCAAGCACCCTCTTTCCAAGAGGCAGATAATCGTAAATACCGCTGGAGACCTGATGGATAAAACCGCCCCTTACCAGATAGATATGGCTTGCAAGCACCGCATCTTTGGGCGCCTCTTTGAGAGTCGGGATCAAGATTTTTGAAAATTTCATCGACAACCTTTTTTGTTCAATTTTTATTTGATATCGTCTTTCATGATAAACTCACATTTGTATTTATCCATCATCCGTACATCTGTATCGGCTTTGAACAGATATTTCATCGCCTCTATGATCGTATCGGCGCGGGGTTGATCGGCCACCTCCCTTAGCTGTTTGGTCGGAGTATGAAGAAATTTGTTGAAAGCGTTATGCATGGCTCTTTCAACATTCGCTCGGGAAGCTTCGTCGATAAAACCCTTTTTTACAGCTCTTTCGATCTCCGTCATCGCAGCCTCTTTTGCCTGCAGCCGTATCTCTTTTATCAAAGGATCGATCATCAAAGACTGCAACCACTTGAAAAACTCCATCGTATAACGACCTACGATTTCATAAGCTTTTTTCGCATGCTCCCTGCGTAGAGCCAGGTTGGTATTGACCTGTTCTTGCAGATCGTCCACCGCATATACATGCACATTTGCATCCGATATCAGATCGATATCCCTAGGAACGGCAAGATCGAACCAGTGGCGTTCAAAATTGGCTGTGCCCACCATTTTATCGGTGATTACAGGCTCGGGCGAAGCGGTGGCCGTAAAAAGAAGCCGGTAGCGATTGATATATCTACCCAGCGCATACAGTGGCTCCACTTCGACACGGTCTTGGACTTCACGCGCTATACGCTGCGCATTTTCGATGGAGCGGTTGAAGAGTATGACGTTGCACCCGTTCGCCGCCAGATGCTTCGTGACGATTTCACTCATTTCACCGGCGCCTACGACGATCGCGGTAAACCCGCCCAGGTTTCCGCCGAGCAGATATTTTGCCTGCGCTACAGCGGCACCTGCAACGGAAACCGGACTTTTGGAGATATCTGTCGATCTGCGCACCTCAGCCGCGCATTTGAAAGCGTAGTGAATGATTCGCGAAAGCTTCTGTCCGCAAAAGCCTTTTTCGTATGCGAAACGAAAGGCGTCTTTGAGTTGTCCGGCGATCTGTGTCTCGCCGATGACCAGACTGTCGAGCGAGGAGGCTACTGAAAATATATGGTGTACGGCCCCTTCATCTTCATATACATCGGCGCGCCCTTCGAGCTCTTCTACGCTGAGTCCGCTATGGCGGTGCAACACCATAAATATCTCTCCCAACGCGGAGGATGGATTGGACGTGCTGACGATACACTCGACCCTGTTGCATGTAGAAAGAAGAATCGCTTCGTTGACATCGCTGTTTTTCAATATCTGGCTCAACCCTTTTTGTTTCTCTTCGTCGTCTGAAAAAGCCAACTTTTCACGCACGGCGATATCTGTATTTTTATGGGAGAAACTCACGACCAGGTACTGCATCAAAACTCCCTTTCTATCATCGCTTCCACGATCTGCGCAAGCCCCTCTTCGTTCTCGCCCTCCATCAGGGCGATCGCCTCTTCCCCAAGCTCTTTGGCGTAAAGATACGCTTTTTGCACCGCTGCAGTGACCTCCATCATTCCGCGGATCCACTCTTTTTGCTCATCCGCCAATTTTTTGCCGTGCATCGAAACCAGCCTCTCTCTCGCTTCGTCATCCAAAGATTCGTATAGATAGATATAAGGAAGCGTCGTTTTCCCCTCCTCGAAATCGTGCATGGCGGGCTTGCCGAGCTGTTCGCTGCTTTGGGTTATATCCAATATGTCGTCTATTATCTGAAAAGCTATGCCCAGGTTCTTCCCATAGAGTCCATAAATTTTTTCATCTTTTTTTGCCAGCATCGCCGCAGCCGAAGCGGTTGCTTCGATAAGCGCGGCGGTCTTTTGGTATATCATACGAAAATATCTTTCGATATCTGCATTGAAGCTCTTCGACATACGTACATCCATCATCTCGCCGATACTCAAAAGAGTGACTGCGTGGGATACCTTTTTGGCGATATCCTCCTCGAAGGAGGTGAGCGCTTCAAAGCCTCGCGCATACAGCACATCTCCCAACATTACCGCTTGTTTGCTCCCCTCCGATGCATTCACGGAAACCACACCTCGACGAAGTGGAGCGTCATCGATAACATCGTCATGCAGCAGACTCGCGGCATGAATCATCTCTACGATCGCCGCAAGCTCCGCTGCGCGCTCGTTCTCTCCTGCGATACGCAAAATGAGCTTGGCACGCAACCTCTTTCCGCGCGGCAAGTTTTCAAAAAGTCCATTTACATATGGATCGTCGAGCTCCTCGATCATTCTTTTCATGCGAACTTCTACATTTTCAAGCATCGATATCATCGCCCTTTTTCAAAATAGATTTCATTCTTTCCATACCCTTTGATCAAAAGATCGAACCACGCCTCTCTCTTCTTCGGATCGAACGCCTTGAATTGCAACAGCGCATACGGGGTCCAATAGTTTGCCACATTTCCATCTGCCGGCTTTGAAAAAAGATCGATCATGAAGCTGTTTTTACGATATTTTGCATAGAGCAACGGTTGGAAATTTTGCCTGTCATAAGATATATGCATCACCAATCCGCCATTTTTATAAAGAGTCCATCGAAACGCCAAATGGTGATCTCTCCCCTGCGCTTTTATCTCTACATGTTGCAGTTGATCTTTTTTCAAAACGAACGTGGCTTTATGATCCCACATTTGCGCCGAAGCGAAAAATGGGATCAAAAGAAAAAACCGAAAAACTCTACTCATTCTGTGTCAGAATATTCGCAGTCAACTCTATATATTTACTGAATTTACACTCATCGAGCACTTCGGTGTCGCTGAAAGTACGCCTTTGAATCTCGCTCTCCATCGCCTCTTCACCGATCTTCTCTTCCAGAATGATCTCCAAAAGACACATCCGCTCGACCATTTTGTCAAGCTCCAGCTCAACCAGATTTCTATTGGCATTGTAAACAATATCGAAAAATTTCTTTTTGGGAGAACCGCCCGAAAAGATATCCTCTTCATCTTCAAACAGCATATAATTACCTTTTCTAAAATTGCGCATCCGCGAAACAGGCGCCAGATAACGGCAGTTATTATACCACCCTTTTCTTGTGTAACCGTTTTAAAGGTCGCGCAGACTCTTTTGCGCCTCTTCCAGCTCCCTCAACGGTCTCGGTTCGTCGATATAATACCCCTGTGCGATATCCACTCCCATCTGACACACTTTCTCGTATACAGCTTCATCGCAGACAAATTCCGCAACGGTTTTGATATTTAGCCTTTGTGCGAAGTCGATAATCGTCTCGGCGATGATTTCCAGATTTTTATCTTTGTGAACGTTCTTGATCAGCGATCCGTCTATCTTTATATAATCGACATCGAGAGATGTAAGATAGGAGAAATTGGAGTATCCTGTGCCGAAATCGTCGATGGCGATCTTGCATCCAAAGTGCTTCATATCCTCTATAAAAATCGCCACTTCCGGGTAGTTTTCTATATTTTCGCTCTCGAGAAGCTCGAAAATGATACGATTTGCGACATGATGTTTTTCTACTCTCTCTTTGATAAACTCGACCGTTTCGGCATTGAGAATATCCTCGACCGAAAGGTTGACCGAGAACGTAAACTCTTTTCTGTTTTCGAAATATATGCAGCTTTGCTCAACTATATGCCGCGTCATTTTGGGATAATAGTGTGTTTTTTGTGCCAACGAAAGGAAATGAAACGGGGATACGACCGTCCCGTCCTTTTTGATCAATCGCATAAGAACCTCGTACCCTTTGACGTGATGATGCCTGATATCGTACAATGGCTGGCCATAGGCTTCGATTCTTCCATCCTCTAGGGCGCTTTTGATTTCAGATACCCACTGTATATTCTCCTTGTATCTCTTTTTCACCTGCCAATTTTGTGAAAAGAGCATAATGGGAACTCTTTGCTTTCTGGCCTCTTTCAGCGCCATATCGGCCTGCTCGATCGTCGGCATATATTCTATACTGGCGCCAATGGAGATACGAAGATCGATCCGATTCTCCTCGAAAAGAAAAGAGGTATTCTCGATCTCTTCCCTGATCCGCTTCAGCAATTCAAGAGCCGACTTTGAGGTAAACTCCTTTTTGACGATGAAAACAAATTCATCCCCCGATGCACGATAGAGCGCATCGAAATTCATCGAAGAGAGTTTCGCCCCCAGCTGTTTGAGTATTTCATCGCCCACATGATGCCCATAAAGATCGTTGATCTCCGTGAAATCGTCGATATTCGCGATCGCCAATAGGGCGCCATGTATTCTTGGAAGATCTCTCATCATCGCTCTTCTGTTCGGCAGGCCGGTCAACGAATCGCTGTAGAGCTGATCCCACAGCTTTTTGGTTTTCTGTTCGACTTGAATATGGAGATTTTCGTTCAGATGGGTAAGTTTTCTGGTGTACTCCTCGATCTTTTCTTGCATCTTTTCGACCGCTTCTTCGATCTGCCTTATCTCCCTATCCGAACTGAGCCTCTTGAACTTTACAGGATTTTTCACACTATAATCCACCAAAGAGTTGGCCAGTTCTTTAAGAGGATAGAGACGTTTTCTTATTAGATAGACAGTAAGCGCGTAAAAGAGCGCCAGCAGAAGCAAAAAAACCGCGAACATTTTGGTCAGTCGCAAAAGCATGGCATTGTAGGTATAGCTTACATAATCTACAACGAGTTTTCCAATTTTCGA
The DNA here is from genome assembly GCA_027065515.1 of Campylobacterales bacterium. Classification (GTDB taxonomy): domain Bacteria; phylum Campylobacterota; class Campylobacteria; order Campylobacterales; family Hydrogenimonadaceae; genus Hydrogenimonas. The sequence goes on from JAMOOM010000171.1 coordinate 5,160, forward strand.
TTTGTCGCCGGGCCGGTAGATATCTGCCGATGTTTCGATCACAATGCCATTTTCGGCAGAAACGCTTTTGTGAAGATCGTGGCAGACTCTGCCATTGCAATAGAGCTTGACCGCGACGATCTCTTTTTGTTTCAGAAGCTGCCTTAGTGCCTCCACCACCCGGTCATCCATACCAAGATAAAGATTTATACCTATTTGCGGGGCGAACATTTCGGCGATCAATTTCGCCTTCTCTTTCTCTATATCGTAAAGCACCTGCTTGCTGAAATATTCGAAAAGAAAAAAAGCGACCGCAATGATCACGATACCCATAACGACTACATATCCCGTCAATGTGGCAGATAGTGATCTTTGGCGTTTAAACATCCATAAACCTGACTATGGTATAAAGTGACTGTCTGAACCTCGGGACCCACTCGAGCGACCTTTTATTCATATAGATCACCGTAGCGCGACGGATATCCAGGGCGATAGTGGCTCCAAATGCGAGATCTTCGAAGTCATATACGAATACCGGCACTCTTTTTTTGCGTGCGAGAGAGACCATTTTTTTTATATTCTCCTCTTTTCCTTTGAGCAGATAATATGCATCGCACTCCTCCTTGCCATCGATATCGTCGAATGTGGCATCTTTGACGAGAAAAGGTAGATTCGCCAACTCTCCTCCATAATATTCACCTATCTTCTGAATCACTCTTTTTGCAACCTCTCCATCCTCTCTTTCGTGAACCACCATCAAGACTACCGGTTTTTTGGCCATCTGGTGACGCTGCACGAAACCATCCTCCAGCAAAAGAATTTTGGGGTAGATGCGGCTCTGCGCTTCGAGCAGTATATCGTTATAATTGTACGCCCACAACAGCTGCGCAAAAATAAAAAACGATATTACAAGTCGCATCAAAACCCCTTTAAGAGCGTAATCATGACACGACGGCCCTCTTGAGGATAGTCGTTCATGTAATTATACGCTACAGATGGATAGCGAACGTCGGCGTCAAACAGATTCTGCATACCGAAACGAACTTTCAGATCATCACCATTATGATAGCCAAACGCTATATCGAGTGTCGCGTAGCTATCCAGCTTGGAGCGCGGATCACCCCGCATCCGTTCCTTGGAACCCACATATTTTCCGACCAATGCCATATCCAATGCGCCGCTGAGCCGATGCAGATAATACCCTTTGGCCATATGATGCGCGGCATTGGCCAAAGGATCGTCACCATTTTGCTTGCCATATACATACGAGTAGTTCATATAGAGCGCATCGTCGAGCCCGATCGGCGTCTTGCACTCCACCTCCATGCCGTATATCTTCGAATCGGATGCGTTACGATATTCGTGCTCGGCATTGTTGTTATCGATCTGCTTGTCATTACGCAGATAAAAGATATTCACCTGCAAAAAAGAGTCCGTTCCCATTTTATGGATATAAGCGGCTTCGAACGCATCTACCCTCTCCGGCTCAAGAGCCAGATTTCCGACACGGGCATGGTTGTTTATGGTAAAAAGCTCCTGCCAGGAGGGAGAACGGCTCGATCGGCTGTAGATCGCTTTATAGATGTTGTATCCATCGGCTTGATACACGAGAGAGAGGCGGGGGTTGTACTGCACTTTCATGTGTGTCACCTTCTCGATATTCACACCTGCCTGCAGCGACAATTTATCGCTATAGTCGTATCTATCCTGGACAAAGAGGCGCTTGGCTCGCAAGTATGCATCCGGATCGCTAAACGGTGCTGCGCGAGAATAGTCCACCATCCCTATGCCGTCTCTCCTATCTGTCGTCTTGGTGATAACTTTATAGGTCTTGGTGTAGTCGATGTAGTATCCTGCGCTCAAAGAGTGGTTGCTCCATCCTCTATAGCTTCCGTATGAAGTCTGATAGAAGCGTCTCAGTTTCGCTTCGTGTTCGCCATAGAAACCATCTTTGTAAACCACTCCGGAAGAGGTAGAGAAACCGGCTGGCAAAAGATGGGATTCGCTCTTGAATTGCGAATCTTTCCAGCCTGCTTTTATATGAATCTGCCACTTTTTCATGGATGGATGATAATCGGCTTCCATATATTTTTGCGGCATCCTCATGCTGTCATCAGGGTCTGGGAGAGCGCCGTTTATGCCATATGCACTTCCTCTTTTATCATAGAGATATCCCGCGCGAAATGTCGTATCTTTATACCTAAGCGTCATTTGAAGCATAGAGTTTTTCATCCAGAGTGGAGCGCTACCGCTTCTGGCAAGCGAAACGTTTCGCGGACCATAAATACCGGTCGCAAGAGCATCGGGACCTGCCGGCAGATACTTGTCGTCTCTTTGATAATAAAACTGTGCATGAAGTGAAAGATCGTTTTTTTGGTAATTTTTTATAAATCCGCCCATTCTATACTCGTAGGATCCACCCTTTATGACGATACGGTCGTGATCTTCTTCGCTTTCAAAGCTATTTTGCGCATATGTAAAAACCCTGATCGATCCGGCATAGGCATTGTAGCCATCGCTGACACTCCCCGGTCCTCGCGTCACCTCGATCCTTTTGATCATTTCGATCGGCATATCAAGATACATTCCATAACCGTCTATAAATAGATCGTTGACCTCCACACCGTCGATAAACAGCCTGCTCTGCCCATATGCACTGGGGTTTGATCCGCGGAATATAGCCCGCTTGTTGTCAAGATTGTCAGTGGCCATATCGACACCTGGCACCAGCTCCAGCGCATCTTTTAGATTGGTTACGCCAATACGCTCCATTTCAGGCCCCTGGAAAACGGTGACGATATATGGCTGATACGGTTCGTTCATCTTCACTTTTTCGGCCAGATAGGAAATCTTTTGCATATCATCCACAATGGAATCGATCGATGCCATCTTGTCGGTTTCGGCCAATAGCGTACTGTTTGGCTCAAATGCGAAAAGTACACTTCCGCCCAAAAACAGAAGAAGTTTCGATATCTTTTTCACCTATTTTCCAATCCATCAAAGAGATTTTTGTTCGCTTCGATACACTTTTTCGTAGAGAGTAGTACCGGAAAACGCTCTTTTTTCGCATATACTTTACCATCTCCGATAATTTCATACGGAAAACCGAAACGCCGAAGGAGTAGATAGAATCTTTTTTCGACCGAGCCCAAAGTAAACTCGACACCCAAATTAAAAGCATGCATAAAAATATTTTTTTTCATCAACCTGAAAATTTCTCTGCTCTCTTTCATTCCTCTGCAATCGGCTCGTATAAATATACGGGAAAGTTCCCCTACATTGTCTTCGTTTAGCCCCATTTTCTTCAAATTGAGATCAAAAGCGTTTTGTGTCGGATACCCTATCGGAGAATGATGAACGAAGCGGATACTCGCTGCAACTTCCCCACTTTCATCCAATACAGCAAAATGCTCACAACAGTTGTCATATTCATCTTTTTCCAGTCCATCCGGCAAATCCTCTTTTTTGTAAACACCCAGCTCTTCACAAGCTATGGCATATCTAAAACGATACACTTTCGTCAATAATTCACCATCTTTGGCCGCCAAGAAACTGAACATTGCAAATCCTTAAAATCCCGTATTTTTAAAGTATATTACACATAATATATATTTTTTATAAATCAGGCCATCGAACCATCGCATTTGAGGCGATACAAAACGGAAAAGAGCAGCGGCACGAAATAGAGGTTCAAAACGGTAGCCCAGATGAGGCCAAATCCCAGCGTTACCGCCATCGGCTTCAGTATCAGCGCTTGACCGGAAGCGAAGAAGATAAGCGAAGAGAGCCCCAACACTGTCGTGAGCGACGTAAGAAGAATCGGGCGCAGGCGCAGCCTGGCTCTTTCGATCAGCTCGTCGGATGTGCGTGCATGCTTTATGAAATCGAGCATAATCAATCCATCGTTGACTACGACACCGGCCAAACCTACGATACCGATGAGGCTTGGCATGGTCAGATGCAATCCCATGATCATATGCCCCACCAGTACACCAAAAATCGAAAGAGGAATCGTAGCAAGAGTGACAAGTGGCAACGCCACGGAATCGAACATCCACACGAGTGCAACGAAAATAAGAAAAATTGCCACTACCGCCGACTGAACGATTTCGCGCTTGACGGTGCGATTCTCTTTCTCTTCTCCTTTTATATCTATTTTCACCCCGTTTTTTCGCACTTTTTCAAAAACCGGTGAGAGTCTTCTCATCACCTCCGAAGATGTAATTTTCCGTTTGTTCAATGTGGCATATACAGTCCTGATCCGCTTTCCGTCACTTTTGAAGATTTTGGCGAAACTTTTTTTACGCTGCATATCTGCGATTTCGCGCAAAAGCACCCATTGGTTCCGATTAGGCACCTGAAGCTCAAAGTCGAAGAAGCGGGCAAGTTCATCTTTTTTCAGATCCTGAAGACGTATGCGCACCAGACCCTCATCGTTGAACATCTTTGCATATTCGCCTTTCAGGAAAAAAGGCTGCAGAGCCCTTGTAAGCATACCTTCGGTAAAACCGAGATCCTGGCCATAACGGTTGATCCGTAGTTTCAGCTCGTCTTCGCCGGCTTTGGCGTCATCGGTAACGTTTGAAACACCCGGCATATCAAAGAGTGCGCGCTCGATCTCTTTTAGTGCTGCAAGCACCCTCTTCTCATCTCCACCGAAAGATATTTCCACATCGCTTTTTACGATACCCGCTTGCGGAACGATGACATTCAGCTCTTTGAAAAGCGGCCCGTATGCATCCTTTTTCTCTTTGAGAGGGGCGATGATCTTTTTGATCTCTTCGGCGATCTGCTGAGCCGAGTGGCGTCTTATCATATCCCGACTATCATATTCCGGACTCAGGTACGGATTTAGATATTTATCGAAAAAGTTTTGCGGTACCGGCTCGTGAAGATTTACGAAAATATGGAAGAGATTGTCCGCGTTCTCCCCTACATTGTTGCTGTCGACTTTCAGCCCGATAACCGTGGTGACCGAGGAGACATCCTCTTTGGATAGATTTTTCAAAAGCGAAGCTTCAAGCTGCGATACGATCTTTTCGTTGTCTTGAAGATCGTTGTTGATATCCACTTCTCCATTGACATATATCTGTGTCGTATCGAAATCCGGAAATAGCTGAAATTTACTCTCTTTGGCCAGTATCCACGTCCCTATTGCGATCAAAAGCACCATCGAAGGCAGCGCGATCGCTTTATGGCGTATCAGCGGTCCAAGTATGGCTTGGTATATGCGGTAGTTTCTATCCCAAAATCGATGAGTGAATCCCAGCTCTTTCGTGGGCCTCAATATATCTTTTGCATGAAGCGGAAGAAAATAGAAAGCCTCAAACAGTGAGCTCAAAAGCAAGATCGTGATCATCACCGGCAACACTTTGATAAATTCTCCAAGCTTTCCGGTAAGCATCAAAAGTGGCAGGAATGCAAAAACGGTCGTCATCGTCGCAGTCAACACCGCAGGAAACATCTCTACCGATCCTTTGATAGCCGCCTCTTTGGGCGATACCCCCTCCTCGATATAGCGATAGATGTTTTCAGCCACGACAATCGCCTCGTCCACCAGCATACCCAAAGCGATCAGCGCCCCAAGAAGCGTTAGCATATTGAGGCTGTAGCCCAGAATTTCGGATGCTATTAGTCCTATCATAAAACTGACCGGTATGCCTATGGCCACCACGAGAGCGATCCGCGCATTCACGAACAGAAGCATCGAAAGAAAAACGAGCCCCAGACCGAATATGATGTTGGAAACGACGGTGTTGAGACGGTTTTTGATCCAGACGGAGGTATCGGTATAGACATCGAATGTAAAGTCGGGGTAACGTTTCTTGTAAGTCTCCAGCATCGAGCGTATCTGCCTCGAAAGAGCGATAGCGTTGCCCTGTTCCGATTTGCTGACGGAGATGGAGACGTTTTTCGTGCCGTTGAAGTGCGATATCTCCTTTGGATCGCTGAGAGTGAAACTCACTTTTGCCACATCTTTTAGATAGAAACGCTTACCTTCGGCATGAAGTATCGTATTCTCCAAAGCGGCCTCCGTTTTTTCCCCGTTGATCGTACTGATAAAAAGATGCGTACCGCGCTGCTTCACCGAGCCGATAGGATAGATCGACGCCAGCTCTCTCACCGCAGCCACCACTGGGTCGTAGTGCAGTCCCAGCGCCTTGATTTTGGCACTTTCAAGCTCGATATCCAGCTCATCGTCGGCATCGCCATAGATGATTATGTCGCTGAGATCCTTGAAATTGGCAAGATCGCTCTTGATTTCATCAGCCACTTCAAGAAGCTCTTTTTTGGGCTTGTTGGCAGCCACGGCGATCAGCACGAGAGGGAAATTGCGCTTGGCTATCCTGGCAACCGGCTCGTCCATATCCGCAGGCAGGTCGCGCCTGATATTGGCTATCACATCTTTTGCATCACTAAGAGCCATATCCGGATCGTTGCCGGGTTTGATATCGGCGCCTATCATGAAATCGCCATTTTTTATCACGGATTCGATCGTACCGATCTCGCTTAGATTTTTGAGTCCGTCTTCGATCGAGTGGACCGCCATCTTGTCGAGCAGATCCGAACTGGCTCCCGCATAGTGCCCGGTGATCGTGATACGGTCGAGATTGCTCGGAGGAAATATCTCTTTTGGTATATTGATATAGGCAAAAACCGAAAGCAGCATAAGAAATATCAAAAATATATGATTCAGGATCGGCTTTTCGATTGCAAAACGTATGAATTTTTCGACCATTTACATCATCTTTAAAAAAGAGTATCTAAAATCTGGTTTTTCACTTTCATCCCCTCTACTTTGCGGCTTAAAAGCTTATGCTCCTCCAGAAGAGCTCCATATTGGGTCTCGAGTCGATCGATGGCGCGGCTTTGATAGTAGATGCTGTTGCGCAGATAGATTTTTGGCAGCAGGATCATCAAAGCGATAAATACGGAGATGACGACCATCACCAGAAACTGCCAATCCGCCGTCGGGTCACTCAGTGCTTCGTCGATATTTTCGGCAAGCTCTCTTTTTTCTTTGCTATTCATCGAAAAACCCGAAGCATCGAAGTTTTGCGCTTCGGCTGCGCGGATTTTGCCTTATCTCTTCAGCGGTGGCCGCAATCGGTTTGCGACTGAATGGTTTTCCGATCGCATGGTCGTTGCCGCATGTGCACCGAAAAGCTTCAGCAGGACAGATACAAGCCGTACTCCACTTTTTGAACCGCTGCTTGACGAGTCTGTCTTCAAGTGAATGAAAAGTTATAAGCCCCACAACGGCGCCTTTCGGGGGATTCTTCTCCAGCGAATCCAAAAGCCGCTCGATCTCTCCCAATTCGTCGTTTACAGCGATGCGGATGGCCTGAAAGAGTGCGGTGGCTGGATTTGTCCTGCCCCGCTTCGGCAACACTCCGCCCAGTATTTCCGATAGCTCCATACCGCTTTCGATCGGCTTTTTCGAACGTGCCTCGACTACCGCACGCGCCGCTTTTCGCCACGATCTCTCTTCGGCATACTCTCTGAAAATTCTCTCGAGCTCCTCTTGCGGCCAGCCGTTGACCACATCGTATGCGCTCAACCCGGCTTCGGGATCCATTCTCATATCGAGATTTTCAGACAGAAAACTAAAACCGCGCCTCTTCTCGTCCAGCTGCAAAGAAGATACGCCAAAATCGGCCAAAATCCCACACACGGGAAGGTTTAAAAGCTGGGGTAAAAGCTCTGAAAAGCGCCCTTTTTTGGCTTCGAAACGATCCGAAAAAGGAGCCAGCCGCTTTGTGGCGAAATCGATCGCTTCAGGATCCTGATCGATACCTATCAGGCGAATACCGGGAAATTTTTTCAAAATCGCTTCGCTGTGCCCTCCGTAACCGAGCGTACAGTCTATAAATACCCCCTCGCTGGGCATCGCCTCGAAACATCGCAACACTTCGTTTAAAAGTACAGGAATATGGGGAATTTTTTCAGATGTCATAACGTACCGTTTTTATCGCGATTATACACCAATTCTCTCAATCTAAGTGCATTTTGCACGGCAAATCCTCCAAAATCGTTGTTGAAATAGACAAAAATCTCTTTCATATCTTTTGCCGCGGAAACGATTCTGTCAGCCCACATCTCAAGCGTGCCATCGTCGTAGCTGCCTCCATACCGTCCGGTGGGACCGTGAAAGCGGATGTAGCCAAAATCGGCCGTCAGGACGAATGGAGTCGTCCGTTTTTCAAAATCGTTGATACACATCGCCACATTGTAGCTTTTAAGAAGATTGAAAACATCGTCGTTCATCCAGCTTTCGTGGCGAAACTCTATCGTATGACGCCAGCTGCGAGGCAATATCTCTAGAAACTCCTTCAAAAGATCCATATCCAGATGCAAGGATGGAGGAAGCTGGAAAAGGATCGAGGCGGTCTTTTGCTTCAATGGCTTGATCAGATGAAGGTACCGGATCAGATCCTCTTTGGTCTCTTTGAGCTTTCGATAATGGGTGATACCCCGATATGCCTTGAGGGCGAAAAGAAAATTTTCAGGAGCCATCTGCGCCCAATGTTCAGTGGTTTTAAGCCTTGGAAGATGATAGAATGTGCTATTTAGCTCGACGGTATCGAACATCTTCATGTAATATTCGAAAAAATGGCTTTTGGGAAGATCCTGAGGATACAAAACACCCCGCCAATGCTCGTAATAAAAGCCCGATGTTCCAATATGAATACTCATAACGATTTTACCGCCTCGTATGCCGTCTCTATCAACTGTTTCATCTCTTCGTACGAAATGATATAAGGCGGCATGAAGTAGAGTACCGATCCTAGAGGGCGAACGAATACGCCACGTTTCAGGCAGTATTGGAAAATTTCGAGATTGACGCGATCTTTGGGTGCGAATCCTTCGAGCTCCACAGCTGCGATCATACCTGTTTGCCGAACCTCTTTTACGCAAGAAAGAGTCTCGAAAGGTTTTATCATCTCATGCATCCATTCCGCCTTTTCACGGTTGGAGACTATCACGTCATCTCTCTCGAAAATGTCCAGCACCGCATTGGCGCAACTGCATCCAAGTGGATTTCCGGTATAGCTGTGCGAATGTAAAAAAGCTTTGTATTCGAGATAGTCGCAGTAGAATCTTTTATACATTTCATCCGTGGTCACAACCACCGCAAGCGGCATATAGCCACCTGTAAGGCCTTTTGAGAGACATAGAAAATCTGGTGATACACCCGCCTGTTCGCATGCAAACATCGTCCCCGTCCTACCAAAGCCAACCGCTATTTCATCCGCTATCAGATGGATATCGTACCTTTTGCACAGCTCCCTTGCCCGTACAAGATAGTGAGGATGGTACATATGCATCGAGCCCGCACACTGCACCAGCGGCTCGACGATCAACGCCGAAATCCGAGTGGAGAGGGTTTTCAAAATATTCTCAAGCTGCTCGGCAGCCTCCTCGGCCGCCTCGTATGTTCTATCTTTCGGCACAGGCGTCTGCACGGATCGTATCAGTATCTGCTCGTACGTTTTCTTGTAAAGCTCCACATCTCCGACCGAAAGTGCGCCGATAGTCTCTCCGTGATAGCTGTTGGTCAACGAGAGAAAAAGCGGACGATCCTTCCCGTTGTTGAGGTGGGCATGGTAGCTCATTTTCAGTGCGACCTCCACGGCACTGGATCCATTGTCCGCAAAAAATACCTTGTTTAGATCGCCGGGGACTATTTCACAAAGCCTCTCGGCGAGCGTTACGGCAGGCTCATGGGTGAAACCTGCCAGAAGCACATGCTCGAGAGTCGATGCCTGCTCGGCGAGCTTGGCGCTTATATAGGGGTTGGCATGGCCGAATAGATTGACCCACCAGCTGCTGATGCCGTCGATATACCTGTTTCCTTCGAAATCTTCGAGCCAAACTCCTTCGGCCCGCTTCACAGGAACCAAAGGCAGTGATTCATGGTCCTTCATCTGTGTACACGGGTGCCAGATATGAGCCAGATCACGCTGGATCATTTCGCTGTTTTTCATTCAAAATCCTTATTTTTCTGACAACATTTGTCAATTTTTGGACAGTTTGTCCATATCGCATACAAATTGCGGTAATTCCGCGCATAGGCACCATAATTTAAACAGGGATTAATTTCATATTCAATAAAATCTGTACAACAAAATTATATCGTATCGGGCATATCTCCGTTACCCAAATTCTTTCTTAAGGCCTCTTATGATTACCTGGATGCAAAAACACAGAAAATATCTTGTCATCACGATCTGGATCAGCACGATCGCATTCGTGGGTGCAGGATTTGTCGGCTGGGGCACATACCAGTACGGCAGCAAAAGCAAAAACGTCGCCAAAGTGGGTGATGTTCCTGTCACCTATGCCGCTTTCGAAAGCGCTTATGGCAATCTTTATCAGCAATACAACCAAGCGATGGGTGGCAGGCTCGATGAAGCGACGGCCAAACGCATGGGGCTTAAAAAGAGGGTTCTTCAATCTCTTGTCTATCAGGCGCTGATAAAGAATTTTGCCAAAGAGCACGGTATCATCGTAAGCGACGAAGAGGTTCAAAAGGAGATCGTTTCCATTCCGGCTTTTCAAAAAAACGGCCATTTCGACAAATCCACATATCTCGCGACACTTAAAAACATGCGCACAAAACCAAAGATATTCGAGTCGAGCATCAAAGATGAGCTCCTCATAAAAAAGACCCTCAGACTCCTCACTCCCGGTGTCGCTCCGCTTGAACTGGAAGCGTTCGGCGCTGCACTCTTCATGGCGGACAAACTTCGTTACAAAGTCTTTACATCCGATCAGATAAAAGTCACGGTGGACGAGAAAGAGCTCAAGTCGTGGTGGGAAAAACACAAAAGCGACTATATGACACCCAAACGCTACAAACTGGCCATTACATGGATTGCTCCAAAAAACGAATCGATCGACGACAAAGAGATAGAAGAGTACTACAAATCGCACCGTACCGAATTTACAGACAAAGAGGGCAAAATTCTTCCACTCGAAAAGGTTCGCGACCTCGTAGCCAAAAAAGTAGCCCTCAAGCATACGAAGAAAGAGGCGGAGCTCGCCTATATCGCTCTCAAAAAAGGAAAAGCGTCTCCACAGGAGACGATCGTCGCAGATGCCGGCGACAGTCGCTTCTCTCCCGATATATGGAAAGCTATCGAAAGTGCTGCACCGGGAACGCTTCTCAAGCCGAAAGTGACAGGTGACAGATATGCAGTGATCCAGGTAGCAGAAATGATTCTTCCAAAGCCCAAAAGCTTCGAAGAAGCCTATAGCCAGGTCAAAGCCGACTACATATCCAAAAAAAGAGAAGAGCTTCTGCTGGCATTGGCGAAAAAAGCGAGCGACGATCTAAAAGATGCGAAGCTCTCGGACTATGTGACAAGAGACGACGCCGACAAACTTCCACCACTTTCAAAAGATGAAGCTACGCGTTTTCTGCAACAGCTCTTCTCGTCAAAAAGCCAAAAAGGGGCGATACTGATCGGCAACAAAGCTGTCAGTTACGAAGTTGTGGAACAGAAGTTGCTTGATTCCGACAAGCTGACACAGTACAAAACGTTTATAGAGCAAAATGCCAAAAAGATCAAATCGGATCTTCTGCAAAGCAGGCTGATCGAGAGATTGCAACAAAAATATCCGATAGAGATCTATATAAAGGAAACCGAGTGAGCAGACCCCTCCTTGCGATAGACATCGGATCGAGCAAAATCAGTGTTGTCATCGCTGAACAAAAAGACGACACGATAAGCATTATCGGTTCCGGTGTCGCCAGGTCACAAGGTGTACGCAAAGGCACCATCACCAATATAGAGCTGACTTCACGCTCGATTCGTCAAGCTCTAAGCGACGCAAAGCGTGTCGCAGGCACCGCTTCCGCAAAAGCCATCATCTCGATCTCAGGCGCATATACCCGCTCCATAAACAGCTCCGGAATCGTAAATATCCCACAACAAGAGATTGGCATCAAAGAGATAAACCGTGTCATGCAGACGGCTCTTTACAATGCCAACATCCCCAACGAATACGAAGTGCTGCATGTGTTGCCCTACAATTTCAAAGTTGACGAGCAGGAGTTCATCGAAGATCCATTCGGAATGAACGCAAGCAGGCTCGAGGTAGATACTCATATCATCACCACCCAAAAATCAAATCTAAGCAATCTTAAAAAAGCGGTAAAATCTGCGGGAGTAGATATAGAAAATGTCGTACTCGCTGGCTACGCATCCGCTATCTCCGTCCTCAACAGCGACGAAAAGGAGCTGGGTGTCTGTGTTATAGATATGGGGGCTTCTACATGTGAAATGGTGATACACTCCGGCAACTCTTTGAGATTCAATACATTTCTGGCAGTCGGATCCAACCATATCACGAACGATCTATCGATGGCGCTGCACACCCCGCTCGGCGTGGCCGAAAAGATCAAACTCGAATATGGATCGCTAAAAACGCCTTCGAACGAGTTGATCGAAATCCCGATCATCGGAGATGAAACACAAAAGCATGAAATCTCTCTCGAGATCGTTTACAATGTAATTCAGGCGCGAGTGCAGGAGACACTGATGATTCTTGCCAAGGAGCTTGAAAAGAGCAATCTCAAAGAGCAGATCGGCGCCGGAATCGTACTGACAGGAGGCATGACCAAACTGGATGGCATCAGAGAGCTTGCAATGGCAATTTTTGACAATATGCCCGTCAGAATAGCCAGACCCAGACAGCTTGAAGGTGATTTTGGACCGCTTAACGATCCGGCGTTCGCCACCGTTCTTGGACTTTTGGAATATGGGGCCGGAGCATATACCCAGTACGAAATCGATTCAAACAAAAAGATGCTCCACAAAAAAGAACCCATCGCAACCAACAAAGAGGAGCTAAGCGATATCTCGTTGTCTGCCAAACAAGAGGATCTCTCGGATAAAAAACTCCAAAACGGAGATATCAAACAGCGCCTGGCCCAAGTTGCTACACATGAAGAGGAAGAGAGCATTGGCCAGAAAATCAAAAAATTCTGGCACTGGATGACACAGATATTTTAATACCTATTTCAAGAGAGGAGTACAAAGTGAGGAATAAATTTTCAATCGAAGAGTCCCCAACGATTGCCGGAGCCAAGATCAAGGCAATAGGCGTAGGAGGTGGCGGTGGCAATATGATCAACCATATGATTCACCAGGGAATCGATGGTATAGACTTGATTGTCGCCAACACCGATGCGCAAGCACTGGAAACATCCAAAGCACCACACAAGATCCAGCTGGGGGAGAAGCTCACCAAAGGTCTTGGAGCCGGTATGAAGCCAGAGATCGGAGAAGAGTCTGCACTGGAAAGCTATGATCACATCAAAGAGGTTCTCCAGGGCGCGGATATTGTTTTCGTCTCATCCGGTCTTGGCGGTGGCACCGGTACGGGAGCGGCCCCCATTATAGCTCAAGCCGCCAAAGAAGCGGGTGCATTGACGGTTTCGGTAGTGACGAAACCTTTCCGCTTCGAAGGCCGCAAACGAATGAAACTTGCAGAAGCCGGACTTGAAGCGCTCAAAAAAGAGAGCGACTCAATAATCGTCATTCCAAACGAGAAACTTTTAAGCATTGTCGATAAGACATTGGGTATCAAAGAGAGCTTCAAGATGGTTGACAATATTCTCGCAAGAGCTGTCAGCGGTATCAGCAACGTCATCCTCTCGCGCGGAGAGCACGATATAAATCTCGACTTTGCGGATGTCAACACCGTCATGAGTCACAGAGGTTTGGCACTGATGGGAGTAGGCGAAGCTACGGGCCCAAGTGCGGCTTACGAAGCGATAAAGAATGCGATCGAGTCTCCGCTTCTTGACAATATGGATATCAAGGGCGCCATGGGTGTGTTGGTTCATTTCCATATACATCCCGACTATCCAATCCTTGAAATCAGCGAAGCGATGGGGATCGTAGAGGATAATGCCCACGAAGAGGCGCATGTGATTTTCGGCACCACGACCGACACGAGCCTCTCCCTCGATGAAGTCAAGATCACGATCGTTGCGACAGGCTTTGAAAGTGCAGAAGCCGAAGAGGAAAAGACCGAAGTCAAAGATGATAAAAAGCGACAGATTACACTAATGCAGCCTGAAAACAGCGAAAACGCCATTCCTGCAAGCACGCCGCGTGTCAAGGTAGTAGGCGGTTACGACAACGAAGAGATTCTAGATATTCCTACATGGATGCGCAACCAGATGGATTGAACCATCCGGTTGACATTTTCTCTTTCAACTTCTCTCTTGAAACTGGATGGGACCTTCACTCTTCCCGTCCAGAAATTGTCTGACGTATGGATTTTTTGTATTCTTGAAATGTTCGGCATCACCGGTCTCTATGATTTTTCCATCATAAAGCATTGCAAACCAATCACCGGCCTTGAAGCTCTCCTTGATATCGTGCGATATAAGCACGGACGTCACTCCAAGTCTCTTTTTCAAATGAATGATCATCTGAGAAATCAGATCGCTCGTGATTGGATCCAGCCCACTCGTTGGCTCGTCATACAGAATTATTTTTGGATCGAGTGCGATAGTGCGTGCCAACCCTACCCTTTTTCTCATGCCACCGCTCAGCTCATCGGGAAAAAGATTCATCACCTCACCTGGCTTGAGCGCAACCATCTTTAGGCGCTCTACGACCCGCTCTCTAATCTCCTCTTCACTCATATCCGTATGCTCACGCAAAGGAAAAGCTACATTTTCATAGACATTCATACTGTCGAAAAGTGCCCCGCTTTGAAACAGAAATCCGACTTTTTTCCTGATGGCACGAATCTGGTCTTCATCGGCGTGACTGATCTCTTCGCCATCCACCCATATCTCGCCTTCATCAGGCTTTAAAAGACCTACGATATGCTTGATAATAGTCGATTTGCCGCCTCCGGAGAGACCCAGAATAACTGTCGTCTTTCCTTCGGGTATCGTCAGATCGATGCCTTTTAACACCTCTTTGGAACCGAATCGTTTCTTTAAACCTTTGATCACTATCATTGCCGATTTTGCCTTGTGTCAAACGATTTTTCTGTAAAAATATCGTCCTAAAAGTATCGCCAATGCTACCACAAAGATCTTGAAATCCCACTCAGAAGCCATATGGGCTTTTTGAAAAAGTTCATTCTCCACAATGGATTCGCCCTGCCTTTGAAATTCCACAATCTGGGGTGTGTAGTAAAGCGTAAACATAAATCCGGTCCAAACCGTCACAAAAGCACTGAAAAAAGTGATCCTATCGCGATAAAATCTTATGAAATGATACCCCTCTACAACGATTATAACGACACATGTTATGTTGACAAGCCAATTCATTTTCAAGAATATCTGCGTCATGATAAGTCCCTCTTGAAAATGACCAAGTATCCCGCCTCCTAGAATATCATCTGCATGAAAGATTACGGGTGCCACCACTGCGCCGGCGCACAAAGAGGCGCCAAGCGTAATTCCAAGTAGCATCAAGTATGGAATCCACATCTTTTTTGGAATGGAGAGTTCTATGTCCGGTTTCGGTTTTACTGTTTGCATTATGTTTTTCCTAAAATTTGATATAAAATCCCCGGTCGAGGCCGGCTAGATCTTTGTAGAATGTTGGTATCGGGAGAGTGTTTTGTTTGCAAAATTTCAAAATCGCTTCTCGCTGGTCGTAGCCCATTTCACAGAGCAGATACCCTATTTCACGCTCTTTGGCCGTCATTATGATACGTTTTAGCAACTCATCGCCCGCTTCACCGCCAAACAGAGCGCCGCTTGGCTCATGCTTCAATGAATCGGGCAGCAAAAAGGAGGATTTGATATAAGGAGGGTTGGAGACAATCATCTCGAAATCACCTTCGACACCCTCCATCAGATCGGCCTTTTCAAGCCTGATATTTTTTTGGACTCCATATTTTTCTATATTCTTTTTGGCATAAAAAAGCGCATCGGAAGAGATATCGGTGGCGGTTATTTGAAGATGTGGAAACTTCAAAGCCAGCATGATGCTCACCGCCGCACTGCCGACTCCTATCTCACAGATTCTTTCAATGCCATTTTTTTCTACAATTTCAGCGGCCATATCGACCAGGATCTCCGTCTCGGGGCGCGCGATCAATACGCCTGGACCTACATGAAGCTCCAAATCGTAGAAAGATACACTACCTGTGATATATTCGATCGGCTCGCTTTCGAGGCGCCTTTGCACAAAGTGTAAAAAACGTGTCAGCCCCTCTGGGGATATCGACTCGCCCGAGTGGGCATGGAGCCATATGCGCTCACGACCAAGAGCGTGCGCCATCAGGATTTCAGCCTCCAGGCGAGGCCTCTTCGTCATACAGTAGAGCTTTTTGGCGGCATCTTTCAGTACCGATTCGATCGCTACGGAATCGTTTCGAGCTGAAAACTTGTTGTTGCTAAAGATTGCATTCACCTTTCAGCGCCTCATCCTCTTTCTCGTCGGGAATATTCTTGTCGCCAAGAGCTTTGAGACGATCGATCACAGGAGGATGCGAATGATAAAATATTTTTGTCAGGATATGTGATTTTGGAAAACTCTTGTTTTCATCGACCAGTTTTTTGAGCGCGCTGATCAGATCGGTGCTATTGCCATGAACCTGCACGGCATATCGATCCGCTTCGTATTCGTTGCGACGACTCACCAGACTCATAACAGGCATAAACACAAACATGAAGACAGGAAGCAGCAACAAAAATATCAGCATAATCATCGCAGGCGTCTGCATCACCCCGATCTCCAAAAACAGATTTGCCGGAAGATGGCCCAGAATATAGAAGCCCGCAAAAAGAATGCCGCCAAGCATCGCGATATTTTTATAGATATCTCTATGCTTGAAGTGCCCCAACTCATGGCTGAGTACAGCCAAAAGCTCGTTGTCTGTCAATTTCTCAAGCAGCGTATCGAACAACACGACTCGCTTGCTCTTTCCGATCCCTCCGAAATAGGCGTTCAACCGTGCGTCACGTTTGCTGGAGTCCATTACATAAACCCCTTCGCTTTTAAAGCCGCTCTTTTTCAAAAGATTATCGATCTTCTCCCTCAAAAGCTCATTTTCAAGCGGTGTAAAGGTGTTGAACATTGGCGCTATAACTGTGGGATATAGTAGATTGAGAAGCACCAGTACGGCAAATACCAAAATAAAGCTGAAAAACCACCACATAGGCACATTGATAATGATCCACGATACGGCTGCCGCAAGCAAGGATGCAAAAAGCAGCGTCATGATGCCTCCTTTGATCTGATCCTTGATAAAGAGCTCCGGTGTCGAATGGTTGAATTTAAAGCGCTCATCGATTACGAATGTGGTATAGATCGCAAAGGGAAGCTCCACTATATAATTGACTACAAGAAAAATATCCACAGCCACTACTGCCTGAACGATCGGATCCATATTCCATGTGAGCGTGTCGATCCAGTGCAGCCCCCAGGCCAACCAGAATATGAAAATGGCATAATCGACGAGCGCTTCCACGATCTTCACTCTTTCGTTCGATATGAGATATCTTGCCGATTTCATCCATGTGCTGGGCTTCATCAAAACCGGAGGCGCATCTTTGGCGCGAGAGACATATCCAATCTGCATAACGGATATATAGACTTTTAAAAGCACGTAAACAAAATATACTATAGAAATTATCTCAACCATCCCGGGGTGATCCTTTTTGTCAAATTAGTTGGATTATAGCCAAGATAGGTTAAAATTCAATTTCCAAAACAGGAAGTAAAATATTTATATAAGAAAAGGCGCGTATGGCACTTGTGGACCTTTTAGACGTCGATAAACAGTTTGAATCCCAAATTATTTTCAAAGGCATCGACTTTCATATCGACGAATACGAGCGTATCGTAATCGTCGGTCGAAACGGCAGCGGCAAATCGACGCTGATGAGGATCGTCAGCGGAGATGTCGAGCCTGACAGCGGCAGACGCATCGTCCGGCAGGGAATCAAGATCGAAATGCTGGATCAGCAGCCGGTATTCGAGCCTGGGCTGAGCGTCAAAGATGCTATCGAGCTGGAGTTGACCGATATACAAAAAGCGAAACAGCGATATGAAGAGGTGTCGAATCAATTATCCGAAGATTTCGAAAATCCTGCACTCCTTGACGAGCATGCGAAACTCACCGCTTTTTTGGATTATCACGACGCCTGGAATCTTGACGACAGGATCGAGCGAATCCTAAAGGAGTTCGACCTTAAAACCTACGAAGATCGCCCGGTAAATCTCCTGAGCGGGGGAGAACAACGGCGCGTGGCGCTGGCGTCTTTGCTGCTGAAAAAACCGGATATTCTGCTGCTTGACGAACCCACGAACCACCTGGATGTATATATGGTCGAATTTCTGGAAGAGCTGCTGCTCAAAGAGAAGTTCACACTCCTGCTCATTTCACACGACCGCTACTTCATAGACCGTATAGCGACACGCACCGTCGAGATAGAAGATCATACGCTGCGAAGCTTCAAAGGCGGATACGAAAGCTACCTACAACAAAAAGAGGCGTTGTTGCACGCCATGCACAAAGAGCACGAAACGCTGCTGAAGATATTGAAAAGCGAGGAGGAGTGGCTAAGACGTGGCGTCAAGGCTCGGCTAAAGCGCAATGAGGGACGAAAGAAACGGGTTCTTGAAATGCGTGAACAGGCAAAAAAGAATCCTTCGGCAATTCGCAAGATACAGATCGAGCTCGAACGCGAAAAACACCACTTCAACCGTGACGAGAGCGTCAGCCGAAAAAAAGTGCTTTTCGAGATAGAGCATCTTGAAAAACGGTTGGGAGACAAGCTGCTTATTCACAACTTCTCAAACCGCATCCTTCAAAAAGACCGTATCGCCGTAGTAGGCAAAAACGGCAGCGGAAAATCCACTCTTCTAAAACTACTACTGGGACGCGAAAAAGCGGATGCCGGCACCATCAAACGGGGAGACTTCACCATAGGCTATTTCGATCAACACAGAGAGATGCTCGATGACGACAAAAATCTTATCGAAACTTTCTGCCCTTTTGGAGGAGATCGCGTAGATGTGCAGGGCAAAAATATGCACGTCTATGGGTACCTGAAAAACTTCCTTTTTCCAAAAGAGTACCTGGATAAAAAAATAGGCGTACTCAGCGGTGGCGAAAAAAACCGCGTGGCGCTGGCTCTACTGTTTACAAAAAAAGTTGACTGCCTGATTTTGGATGAACCGACCAACGACTTGGATATTCCAACCATCAATATACTCGAAGAGTATCTGCTGAACTTTTCCGGCGCGCTGATTTTTGTAAGCCATGACCGCTATTTCGTCGATAAAATCGCAAAAAAACTCTTTATCTTCAAAGGTCACGGGATAGTGGAAGAGAGCTATCAGCCCTACTCCGAATTTCTCTCGATCGAAAAAGAGATCAATGCCCTCGTTCAGTATGAACACGAACTTGCAATCGAAAAGGAAAAACCAAAATCCCAAATGCCAAAAAGGCAGAAAAAACGGTTGAGCTACAACGAACAGCGCGAACTCGAAGTACTCCCGGCCGAGATCGAAATACTCGAAAATGAAATCGCCGAGCTCAATACATGCCTGGCCGATCCGGATTGCTACCAGCAAAAGGGCATACAAAATCTAACCGACGAACTCGACCGACTGGAAACGCTGTACAATACCAAAGCGGACCGCTATCTGGAACTTTTGGAACTTCAAGAAGAGATGGAAAGTGCAAAATGAAAATCGAAGATATCGAAAAAGAGATAAAAGAAAAACCCGGGGTTTTACTATATTTTTGGGGCGAACACTGCAATGTATGCCATGCATTGAAGCCAAAACTTTTAGAAGCGTTTGAAAAAAACTTCCCAAAAATAGAATTTTTAACGATAAATATAGGCGATCATGCGGAGATCGCCGCACATTTTGGCGTATTCTCCATACCGACTGCCATAATTTTTTTGGATGGAAAGGAGTTTGCGAGAGTCAGTCGGAATGTCAGCGTCCCACTCCTCATAGAGCGCATCCGCAGACCATATGAAATTCTCACCTCATAGACACCTACCGCAAGAAAACCACTTTTCTCTTTCATAAAAGGGTAGAAAAATGAGATACTCATATCTCCTGTGAAGGAAAAACGATCTCTAAAATGCGCAGGGGCGATGCCAATATCTCATCGCCCTGGGCCTCGCTCGTAAAGCCCCATGTCGCATAAAGTGCGCCGATACCCGCGTGACGTGCCGCATCCATATCTTTTTGGTTGTCGCCCACCATCCATGCATGATGTTTTCCATAATCGAAACCGTAATTTTTCAATATATGGTGCAACATTTCAGGATCGGGCTTGCTGGCGCCTACCGTATCGGGCCCCACAACATGGTCGAATCGCTCAAGAATACCGAGGTGTGAAAGCATGCGACACGCAAAAAGCGAAGGGGCATTGGTGGCTACGGAAAGTTTTACCCCACTGACAAAGAGTGTTGCAAGAAGTTCATCGATCCCAGGGTACAGCTGTGGATTTTGAGTGCATTGATCGTAATAGTGGGACTCAAAAAGCACTTTATCTCGCGTCTCGTAATTTTCGGTGCCATAAAAGAGTTTGGCCAGATTGCGCACGGGACGATTGATAATCTCCACAACCTCCTCGCTCGACAATGGCTCAAGACCATGGTTTATAAGTCGCACATGATTGATCGTAGCGGTTATATCACGTGCCGAATCGATCAACGTGCCATCCATATCGAAAATAACGACTTTCATCGTCTTGCCATCGCTTTACCGGCCAGATAACCGCTAGCCCAGGCAAAATGCAGATTATACCCTCCTCGCTTTCCGACGACATCCAGCACTTCTCCTGAAAAATATAGACCTGGAACGATTTTGGATTCCATGGTTTTTGCATCCACTTCGCTGCACAAAACACCTCCGCCTGCCACTTCGGCATGCCTGTATCCATGCGTATCCGATACGCTAAAACGCCAATCCGATATCCGTGAAGCGATCGCCCTGACATTTTTCGGAGTGAGGTCGGCGCCATTGCGTTCTAAAGGAATTTCTAGAGCTTGAAGAAGTGCTTTGGCCGATTTATAGGGCAATAGTCCCTGAAGAATCTCCACCGAGGTTGCAAATCCATTCCGCTTTGCCACCTTTTCTATACTGCCTACAAGCGACTGGCGTGAAAATTGAGGCAATAGATCGATCCCGAGTACTACATTTCGCCCATTGGCCATTGCCCTGGATGTCTCGATCGAAGCATCTAGGATCGAAAAACCGGATACTCCATATTTTGTAAAAAGGATATCTCCGCCATAAGTTTCACTTCTTTTGCCATCGACATAGGTCGTAACCTCGCCATCGATCCTCACACCACTCATTTTTGAAGGCCATGGCTCCTTCAGATGCAAGCCGACCAATGCCGGCCACGGATCCACGATACTGTGTCCAAGCTGCCTGGCAAATGCGACGCCATCCATACCTCCTCCAAGCTGTGGCGCAGCAGCCAAACCGGTAGACACCAAAACTCTGTCGTAATCATAGCCCGCTTTGTCGGTAGAAAGATGAAAGCGGCCACCTGTAGATTCGATACTGCCAACTTTCTCTTCGGTGCGCAATCGCACCCCCAGATGCAAAGCCTGCCGCTTCATCGCTCCATGCACCGATCTGGCTTCATCGCTCAAAGGGTAAGCCCTTCCATCATCGAGAGTTCGCAACAAAAGGCCAATCGACTCGCAAAAACGTGAAAAAGCTCTGAAATCGAATGTCTTGAGAGCATAATCGACAAAAGAGGGGTGGCGACCGAAATAATCTTCACATCCAAGAGATGTATTTGTGATATTGCATCTTCCGTTTCCGGAAGCCAGAATCTTTCGTCCAACTTCCGGACTCTGTTCGAAAAGGTCGGCGCGCACACCATTTCTCGCCGCTGTGATGGCAGCCATCAAACCTGCGGCTCCTGCGCCTACAATCGCTATTTTCATTTTAGAGGCTGCATCAAATAAACGAAAGAATCTCTTCTTCGATCTTCTCTTTATCTACCACCGTGGTATGAACGATCGGTTTTTCGAACAGTTCGGCGATCATCTTCGGCACAGACACACGATAGTGTTCGCTTACCCACTCCAAAGCATCCAGATCACGCTCGGCATCGTAGCCAAGCGCCGCACTGACCGTACGGCTGAATTTCGTCCACTCCGCAGTGGAGTAGATTATCGTCTTGAGACTCTTTTTTCTCAACTTATCGTACGCCTTGAAGCACGTGGCCGTATGCGGATCCATCACGTACCCCTTTTTCGCATATTTCGCGATCACCTCTTTGCCCTCTTCGTCGCTGCTGAAAGTGGCATCGAAATCCTCTTTAAGCATCGCCAGCTCATCGTGCGAAAGTCGGTAGCGTCCTTTTCTATCCAGATCGTCCATCAGCTCTTTTGTGCGCTCGGGACCAAATTTATCGTAAAGTACGCGCTCCACGTTGGAGGATTTGAGTATATCCATCGCCGGAGATGTAGTCTGAATGAGCGATTTGCATGTAAGATCGTATTCCCCTTTGGTGATCAGGTCGCTCAAAACATTGTTGATATTCGATGCTATGAGTATCTTTTCTACCGGAAGCCCCATTTTTTTTGCGTAATAGCCCCCCAGTGCATTGCCGAAGTTACCGCTAGGCACGACAAGGTAAACAGGCTCACCCAAGCCGATTTCACCCTTTTTTACAAGCTGTAGATAGCTGTGAATATGGTAGATGATCTGAAAGATGATTCGTCCAAAGTTGACTGAATTGGCCGCGGAGAGTTTTGTGTGACTTTGGGAGAGTCTGTTTTTAAAGCTCTCGCTGGATAGCAGATTTTTCAACGCCGTCTGTGCATCGTCGAAATTACCGTGTATGCCGATCACCTTTTCGTTGGGCGCATCCTCTGTGACCATCTGAAGACGCTGCACATCGCTTGTGCCGCCTTCAGGATAGAGACAGGCGACTTTTACTTCCGCAGCGTTTTTGAAAGTCTCGAGTGTTGCAGGGCCGGTATCCCCACTTGTAGCCGCCATAATCAGATACTTCTCGCCACGTTTTTCCGCCAGCTTCGAGAGTATATAGCCAAATGGCTGGAGCGCCATATCTTTAAAAGCCCGCGTAGGCCCATGCCAAAGCTCACTGACAAACGCATCATCTTCGACGCCTACCAATGGCACCGGGTTTTCTGGATCGTCGAATGAATCGTATCGATCAAGTGCCTTGTTCAGATCAGCCTCGTCTATATCGACATCGAACTTTTCAAAAAGAGCCCTGCTCAAATCCTTATAGTGGCTGCCAATATGGGCTTTGAAAAAGTCGAAATCGAGAGTTGGTAACCGCTTGGGCACATAAAGCCCTCCAAAACTGGCACTCGGGCTCAAAATGGCTTCGGAAAAAGAGACTTCGGCAGGCTTGGTACCGTCATTGCCGCGTGTTTCGATAAATGTCATGAAATCTTCCTGCTTTTTGGCACAGATTATAGCCAAAAGGAGGTTTCAGAGCGCTGAGAATGTCGTTTGCGAAAGCTTCGTATATTACAATTGTGTATGTTTTCTATGTATCGCTGATAACGAACGCCCCGCATGGTGCCTGGCAGTATCATGCAAAACGGAAGCTGCCCCATATGGCCCAACCTCAACTTTTGGAATTGGCGGAAAATGGGAGATTGCCGTTTCAGCTCTATCGTTTTTCGCTTTTTTCCTCCGTTTCGACGCTTCTTCTGTAGTGATAGGTGATGCGTCCGAGATGATAGATAGTTTCCGCCAGCCATGCCAGCATGTCTAGATAGCGGCTTCCTTCGTCGGTTCCCACACTTTTTTTCGCGATGGCGGCTATTACGTCGGCACGGAGGCGTCGGGCGGAGGCGTCGACGGTTTTGTGGAGCCTCATCGATTTGGCGACCGCCGTCTCCCAGTCGCGCTCCAGGAGGTACTCTTCGAGTTCGGCGATCCCCTGGCGTACAGACTCGCGCAGGATGTCTATCTCCTCCAGCTCGATATGCAGAAACTCCGGGGCCCGGGTGCAGAGCTCACAGAGGGTCTGCAGGTGGTCGACCGTGTGGACGATCTCCAGCAGTTTCATCCGTTCGGGGCGACTCTCTTTTTCCAGATGGAGGTCGTCGATGTAGTCGTAGATCGCTTCGATGGCGCGGTCTATCTCGTCGAGTTTCGAAGTGTCGTATCTCACACGAGGGTCCAGGCGCAGCTTCAGGCATTCGCTCAGACGCAGTATTTCGTCGTAAACGGTCTGGGAAAGTGCGTCGAGCGCCATGGAGGGGTGATTGAGCAGGTCTCTATCGAGTTTACGCAGATAAGATGGCAGGCGCTCGGGAATGAGCCGCTCCATAAAGCGCGCGAAGTGCGAGGCGAAGGGCAGGATGGCGACAAGACCCAGGAGATTGAAAAGTGTATGGAAAGCGACCAGCGCGATCTCGGCGTCGTTTTCAATGAAACCGGGCAGCATTCTTTCAACCAAAAGGGTGTAGGGTGTGACCAGAAGCAGCGCCATGGCACCGGTGAAAAAGTTGTAGATGAGATGGGAAAAGCCTGTCCGCTTCGCCTGTACCGAGCTCCCGATGGAGGCGATGACGGCCGTCACCGCCGTGGCCACATCCATCCCCACCACGAGCACCGCCGCCTGCTCGAAGGTCACGAGGCCCGCATAGAGTGCCGTCAGCGTCGCGGCGACCCCCGCGCTGGAAGACTGTGTGACGAGAGTGAAGAGCATCCCCAGAAAAAAGAGCCGAAAGCGGTTGTACCACGTATCGGCGGGAAGGTCGGCGAAAGAGACGAGATGACGAAACCCTTCCATTCCCTCCTGCATCAGACCGATCCCCACGAAAATGAGCCCGAAGCCAGCTACGGCGTATCCCACTCGTCCCACACTGCCTCTGCTCAGTAGCTTCATCAGCGCCCCCACGAGCACCAGAGGCATCGCCAGGGCGGTGATTTTGAGCTTGAACCCGAAAAGCGCGACGATCCAGCCTGTCACCGTCGTGCCGACGTTGGCACCGAAGATGATCCCGAGGGCCTGAGAAAACTCCATGAGCCCCGCCGCCACGAATCCCACGGCGGCCACGGTGGTGGCGCTGGAAGACTGCAGTATCGCGGTCCCCACCGCGCCGGTCACCGCGCCGCTGAGGGGGCTTTTGGTAAAGCGCATCAGCCACCGGTGGATCGTCCCGCCGGCCAGCGCCTTGAGGCCGTCGGTCATGATGATCATACCCAGCAGAAAAATCCCCAGCCCTCCGGCCGCTTCCATCAGTGAAGGCAAAAGAGCGTCGCTGGTTGTCATCTTATTTGATTACCGTATCGATCCAGTGCAGGTAGTCTGCGTCCCCCTCTTCGATTTTGAGGACGACCCTATACTTGCTCACACCCCGCCCCGAAACGCGGCGCGTCATAATCGACCGGTTCGTCGCTGTAGGCGTTCACGTCCCACGCTTCGGCCAGGCCGTTTTCGTCCAGGCACTGCGTCTGGAAAAAGGCCTGGATCGCTTTTCGGTTGCAGTGGGCCTCGAAACTCTCCCTGTCAGCCCAGATCTCGCTGAAGACGATCGGATAGTCGTCCGACCCGCCGGCGCAGGGATTTTCGATGCGCCGTGTCACGACATACTGAATACATCCGTCTTCTCTGAGCGTATCTGGCTCCAGCGCCTTGAGCACCTCGAAAAGCTCCGCTTCTCTCCCCTCTTTCGCCCTGAATCTGGCGATACAATAGATTTTCTTCGACATATCACTTCCCTCCCAAGCTATCTACTTCTTACTCCTTACTTTCAATGCACGATCTGCGTCCCGATCCCCTCGCTGGTGAAGATCTCCAGAAGAATCGAGTGTTCGATGCGTCCATCGATGATGTGCGCTTTTCCCACGCCCCCCTGGATCGCTTCGAGACAGGCATCCACCTTGGGTACCATGCCGCCGCTGATGACCCCTTCGTTTTTGAGCAGGTCGATCTTTTCGGTGCCAAGCGTGCCGATGAGTTTGCTCTCGGCGTCCAGAACGCCCGGGGTGTCGGTCAGAAAGACCACTTTGGTCGCTTTCAGCGCCACGGCGATCTTGCTGGCGGCCAGGTCGGCGTTGATGTTGAATCCCGGCTCACCCGGGTCCTTGCTGGCGGCGATCGGCGCGATGACGGGGATGAAATCCTCTTTCATCAGATTCAGCACCACGTCGGCGTGGATATCCTCGATGATGCCGGTATAACCGAATTTGCTGCGGTCTTTGGCTCGCGCCCGGATGAAGTGGGCGTCCTTGCCGCTGATGCCGATCGCCTTGGAGCCGTGATCGTTGAGCATCGAGACGATCTCCTTGTTCACTTCACCGCTAAGCACCATCTCGGCGATGCGCATCGCCTCTTTCGTCGTCACACGCTGTCCATCGACGAAACTGGTCTCGATCCCCAGATCGGCCAGCAGCTGGGTGATCTTCGGGCCGCCGCCGTGCACGACGACGGGACGGATGCCCACCAGATGCATCAGCACGATATCCTGAGCGAACTTCTCTTTCAGATCCTCTTTGACCTGAGCCGCGCCGCCATATTTGACGACGATGGTCTGCCCCGCGAATTTCCTGATGAAAGGAAGAGTATCGAGGAGCGTCTGAACAACTTGCATCTTCTTTTGCATGGGTTTTCTCCGTATGGATCGTAATGGCAGAGAGTATAACAGGTCTGAAGTAAAAATACGATGAGATCGGTTAAGGCAGCCCGTAAAGATGTCTGTAGAGAACGAAATGGATGACAAATCCCACCATGAACGCCACATAACCGGCTATGACGAATTTTCTGGTGAAAGAAGCGACATGTTTTTTCTCGCCGTAGGTGACGTAGAGTCTGTAGGTGATGAGATTGGCCAGGGCTGCGACGAGACTTCCAAATCCTCCCACGTTGGTCCCCCACAGCAGCGCTTCCCACTCGCCTGTGAACTTGTTCAACAGCAGGGTCGTCGGTACATTGCTGATAAACTGGCTCATCGATGCCGAAAGGATGAATATGTGTCCAGGATGGTGGATCATCCCGCCTATCATCGCCTTGATGTTGTCTGTAAGCCCTATGAACGCCAGGAAGGTGAGCAGCAGACCATAGTCCACCTTAAGGCTGCGGCGGTCGAAAAAGAGCGCGAAGACCGGGGCCAGTACCGCCGTGCTCACCGACAACAGACGCAGCACACACAAAACAACGATTCCCAATAGCACCAGATAGCTCAGCGCCATCGGCTTCTCGACAGGGCGTTTTTTTCGTCTGAACGAGGTATCTTTCGTCGCCTTCATAAAAAAGGAGACAACAAGAAAAAAGAGCAGCATTCCGATCGAAAAAGGGGCGATCGTTTCGATGAATGCCAGTGTATCTACATTGTAGAAAGAGTAGATGAAAAGATTCTGTGGCGTCCCAAATGGTGTCAGGGCAGCACCCACGTGGGCAGTGAGAGCCACCAGAATGGCAAGGTTTCCTTTTTGGCGGATATTGAGAGACAGGACGATCGGCAGCATCGTCACGAGACTCACATCGATCGTCACGACCATCGAGAGCAAAAACGTGATGATCACGAGTTTCGCCGGCAGCAGCGCGCCCCGTTCGATAACGGTCGCGGTTTTGAGGAGGAGATTGCTGTTTTCGATGCCTTTGACCACGACAAAAAGTGCGAAAAGAAGAAAGATGGGGACGAGCTCCCTATCTGTATAGTCGGGAAAGGCACCCCGGTAGAAAGAGGTGGCCAGCAGCCCAAACAGCGAAGCGAGCAGCAACCACTCTCTGACTATGAAATTCAGCAAAGCCCGTCTCACCCTTTCCTCTCCCCTATCTCATACGTCCAACGACTACCGTTTGGGTTCTTTTTCCTCACCCGGTGGCGGTGGTGGAACTGCA
>JAMOOM010000172.1 GCA_027065515.1 Campylobacterales bacterium
TTTGGCGACGGATATATCGGGTTGTGGCTTGAAGAGGGCGGCGATCTGATGCGCTATAGCGATGAAGTGTGCGAACTTTTTATATCCATGATGAAAGGATGCTGCCGATGAATAAAGATTACAAAAAAAATCTCGCCGGAAAGCTGGCGAAAGGCTTCATCGAACACCCGCTGACCTTCGTCATCGGTCTCGTGATCATCGTGATGGGGTATATCACCTTGCAGATCTCCCCAAGAGAGGCCAACCCCCAGATCGTCGTAGCCGGCGGCGCGGTGATCGTGCCCTATCCGGGCGTCAAGGCCGCAAAGATCCAAAAAACGATCGTCGAACCGCTGATGCGGCGGCTTCGGGAAGTGGAGGGTGTCGAAGACATCTATGGCATCGCCCAAGACAATGTGGCCATCCTGAATGTCAAATTCTTCCTGGGCGAAGAGCGGGACAAAGCCGATTTCAGACTCTACAACGCCGTGATACGAAACCTCGACTCTCTGCCCGAAGGGGTCGTGCCGATCGTCAAAACCCTCGACATCGACACGGATGTCGCCATCGCTTCGATCGCCCTGTATCCAAAGGACACATCGGTGCCGATGACGCAGATCTACCAGAAAGCGACCGAGCTTCAGACAAAGATCAACCGCATCGAAAATGTGGGTCTTACCCGTCTCATCGGCGACAAGAAGCCCCAGTACAACATCGAAGTCGATCTGCAAAGGCTAAGCGGCTACCACCTCTCGCTGGGGCAGATCGTAAAGGCCGTCAAATCGCTGAGCGTCAAAACACCCGACATCAACGGCGAAACCGGCGACGACAGGCTGCTGCTCTTTGGGATGGAGAAGGGAATCGAAAGCACCGGGGACATCGAGAATATCATCGTGGCCAATTACGGCGGATCGGTCGTCTATCTCAAAGATGTGGCGACAGTCAGCAGGGCCGAAGCGGTCGAGGACAAAAAGAGCGCGGCGATTTTTGGCCATGAGCGGACAGATGGAAAGGTCGTGCCCCAGACCACCATCACCGTCAGCAAGAAAAGAGGCGCCAACGCCGTGACGATTAACCGCGAAATCTTCAAGCTGATGGACTCGCTTGAAGAGGAGCTCGATAAAGAAAACATCGGCTACATCGTCACCAAAGACGACGGCTACACGGCCGACCACTCGGTCAACGAACTGGTCGATCATATCCTCATCTCCATCCTCATCATCTTCATCCTGCTCATCTACGCCCTGGGCTACAAGGAGGCCGCCATCGTGACCCTGACCGTGCCAATGATCATCTCGCTGACGCTTTTTAGCGGCTATGTGCTGGGCCAAAGCATCAACAAGGTTTCGCTCTTTGCCATTTTGCTCTCACTCGGCCTTCTGGTCGATTCGGCTATCATCGTCATCGAAAACATCCACAGGCATTTTCACGATCACGACGCCAAACGCAAAACGATCAGACAGATCGCGATCGAAGCGACCAACGAGATCGGCAACCCCACGAATCTGGCGACCGTCGCCATCGCCATGACCTTTTTGACCATGTTCATGGTCGAAGGCACGGTCGGCCAGTACATTCGGCCCATCGCCATCTATGCGCCGATTGCGATGTTCGCCTCGCTCTTTGTCGCCTATGTCTTCACCCCCTATCTTGCCAACAAATTCATGACCAAAGACGACTGAGATG